>DYSC01000024.1 GCA_020726365.1 Porphyromonas sp.
AATGCTTTAAATCATTATTTTCAAAGTGAAAGTTATCAATCTGCATTTAATAAATATGGTTCTACACTTATTTGTACCCACACAAATAAGGGTAGAACCAATATAATCAATAAAATGAGCTGGACGGATTTGGATATAAGAACTTTAGAGGTGTATCGGGCTTTTAAAACAAAACGTGTTTCGGATCATTGGCTTGTGGTGATGAAGTTAGAAAGTAGAAAGTAGAAAGTAAGAAAAAAGGTCAGTGTAGCTAAATTAAGAAATTTTGAATTAGAATAAATTATTTTTTGGAAATAATTTGCATTTCCAAAAAATTTATTCTATTTTCGTTGCAGATTAAGCACAGTGCTATGATAAACGAATTTCTGCAATATATACAGTATGAGAAGAATTATTCATCTCATACTGTTTTGTCGTATCAAAATGACTTGTTGCAGTTTGCCGAATTCGTTGATTGTGATATAGATACATTTAATCCTGCCGACATTTACGATGTTACAATTCAGCAGTGGATATTGGCTTTGATGAAGCAAAAATTAAATGCCCGTACTATCTCTCGAAAAATATCTACGCTTCGTACATTTTGGCATTTTTTACTCGTTCGAAATTTAGCGGATAAAAATCCAACGTTAAAAATCGTATTGCCCAAAACAAATAAGCCACTTCCTGCGTTTTTTAAACAGAACGAGATGGAACATGCGCTCGACGATACATTTCTCACTAATGACTTTGAATCGCTTCAGAAACATACAATATTAGAATTGTTTTACCTTACCGGTATCCGACTTTCGGAACTTATCGGGATTATGGATTCGGATATTGATTTTTCGAACAAAAGCATAAAGGTTACAGGAAAACGAAATAAGCAGCGCATTATACCCATTAGCGATGATTTTTGTACTAAGCTGCGGAACTTTATGAGCATAAGGAACAATTCTATTCAGAACATAGACAATTTTCTTTTTTTACTTAACAGTGGAAAGAAATTATATCCTAAATATGTCTATTCTATTGTTCATAGCACTATGTCGGAAGTTAGCAGTATGAAAAAAAATAGTCCACACGTACTTCGACACACTTTTGCAACAACATTATTAAACGAAGGAGCTGATATTAATTCAGTAAAAGAGTTGCTCGGGCACAGCAGTCTGGCAGCTACGCAGGTGTATACGCATACAAGCTTCGAAGAATTACAAAATATATATAAACATGCCCATCCAAGGGCACATTAAAAAAAGGAGGTATTTATGAAACTGAGAGTCCAATCCATCAATTTTGATGCAACAGCAGCGCTCGAATCTTACATTACGAAGAAGACGTCGAAATTAGAAAAGTTTTTTGACGATATTATTAGTGCCGAAATATATTTAAAAGTAATAAAACCTGAAACAGCTACCAATAAAGAGGCTGAAATAAAAATTTCAGCACCAAATGTTGATTTTTTTGCATCAAAAACCTGTGATACTTTTGAAGAGGCTATCGACCTCACTATTGATGCACTCGAAAAGCAATTAAAGAAATACAAGGAAAAAGCGCCAAAAAAATAAAATAATTTCGGAAATGTTTTGTAGTCCGAAATAATTTCGTACATTTGCAAGCCGTTTGAATAGCAATATTTAAACGGCTTTTTAAACGGCTAAAGTATCTATGATACAAGCATTTGCCTCTTTAGCTCAGTTGGCCAGAGCACGTGATTTGTAATCTCGGGGTCGTTGGTTCGAATCCGACAAGAGGCTCAAAACAATGAAAAATGAAAAATGAAAAATGAAAAACAAGTAAGATTAGCTTGAAATTTTTATTTTACATTTCAAAATTTTACATTATTACGTTATTTTTTGGGTAGTTACCAAAGTGGCCAACTGGGGCTGACTGTAACTCAGCTGTCTTTCGACTTCGGAGGTTCGAATCCTTCACTGCCCACAAAAATCAATTCATAATTGATAATTCATAATTCACAATTAATTATGCATTTTAAATTATGCATTATTTCGCGGAAGTAGCTCAGTTGATAGAGCATTAGCCTTCCAAGCTGAGGGTCGCGGGTTTGAGTCCCGTCTTCCGCTCTTATTAAATGAGCGATTTTTTATTTGAAAGCTGACCAGCGGGTCGTAAGCTCTTTTAATTAATGCTGTTGTAGCTCAGTGGTAGAGCACTTCCTTGGTAAGGAAGAGGTCGCGAGTTCAATTCTCATCAACAGCTCAACTTTGTAGCTTTTATAAAACATATAATTAATTTTTAAAATAATCTTTGAGTTATGGCAAAAGAAAAATTTGACAGGTCGAAACCTCACGTTAACGTAGGTACCATTGGTCACGTAGACCACGGTAAAACAACTTTGACCGCTGCTATTACAACAGTATTAGCAAAAAAAGGACTTTCTGAGTTGCGTTCGTTCGATTCTATCGACAATGCTCCTGAAGAAAAAGAACGTGGTATTACTATCAACACTGCACACGTTGAATACCAAACTGCTTCACGTCACTATGCACACGTTGACTGTCCGGGTCACGCTGACTACGTTAAAAACATGGTTACTGGTGCTGCTCAGATGGACGGTGCTATCATTGTAGTAGCTGCTACTGATGGTCCAATGCCACAAACACGTGAGCACATTCTATTGGCTCGTCAGGTAAACGTTCCTCGCTTGGTTATCTTCATGAACAAATGTGATCAGGTTGACGACGAAGAAATGTTGGAATTGGTAGAAATGGAAATGCGCGAACTGCTTTCGTTCTACGATTTCGATGGCGATAACACTCCAGTTATTCGTGGTTCGGCTCTTGGTGGATTGAACGGTGTTCCAGAATGGGAAGACAAAATAATGGAATTGATGGATGCCGTTGATAGCTGGATTTTATTGCCAGAACGCGATGTTGATAAACCATTCTTGATGCCTGTTGAAGACGTATTCTCGATCACAGGTCGTGGTACTGTTGCAACTGGTCGTATCGAAACTGGTAAAATCAAAACTGGTGAAGAAGTTCAAATCATTGGCTTAGGTCAGGGTGCTTTGAAATCGGTTGTTACCGGTGTTGAAATGTTCCGCAAAATTCTTGATGATGGACAAGCTGGTGATAATGTAGGTTTATTACTTCGTGGTATCGACAAAGAAGCTATCAAACGTGGTATGGTTATTACCCATCCCGGAAAAGTAACTCCTCACACTCAGTTTAAAGCTGCTGCTTATATCTTGAAAAAAGAAGAAGGTGGTCGTCATACTCCATTCCACAACCGTTACCGTCCACAGTTCTACATCCGTACATTGGACGTAACCGGCGAAATCACTTTGCCAGAAGGAACTGAAATGGTAATGCCAGGTGATAACTTGGAATTGACAGTTACTTTGATTTATCCTGTAGCTTGTAACGTAGGTCTTCGTTTCGCTATCCGTGAAGGTGGACGTACAGTAGGTTCGGGTCAGATTACTGAATTGTTAGACTAAACAGCCCCCTAACCCCCGAAGGGGGAATTAGAGAGCAAAAAATATCAACCCTGCTAATCAAAGCCCTCCCTTTTTGGGAGGGTTAGGGTAGGGCTGTTAATACACGGGCGTAGCTCAGTTGGTAGAGCACTGGTCTCCAAAACCAGGTGTCGGGAGTTCGAGCCTCTCTGCCCGTGCTTATTCTATTTTATAAATATGAAGATAATAAACTATATCAAAGAGTCATATTCAGAACTTGTTCAGAAAGTTTCGTGGCCATCACGAGCCGAACTTACAAATAGTGCTGTGATAGTATTGATAGCTTCCATCATACTTGCACTGTTAGTTTGGGTTATGGACCTAGGTTTTGAAAAGATCATGACAATTATCTACGATTCATTGTCGTAAATTTTTAACAAGGAGGAATAAAAGTGTCAGAGACAACAGGTTTTAAATGGTATGTTCTCCGCGCCATTAGTGGTAAGGAAGCAAAAGTAAAAGAGTATATTGAGGCAGAAATGAAAAATTCTGATCTTAGTGAATACGTTGCTCAGGTTTTAATTCCAACTGAAAAAGTTTATCAGATTCGTAACGGCAAAAAAATTACAAAAGAACGTAGTTGTATGCCGGGGTATATCTTGATCGAGGCTAATCTGATTGGTGAAACCACTCATCGTCTTCGTAACACACCTAATGTAATTGGCTTCCTCCAAGAAAAAAGCCACATGCCCATACCTGTTCGCCAATCAGAGGTGAATCGTATTTTGGGTAGTGTGGATGAAATGCAGGAAGTGGGTGAAGAAATGCTGACTCCATATATTGTGGGCGAAAGCGTGAAGGTGATATCAGGTCCGTTTTCGGGCTTGAGCGGAATCGTTGAGGAAGTTCATTCAGATAAGAAAAAACTCAAAGTTATGGTTTTGATATTCGGACGGAAAACTCCGCTCGAATTATCGTTTACGCAAGTAGAAAAGGAATAGTCAGGTACGTTACATACCTTACGCATTCCACAAAAACAACAAAAAACAGATTATTATGGCTAAAGAAATTGCTGGACTTATTAAATTACAGATTAAAGGAGGGGCAGCAAATCCATCTCCCCCTGTTGGACCTGCTTTGGGTTCGAAAGGGATCAATATTATGGAGTTTTGCAAACAATTCAATGCCAGAACCCAGGATAAGCCGGGTAAAGTTTTACCTGTTGTTATCACCTACTACTCAGATAAATCATTCGATTTTGTTGTAAAAACTCCACCGGTAGCTATTCAATTATTGGATGCTACTAAATTAAAAAGTGGATCGGCTGAACCTAACCGCAAAAAAGTGGCTGAAATCACTTGGGAGCAGGTACAGCAGATTGCAACCGACAAAATGGTCGATTTGAATTGTTTTGAGTTAGAGGCTGCCATGAAAATGGTTGCCGGTACAGCGAGAAGTATGGGTATTACCGTAAAAGGTAGTTTTTCAATTAACAATTAAAACTTCAATTAAAAATGAGTAAACTGACAAAAAAACAAAAGTTGGCTGCAGAGAAAATTGAAGCAGGAAAAGCCTATACACTGAAGGAAGCAGTTGAATTAGTAAAAGAAATTACTACTACAAAGTTTGATGCTTCTGTCGATATTGATGTACGCTTAGGTGTTGACCCACGTAAAGCCAACCAGATGGTACGCGGTGTAGTATCGTTGCCAAACGGAACCGGAAAACAAGTAAGGGTTCTTGCATTATGTACTCCCGATCAGGAAGCAGCTGCTAAAGAAGCAGGAGCTGACTATGTAGGACTCGATGAATACATCGAAAAAATAAAAGGAGGCTGGACAGATGTTGATGTTATCATCACTATGCCTGCTATCATGGGTAAATTAGGAGCTTTAGGTCGTGTGCTCGGTCCTCGCGGATTGATGCCAAACCCTAAAAGTGGTACTGTTACCAACGAAGTAGGTAAAGCCGTTAAAGAAGTAAAACAAGGTAAAATCGACTTTAAAGTTGATAAATATGGTATCGTACATACTTCTGTAGGTAAAGTATCATTTACACCTGAACAAATTGTAGGCAATACCAAAGAATTTGTATCTACTTTAATGAAACTGAAACCAACTTCAGCAAAAGGTACTTATGTTAAGAGCATTTATCTTTCAAGCACAATGAGTGCGGGTATTAAAATAGACCCAAAATCAATTGAAGAATAAAATTTACATTTATGAAAAAGGAAGATAAAAGCGCTATTATAAAACAACTCGAGTCAACTATCAATGAGTATGCTCACTTCTATTTAGCTGATATAGGCGGTTTAAACGCTGCTGAAACAAGTGAATTGCGTCGTGTGTGTTACAAACAGGATATTAAACTTTTGGTTGTAAAAAACACATTGCTTCAAAAAGCACTTGATAGCTCAGCTGTTGATTTTACTGAAATCTACGGTTCGCTTAAAGGTGAAACATCGATGTTGCTTTCGAATATCGGAAATGCTCCTGCTAAACTGATTAAAGATTTCAGTAAAGCAAGTAAAAGCAAAAAGCCGGTTTTAAAAGCTGCTTATGTAGAAGAAAGTTTCTATATCGGCGAAAACCAACTCGATGCATTAGTAAGCATAAAGAGCAAAAACGAACTTCTTGGCGAACTTATTGGATTACTCCAATCACCTGCGAAGAATGTTGTGTCCGCACTCCAATCAGGAGGAAATACTATCCACGGCGTGTTAAAAACATTGGCCGAGAGATAATTCAAAACAATTAATTATAAAAACAAATTTCATAAAATAAAAGTAAAATGGCAGATTTGAAAGCTTTTGCAGAACAATTGGTTAACTTAACAGTTAAAGAAGTAAATGAGTTAGCTCAAATTTTGAAAGATGAATATGGTATTGAACCAGCTGCTGCAGCCGTTGCTGTTGCCGCAGGTCCTGCCGCCGCAGCTGAAGTAGTTGAAGAAAAAACTTCTTTCGATGTAATTTTGAAAGCAGCCGGTGCTAATAAATTAGCAATCGTAAAATTAGTAAAAGAGTTGACAGGTCTTGGCTTGAAAGAAGCTAAAGATTTGGTAGATGCTGCTCCTTCAGCGATCAAAGAAGGTGCATCAAAAGACGAAGCCGAAGCCTTGAAAAAAGCATTGATCGAAGGCGGAGCTGAAGTTGAACTTAAATAAAACTACCTGATTTTCAGGTTTTTGGTTTAGATTCCCTCGAATAGAGGGATTCTAAACCTTTTCTTGTCTTTAACAAATTGAGTTCACTGTATCAAAATAACCCTCTTTGAAAATGTCTTCAAAAAACCAATCACAAAGAATCAATTTTGCTTCTATCAAAAATCAGATGCAATATCCTGATTTTTTAGCAGTTCAATTAAAATCTTTCCAAGACTTTTTTCAGATGGACACATCACCTGAAAAAAGAAAATCAGAAGGTTTGTACAAAGTATTTACCGAAAATTTCCCCATTGCCGATACACGCAATAACTTTATATTAGAGTTTCTCGATTATTATGTTGACCCTCCACGCTATTCTATCGAAGAGTGTGTAGAACGTGGTTTAACGTATAGTGTTCCTCTCAAAGCAAAATTAAAACTCTATTGTACCGATCCCGACCACGAAGATTTCGATACTGTTATTCAGGATGTGTATTTGGGACCAATCCCATATATGACACCCAAGGGTACATTCGTTATCAATGGTGCAGAGCGCGTAATTGTATCGCAGCTTCACCGTTCGCCAGGGGTATTTTTCGGACAAAGCATGCATGCTAACGGTACAAAATTATACTCTGCACGTATTATTCCTTTCCGTGGATCATGGATTGAATTTGCTACAGATATTAATAATGTAATGTATGCGTACATCGATCGTAAAAAGAAATTACCTGTAACAACTCTTCTGCGTGCCATCGGTTTCGAGAGTGATAAAGACATTCTTGAAATATTCAACTTGGCCGAAGAAATTAAAGTGAGTAAAGCCAGTCTTAAAAAGGCAATTGGACAGAAACTTGCTGCCCGTGTGTTGAAGACATGGATTGAGGATTTTGTTGATGAAGATACTGGTGAAGTTGTAAGTATTGAGCGTAATGAAGTGATTATTGATCGTGAAACAGTTATTGAAGCACATCATATCGACGATATTATCGAATCTGGTTCTCAAACAATTTTATTACATAATCCCGAAGCCAACCAAAACGACTTTGCGATTATCTATAATACGTTGCAAAAAGACCCGAGTAACTCTGAAAAAGAAGCGGTATTGTATATCTACCGTCAGTTACGTAATGCTGTTCCTGCCGATGATTCAACTGCACGTGAGGTTATTAATAACTTGTTCTTTTCCGAAAAACGTTACGACTTAGGTGATGTGGGACGTTTCCGTATTAACCGTAAGTTAAATCTTTCGATTGATCCGGATATAAAAGTTCTTACAAAGGAAGATATAATTGAAATCATAAAATACCTCATTGAGCTTATTAACTCAAAAGCTGATGTGGATGATATTGACCACTTAAGTAACCGTCGTGTGCGTACTGTAGGTGAGCAGTTATTTAATCAGTTTGGTGTTGGATTGTCGCGTATGGCGCGTACTATTCGCGAGCGTATGAATGTTCGTGATAATGAAGTATTTACCCCAATCGATTTGATTAATGCCAAAAGTATTTCTTCGGTAATTAATTCGTTCTTCGGTACAAATGCTTTATCGCAGTTTATGGACCAACAAAATCCATTGGCTGAAATTACGCACAAACGTAGATTATCAGCACTTGGACCTGGTGGTCTTTCGCGTGAACGTGCTGGCTTTGAAGTTCGAGACGTTCACTATACACACTATGGTCGTCTGTGTCCGATTGAAACTCCTGAAGGTCCAAATATTGGTTTGATTTCGTCGCTTTGTATTTATGCTAAAATAAATAAATTAGGATTTATTGAAACTCCTTACCGCAAAGTTGAAAACGCAAAAGTAGATACATCGGATGAAGGTATTACATATTTTACTGCAGAAGAAGAAGAAACTCTTGTGGTGGCACAAGGAAATGCGCCTCTACGTGATGATGGTTCTTTCATACGATCAAAAGTTAAATCGCGTTTAGGAGCTGATTTCCCTGTTGTTTCACCAGAAGAGGTTAATTTGATGGATGTTTCTCCATCCCAGATTGCTTCTATTGCAGCCGCGTTGATACCGTTCCTTGAACATGATGATGCGAACCGTGCTTTGATGGGATCGAACATGATGCGCCAAGCTGTGCCTTTGTTGCGCTGCGATGCTCCGATTGTAGGTACAGGTATCGAAGGTCAGTTGATTCGTGACTCTCGCACTCAAATTGCTGCAGAGGGTGATGGTGTTGTTGAATATGTGGATGCTGAATGTATCAAGATTCGCTACAATCGTTCCGAAGATGAAGAGTTTGTAAGTTTCGAATCGCTGGTGAAAGAGTATAAATTGCCTAAGTTTATGAAAACAAACCAGAATACAACAATTGACCTACGTCCTATGGTACGTAAAGGTGATGTTGTAACTCCAGGAATGATTCTGACTGAAGGTTATTCGACTCAAAACGGTGAACTGGCTATCGGTAAAAACCTAAAAGTTGCGTTTATGCCATGGAAAGGATACAACTTTGAGGATGCTATTGTAATTAATGAACGTGTTGTTCGTGAAGATATATTTACTTCTATTCATGTTGTAGAGCAACTGCTTGAAGTGCGCGAAACGAAACGTGGTGTTGAAGAATTTACATCAGATATACCAAATGTAAGCGAAGAAGCAACAAAAGATTTGGACGAAAATGGTATTATTCGGGTTGGTGCTCGTATCGAACCGGGTGATATAATTATTGGTAAAATTACACCTAAGGGTGAATCAGACCCGTCGCCGGAAGAAAAATTGTTGCGCGCAATTTTTGGTGATAAAGCAGGTGATGTAAAAGATGCTTCGTTAAAGGCTACTCCATCTTTATCGGGTGTGGTTGTTGGAAAACGTTTGTATTCGAAAGCACAAAAAAATCGCAAATCTAAATTAGCCGACAAAGCTGTTTTGCCTCGTTTGGATGAAGAGTTTGAAGCTCAGGCAAGCGTTCTTCGTGAAACCTTGATTGAAAAATTAATTGTTCTGATTGGAGATAAAACTTCTGCCGGAGTTAAGGATTTCTTAGGAACTGATTTGATATCGAGAAACAGCAAATTTACCATCGAACGTTTGCGTGAAATTGATTATTCAATTGTTCAAACAAGTAAATGGACAACCGATTCGCACAAAAATGAGCTTATCAGACAATTAATTCTGAATTATTTGCGCAAATATAAAGAACTTGATGCACAAATTAAACGTCAGAAATTCAATATAACCATTGGCGACGAATTGCCAAACGGTATTGTACAGATAGCCAAAGTTTATATTGCCAAAAAACGTAAAATACGTGTAGGTGATAAAATGGCTGGTCGACATGGAAACAAAGGTATTGTATCGCGTATTGTTCGTCAGGAAGATATGCCTTTCCTTGCCGATGGAACTCCGGTTGATATCGTACTTAACCCACTTGGTGTACCTTCGCGTATGAACTTAGGGCAGATTTTCGAAACTGTACTTGGTTGGGCAGGAAAAGAGTTAGGTGTTCGCTTTGCAACTCCGATTTTTGACGGGGCAAGCCTCGATCAATTGAACGATTGGACTGATAAAGCAGGTGTACCACGCTATGGCAAAACCTACCTGATTGATGGTGGAACAGGAGAACAATTTGATCAAACGGCTACTGTTGGTGTAATTTATATGCTGAAACTTGGTCACATGGTTGAAGATAAAATGCACGCACGTTCAATCGGACCATATTCCCTTATTACACAACAGCCACTTGGAGGTAAAGCCCAATTTGGGGGTCAGCGTTTCGGGGAAATGGAAGTTTGGGCACTCGAAGCTTTCGGTGCTGCACATATTCTTCAGGAAATTCTAACTGTTAAATCGGATGATGTAATGGGACGTGCCCGCACGTACGAAGCAATTGTGAAAGGCGATCCAATGCCAACACCTGGAATACCGGAATCGTTGAACGTATTGTTGCACGAACTTCGTGGTTTGGGTTTGAGTATCAGTTTAGAATAGGAACTGCCCCCTAAATCCCCCAATGGGGACTTAATGAAAAGTATTTTTTCTAAATTGAATCAATTTTAATAAAAAATCATTTATCGCTTCCTATTAGTCCCCTTTGGGGGATTTAGGGGGCTTAAAAAGAAAATTATGGCTTTTAAAAACGATAATAAGGTAAAGAGTAGTTTCAATAAAATCTCTATCGGACTTGCATCGCCCGAAGAAATCCTGAAATTATCGAGTGGCGAGGTACTCAAACCTGAAACTATCAATTACCGTACATACAAACCTGAACGAGATGGTCTGTTCTGCGAACGTATTTTTGGTCCTACAAAGGATTACGAATGTCATTGCGGAAAATACAAACGTATCCGTTACAAAGGCATTGTGTGCGACCGTTGTGGTGTAGAAGTTACAGAGAAAAAGGTTCGTCGCGAGCGTATGGGGCACATTCAGTTGGTTGTGCCTGTTGCGCATATATGGTATTTCCGTTCGTTACCAAATAAAATTGGTTACCTGCTTGGTATGCCGACTAAAAAAATGGACGCAATTATTTATTACGAAAAATACGTTATTATTCAGGCCGGTGCGGCCGATAATGGCGAAAATATCGTTAATAATGAATTAATTACCGAAGAAGAATATCTTGATATTATGGATGCTCTTCCACGCGAAAATCAAATGTTGGAAGATTCGGATCCAAATAAATTTATTGCAAAAATGGGTGCTGAGGCTGTTTACGACTTGTTGTCGCGCCTCAATTTAGATGCCTTATCGTACGATTTACGTCACCGTGCCAATACAGATACTTCGCAACAGCGCAAAAACGAAGCTCTGAAACGTCTGCAAATTGTAGAATCATTCCGTGCTTCGAAACATCGCAATAAACCGGAATGGATGATTGTAAAAATTGTTCCTGTTATTCCACCCGAATTGCGTCCGTTGGTGCCACTTGATGGTGGTCGTTTTGCAACATCCGATTTGAACGATTTGTATCGCCGTGTGATTATTCGTAATAACCGTTTGAAACGTTTGATCGAAATAAAAGCTCCCGAAGTTATTCTGCGTAATGAAAAACGTATGCTTCAGGAAGCGGTAGATTCACTGTTCGACAATTCACGCAAATCGAGTGCTGTAAAAACAGATGCTAATCGTCCGTTGAAATCGCTTTCCGACTCGTTGAAGGGTAAACAAGGACGTTTTCGTCAGAACTTGTTGGGTAAACGCGTGGATTATTCGGCTCGTTCGGTAATTGTCGTTGGTCCAGAACTAAAAATGCACGAATGCGGTTTGCCAAAAGATATGGCTGCCGAATTATATAAACCTTTTGTTATACGCAAATTAATTGAGCGTGGTATTGTTAAAACGGTAAAATCAGCAAAGAAAATTGTTGATCGCAAAGACCCTGTTATTTGGGATATTTTAGAGTACGTGATGAAAGGACATCCCGTATTACTAAACCGTGCTCCAACACTTCACCGACTTGGTATTCAGGCTTTCCAGCCCAAAATGATAGAAGGTAAAGCTATTCAGCTACACCCACTTTCGTGTACGGCTTTCAACGCCGACTTCGACGGTGACCAGATGGCAGTTCACTTGCCGCTTGGTAATGAGGCTGTGCTTGAAGCTCAAATGTTAATGCTTGCTTCGCACAATATTTTGAACCCTGCAAATGGTGCACCTATCACAGTACCTTCGCAGGACATGGTATTAGGTTTGTATTATATTACAAAACCTCGTGCTGGTGCTTTGGGCGAAGGGCTAATTTTCTATTCGCCCGAAGAGGCTGAAATTGCTTACAACGAGAAAAAAGTGGCATTGCACGCTCCTATCAAAGTGAGAACTTATGATATGATTAATGGAGAACGCAAACTTACAATGATTGAAACAACTGTAGGACGTATCTTATTTAATAAGTGTGTACCCGAACAAGTTGGATATATCAACGAATTGCTTTCGAAAAAATCATTGCGTGATATTATTGGTAATGTAATTGAAATTTGTGGAGTAGCTCGTACAGCTGCTTTCCTTGATGATATCAAAGATCTTGGATACTCGATGGCTTTCAAAGGTGGATTGTCGTTTAACCTTGGTGACGTAATTATCCCACCTGAAAAAGAAATTTTGGTAAAAGAAGGTAATGCCGAAGTAGAAGAAATTCTGAATAACTACAATATGGGTTTCATTACCTACAACGAACGTTATAATCAGATTATTGATACATGGACACATATCAATTCAAAATTGTCGAACATTTTGATGAAACAACTTTCAACTGATAATCAGGGATTCAACTCGGTATATATGATGTTGGATTCGGGTGCTCGTGGATCGAAAGAACAGATTCGTCAGTTATCAGGTATGCGTGGTTTGATGGCAAAACCTCAAAAATCAGGAGCCGAAGGTGGACAGATTATTGAAAACCCAATTCTTTCGAACTTTAAAGAAGGTTTGTCGGTATTGGAGTACTTTATTTCTACACACGGTGCTCGTAAAGGTTTGGCTGATACGGCTCTTAAAACTGCTGATGCAGGATATTTGACCCGTCGTTTGGTTGACGTGTCGCACGACGTGATTATTCACGATGACGACTGTGGAACTTTACGCGGATTGATTGCAACTGAAATGAAAAACAACGAAGAGGTGGTTTCGTCGTTGTACGAACGTATTCTCGGACGTGTTTCCGTTCACGATATTTATCATCCGCTTACAGGTGAACTTATAGTAAGTTCTGGTGAACAAATTACAGAACTACTTGCAAAGAAAATTCAGGATTCTCCTATCGAACGAGTTGAGATACGTTCGGTGTTGACCTGCGAATCGAAAAAAGGTGTCTGCGCAAAATGCTACGGACGTAACCTTGCTACCGGTAAAATGGTACACATTGGTGAAGCTGTTGGTGTTATTGCTGCTCAGTCGATTGGTGAGCCGGGAACTCAGCTTACACTTCGTACATTCCACGTCGGTGGGGTTGCTTCGAACGTGGGAGCCGAAAATAAAATTGCACTTCGTTACGACGGTCTCATCGAATTCGACGAACTTCGTACTGTTGATGTAATAGATGCTGCTGGTGACTATCAGATTGTTGTAAGCCGTTTAGCCGAAATGCGTGTTATTGATAGCAATACAAGTATTATTCTTACTACGCAAAATATACCTTATGGTTCGAAATTGATGGCTAAACATGGCGATATGGGCAAGAAAGGTCAGATTATTTGTGAATGGGATCCATTTAACGCCGTTATTATTTCGGAAACTGAAGGTAAAATTGAGTTTGAAGATGTAATCGAAAACGTTACTTTCAAAACTGATACCGATGATGCAACCGGATTGAGCGAAAAAATTATTATGGAATCGAAAGACCGTAATCGTGTGCCAAGTGCACATATTATGGATAAAGACGGCGCAGTAATTCGCACATATAACTTACCTGTGGGTGCTCACCTTGTAGTAGAGAGTGGCGAACAAATTAAAGCAGGTCAAATGTTAGTAAAAATCCCTCGCGCTGTTGGTAAAGCAGGTGATATCACAGGGGGGCTTCCTCGTGTTACCGAGTTATTCGAAGCACGTAACCCCTCGAATCCGGCAGTTGTTGCCGAAATTGATGGTGAGGTAAACTTTGGCAAAATCAAACGTGGTAATCGTGAGTTAAGTGTTACTTCGAAAACCGGAGAAGTGAAGAAATACATGGTTCCGCTTTCGAAACAGATATTAGTTCAGGAAAATGACTTTGTACGTGCTGGTACACCACTTTCGGATGGTGCAACTACGCCTTCGGACATTCTGATGATTAAAGGTCCAACAGCTGTTCAGGATTATATTGTGAACGAAGTACAGGATGTTTATCGCTTGCAGGGTGTTAAAATTAATGACAAACACTTCGAAGTAATTGTTCGCCAGATGATGCGTAAGGTTGAAATCATTGAACAGGGTGATACGCGTTTCCTCGAAAAACAAATTGTGGACAAACACGATTTTATGGAGGAAAACGATCGTATTTGGGGTAAAAAAGTAATTCTTGATGCTGGCGATTCAGATTCTTTAAAAGCTGGTCAGATTATTACTGCCCGTAAGCTTCGTGACGAAAATAGTGTGCTCAAACGCCGCGATATGCGATTGGTTGAAACTCGCGATGCTATTCCTGCAACTTCAAATCAGATTTTACAAGGTATTACACGTGCAGCGCTTCAAACACAGAGCTTTATGTCGGCTGCTTCATTCCAGGAAACTACCAAAGTACTTAACGATGCTGCTATAAATGGAAAAGTGGATCGTTTGGAAGGCATGAAAGAAAATGTAATTTGTGGACACCTTATTCCTGCCGGTACCGGACAACGTGACTTTGATAAAATTGTTGTTTACTCGCGCGAGGAGTACAATAAAAAAGAAGATGCTCGTCGTAATGTTACCGATATTGAAGATGGTGGTTCTGATGAATAAATTAGAATCTATATAAACAAAAAAATCCCTGCAAATAATTATTTGCAGGGATTTTTTTATGTGTTCAAAAGGTTAATTACCAATCTCCGAAAGGAATTTAACACGAACCAATCTTACTTCAATTCCACTGAAATCGTCTTCGCCAAGCTCTCTCAGAGCTGGTTCTATCTTGTCGGTTTCGGCAGTACTGAAATAATCGAAAATTTCGTCAATATGATCGGGCTCCATTATTTCATCTAAGAAATAATCGATATTGATTTTTGTTCCAGAGTAAACAATTGCTTCTATTTCGTCTAACAATTCACTAATTTCAAGCCCTTTTGCCATTGCAATGTCGTCTAATGCAATTTTGCGGTCTATGGATTGAATAATGGAAACTTTAAGTTTCGATTTGTTTGCCACAGTGCGTACGCGTAAATCTTCAGGTCGTACAATTTCATTTTCTTTTACATGCTCACGAATAACTCTTAAAAAGTCCTCGCCGTAGCGCTTTGCTTTTCCTGCACCAACTCCTGGTATGTTTTGCAACTCATCCATCGAAATAGGATAAGTAGTTGCCATAGCTTCGAGTGAAGGGTCCTGAAAAATAACAAAAGGAGGAACTTCCAGCTTTTTCGACATTTTTTTACGAAGATCTTTCAGAATTGAGAATAGCACATCGTCGGCAGCACAAGTACCACCGGTTGATTTTGCTGCTGCTGCTTCTTCGTCATCTTCGTCGGATTCCGTATTTTTCACGATAGGGAACAGAGTTGGTTTTTTCATAAATGCTTTACCTGCGGCAGTAACTTTTAGTAGCCCGTAGTTTTCAATTTCTTTCGAAATTAAGCCAGTGATAAGAGCTTGGCGTATAACGGCATGCAAGGTTTTCTCGTCTTCATCCGAAGCCGCTCCAAAGTTCTCCAACTCATCGTGCTGATAGGTTTTGATTTCTGAGTTTTCGTTTCCTTTCAGAATATCAACAATGTGTTCGGCTTTAAACTTTTCGCGAACAACAATAATAGTTTCCAAAGTCAACAATAATAATTCCTGACCTTCAATAAATTTACGTGGTTTCATACAATTATCGCAACAACCGCAGTCGTTTTCTAATTCCTCTCCAAAATAATGTAACAATAATTTACGCCTGCACACCGACGATTCGGCATACGCTTGCGTTTCTAATAATAACTGATTCCCGATTTCCTGTTCAGCAACCGGTTTACCATGCATAAATTTACGCAGTTTGTCCAAATCTTTATAAGCATAAAATGCAATACATTGTCCTTCGCCACCATCACGTCCGCCTCTACCTGTTTCCTGGTAGTAGCCTTCGAGACTTTTGGGCATATCGTAGTGTATTACAAAGCGAACATCTGGTTTGTCGATACCCATTCCGAATGCAATGGTTGCAACAATTACCTGTACTTTTTCCATCAGAAATTTATCCTGATTCTCGGTACGCACTAATGCATCCATGCCTGCATGATAAGGCAAGCAAGAAACGCCATTTACAGTAAGAGTTTGAGCAAGCTCTTCTACTTTTTTCCGACTTAGGCAATAGATTATACCCGATTTACCTTCCTGCGAACGTATATATTTTATAATATCTTTGTCTACTTCATTCGTTTTTGTACGTACCTCATAATACAAATTGGGTCGATTAAACGAAGACTTAAACGCCTTTGCCCCTAACATGCCCAAATTTTTCTGAATATCGTGTTGTACTTTTGGTGTAGCCGTGGCAGTAAGTGCGATTAGTGGCGCTATGCCAATTTCATTTATCATTGGACGTATGCGACGATACTCGGGGCGGAAGTCATGTCCCCATTCCGAAATACAGTGAGCTTCATCCACAGCATAGAACGAAATTTTTATCGATTTCAAAAATTCAATATTCTCTCCCTTTGTGAGCGACTCAGGCGCTACATAGAGTAATTTTGTTTTACCTGATACTATGTCGGCTTTTACAGCTTCGATTGCAGGACGCGAAAGAGTAGAATTTATAAAATGGGCAATTCCATCTTCTTCACTAAAATTACGCATAGCATCTACCTGATTTTTCATCAAAGCTATTAGTGGCGAAATCACTATTGCTGTACCTTCCATTAGTATGGAAGGCAATTGGTAGCAAAGCGATTTACCGCCGCCGGTGGGCATGAGAACAAAAGTGTCATTTCCACTCATCACATTCTGAACAATGGCTTCTTGATTGCCTTTAAAGGTATCAAAACCAAAATTTTGTTTTAAATGAGATAGCAACTCTGAATGTGTAACCATGTAATGTTTTTTAATACTGAATTCTTTAACAAAATTATAAACAGATTTCAAATATACAAGTATTTTTGAAAAAATAATCAGGATATTAACTAAAAAATAAGTGTAATACTCCTGATTATGATTTTAATTACCTTATTATCAGGAAATTTTCAGCCTATTAATATTTGTTTTTTCTATCTTTGTTTTTGCATAATCGAGTGTAATTTGCAACTTATCTTCGTGAGCAGATGGCATTTCATACATTTTATCCATAATAATGGTTTCAGTAATCGATCGCAAGCCACGAGCGCCAAGTTTAAATTCGATGGCTTTATCCACAATATAATCCAAAACTTCGTCGGTGAAGACAAGTTCTATTTTATCCATCCCAAACAATTTGCTGTATTGTTTGATGATTGAATTTTTGGGTTCTGTTAAAATTCGGCGTAAAGCCGTACGGTCGAGTGGTTCTAAATAGGTGAGTATTGGTAATCGACCTATGATTTCAGGGATAAGTCCAAATGACTTTAAATCCTGAGGTGCAATATATTGCAACATATTATTTTTATCGACTTGTTCATTTTTTATTGCAGCATTATAGCCTACAACACGCGTGTTAAGTCTTGATGCAATTTTCTTTTCAATACCATCAAAAGCACCACCACAAATAAATAATATGTTTTGTGTGTTTACAGGTATCATTTTTTGGTCAGGATGTTTTCGACCACCTTGTGGTGGAACATTCACTACCGAACCTTCGAGCAGTTTAAGTAAACCTTGTTGCACACCCTCACCGCTTACATCGCGGGTTATGCTTGGATTATCACCTTTACGGGCTATTTTATCTATTTCATCGATAAATACAATACCGCGTTCGGCAGCTTTTACATCGTAATCGGCTACCTGAAGCAATCGGGTGAGTATGCTTTCAATATCTTCTCCCACATAGCCAGCTTCGGTTAAAACCGTTGCATCAACAATGGTAAACGGAACATGCAGTTTTTTTGCAATAGTGCGCGCCAAAAGCGTTTTTCCTGTTCCGGTATATCCAACCATGATAATGTTTGATTTTTCAATCTCAACATCATCGTTGGTTCGTTCCTGCATTAAGCGTTTGTAATGGTTGTATACGGCTACCGAAAGAAATTTTTTAGCCTCATCCTGTCCAATTATATACTGATCGAGGTATTTTTTAATTTCTACTGGTTTTGGCACATCATCTTTTTTGAGCGATGGCATTTTAGTGCGCGAAGTTGAATTTTCCTTCACTATTTCGGCAGCTTGTACGGCACATTCATTACAAATCTGAGTGCTACCCTGACCCATAATGAAAAATTCTACCTGCGATTCAGGTCGTCCGCAAAAACTGCATTTTTTTTCAACTTTAGCCATTATTTCTTTTTCTCGTTTATCAAAATTTTGTCAATCATGCCATACTCCAGAGCTTCCGATGAGTTCATCCAATAGTCGCGATCCGAGTCTTTTTCGATGCGCTCAAATGGATTGTTCGAATGATCGGCAATTATGGTATAAAGTTCTTTTTTGAGCTTTTGTATTTCGCGGGCTGTAATTTCGATGTCCGATGCCTGACCTTGTGCGCCGCCCATTGGTTGGTGAATCATAACACGTGAGTGTTTCAGTGCCGAACGTTTGCCTTGTGCACCGGCTACCAAAAGTACAGCACCCATCGATGCTGCCATTCCGGTACAAATAGTGGCTACATCCGAGCCAATAAACTGCATGGTGTCGTAAATGCCCAATCCGGCATAAACCGAACCACCGGGAGTATTCAAGTAAATCGAAATGTCTTTTCCGGGGTCAGACGAATCGAGGAATAAAAGTTGTGCCTGAATTACATTGGCAGTATATTCATCTACTTGTGTGCCCAGAAAAATGATACGATCCATCATTAAACGCGAAAAAACGTCCATCTGTGTTACGTTGAGTTGACGCTCTTCGAGAATTGATGGTGAAATGTAATTGCTGGTAATGTCAGCATATTTGTCAAGTGCCAAACCATTCATTCCCAAATGTCTGGTGGCGTATTTACGAAATTCGTTGTTCATAATCTGTAAGAGTTTGTAAAGTTTATTAAGTTCCTAAAATTTGTAAGGTTTAAAACATACATTCTTTAAAATGAAAAAGGCTTTTTCCTTATTTTTAAAATCAAACAAAGGTATAAAAAATTTGTCTAATTCAAAATGGAAAAAGCCTTTTCAGGGAGAATTTATATTCTCTTAAATAATAATTCGATTAATTTTCGAACATTTTGTTGAATTCTTCTATTGTAACTTCTTTTGTGTCAAGCTTTACGCTGTTTTTTACAATTTCAAAAACTTTGTTTTCAGCCACACGCTCTACTATGCCTTTAACAGTTTCTTCTTTTTTCAGCATGTCTTTGGTATAATTGTCGAGTATATCGTCATCCATTCCAACAATTCCGTATTGAGCAAACTGAGTGCTGGCAATTTTGCGGGCATAAGCATTTACATCCTCAATTTCCACTTTCACATCGTTTGCTTTGGCTAGTTTATCTTTAATCAACTGCCATTTAAGGTCGGCAATCATTTTTGGAAAATCTTCTTCGAGTGTTTCTTTTGTTAAATTATCGTTTGTGGCTAATAACCAACGTTTAAGGAAAGTATCAGGGAAAGTCAAATGGTCGAATTTTGCAATCAACATTTCGCGGGCATCTTGTCCGAATTTATAATCGCTATCGCTCGAAAGGGTTTCTAAAATGCCTTCTTTGATTTTGGTACGGAATTCTTCTTCAGTTGTTATAACACCTTCGCCATATACTTTATTGAACAATTCTTGATTAATTTCGGCATCGTAGTAGCGGGTAATTCCTTCAATTTTGATTTGGAAATCCGAAGTGATGTCTTTTGCTTGGTCTTTCGAAATTTTGAGTAGTGATGAAATCTCAGCTTCGTTTTCGAAAGCAGTTTGTGGGTTAAATACAATTACATCACCTTTAGCTGCGCCAATAAATTTAACTTTCTGAGCTTCATCTTTAATGTAGGATGGTGTAAGTACTGCATCCGAAATTTTGTGTCCGTTTTCGTTTATTTTACCATCGATAAGCTCCAATACTTCACCTTTCACCATGTCTTTTTCGGCCACAGTTTCTTCTTGAACGTATTTGCCATAACGGCTTGTGTATGAAACAATTTGATTGTTGATCATTTCGTCGCTTACGGCAATGCTGTAGGCTTTTACTTTATCTTTTTTGCTTAGTTCTACCTCAAATTCAGGAGCAATTCCTAAATCAAAAATAAATTCGAAATCTTCGCTATTGTCAAAATCAATAGGCTGTTGTTCTGTTTCGTTTGGAAGTGGTTCACCCAACATATTGATTTTATGCTCGCGAATATATGCATACAATTCTTCCGAAACAATTTTATTAATATCTTCGGCCACAATAGCTTTTCCGTACATTTTTTTTATCAAACCCACTGGCACCATTCCCGGACGGAAACCCGGAATATTTGCTTTTTTGCGATAATCGCGTAATGTTTTTTCTACCTTCTCGGCGTAATCCGATTTTACAATGCTCAGCGTAAGCGTGGCGTTGTTCTGATCGATGTCTTTTTTGACGATGTTCATACTATTTATTTGTTATTTTACGTATTACAAAACAAGGCGATATAAATTTCAACGTTTGGTTGATAGGCAATTAGCCTTTTTACGGTGCAATTTATTTCGGGCTGCAAAGGTACAAATTTTTATGTTAAAAAACGAAGCCGATTATCCGAAAATAACATTTATTATTCAACTTAGTTAAACGCAACAGTTAGTAAGCTCAGAATTATTTTGAAAATCAAAAAATTAATTGTAATTTTGCGGTCGGTTTTCAAAAAACTATTATTTTTAAATTACTATATTTCAGTATTTTAAAAATTAATTCTTCCACTTGTTAAGCATAAATAAATAATTTAATAAATAACATACTTCATGATGAATGCTCAAGACATCAAAAACGGAACATGTATCCGTATGGATGGTAAACTGTATTTTGTAGTAGAATTTTTGCATGTAAAACCCGGTAAAGGGAATACTTTTATGCGTACCACGCTCAAAGATGTAGTGGATGGTCGTGTTATTGAACGCCGTTTTAATATTGGCGAAAAATTAGAAGACGTTCGTGTTGAACGCCGTCCATATCAATTTGTATATAAAGAGGGTGATGAATTTATTTTCATGAATCAGGAAACGTACGACCAACATCCCATTTCAAAATCGTTGATTAACGGCGTTGATTTTATGCTCGAAGGGATGACGTTGGAAGTAGTTTTGGATGCTTCGACCGAAACTGTGCTTTATGCCGATATGCCGGTTAAAGTTCAGATGAAAATTACGTATACAGAGCCTGGTATGAAAGGCGATACGGCGACTAACACCTTGAAACCTGCTACAGTTGAGTCGGGAGCCACAGTGCGTGTGCCACTCTTTATTACCGAAGGCGAAATAATTGAAATTGATACGCGCGATGGTTCGTATTTGGGACGTGTGAAAGTTTAGTTCATTTACGATTAGATAATTTACCATTTACTATTTATAAATAATCCGACTGACACTGTGTTGTTTGTCGGATTTTTTTTATTTTTGTTGCAAAATAAAAATTAGCATTATGAAAAAGCGAATCCGGAGTTTTGGTTACGCACTGAAAGGTATCAAAGCCGTTTTTGGTAAAGAGGCAAATATGAATATCCATCTAATTATGATGGTTTTAGTCATGATTTGTGGATTTCTATTTTCGATTAGCCTTACCGAGTGGATGCTTTGCATTATTTGCTTTGGAGTGGTTATTAGCCTCGAAATGATGAATTCGGCTATCGAAAATTTAGTGGATTTGGTTTCGCCCGAGAAAAACAGTTTAGCCGGAAAAGCAAAAGATATTGCTGCAGGTGCGGTTTTAGTTGCAGCTATTTGCGCTGCCATAGTGGGTTTGATTATTTTTGTGCCAAAAGGGTGGGAGATGTTATGAAAAATTTGATTTCGAATTTTCTTGGTTTGCTTTACCCCAATCTTTGTTTGATTTGTGGCGAAAATTTACTCAAAAGTGAACAGCAGATTTGCCTGAAATGTTTGAGTGAAATACCTCGAACGAACTTTCACCTGCAAAAAGATAATCCTGTTGAAAAACGATTTTGGGGTAAAGCAGATATTCAAAAGGGAACTTCATTTTTCTTTTTTACAAAAGGTTCTCCTTTCCAAAAATTGCTACACGAGCTCAAATACCGCGACAACAAAGATGTTGGAGAGCTTATGGGAAAATACGCTGCCGTGGATTTACTGACCGACGAAACATTTTGTTCGGTCGACTACATAGTTCCGATTCCACTTCACCCGAAAAAATATGCTAAACGTGGATACAATCAAAGCGAATTGATTTGCAATGGCATGTCAAAAATCTTCGACAAACCCGTTGATACAAAATCGCTAATACGAACGAGAGAAACCGCTACCCAAACCAAAAAGTCAGTTTTTGAGCGCTACGAGAATACAGCCGGAATTTTTGAAGTGAAAAACAAAGAAACATTTGAAAATAAACATATTTTGCTTGTCGACGATGTGCTTACTACCGGCTCCACCATCGAAGCGGCTATTCAGGCAATCAAACAATGCGAAGGAGTGAGGGTGAGTATTTTTACGCTGGCAATGGCTTAGGTTGATGTGGTGATGAGATGATGAGATGATTTGAAAATGTAATGAGAATTAAACAAGCTCCTCTAACTTTGCTAATAATTCTTTTACGGATTTCAATTCTTCGTTTTCAATTATCCAGCTTTCGGGCGTGATTTTTATAATTACTTCGGCTTTTTCGACCACCATATAACCGGCACGTGCTAATGCACGCAATGTCCAATACATGCGGGTTTTATCGCCATCTACCCACACTTTTTTTGTCATGGGATAATTCATCGAAAAGTTGCCGTTGGCTGAGTTGAAATAGTACGATTTGCTTTGAAATGCTTCGTGAAAATGACCTTGTAGCACCAAATCTTCGGGTACACCACACTCGATGCCACCGATTTTGGTCATTAGCCAGATGTGGTCGGCGGCTTGGAGTGCCATATCCAATTCGTGCGTTGAAATAAGGACTGATTTCCCCGTTCGATGCGCCAACTTATGAAGTAGCAACATGATTTCCACTCGATTAGGTAAATCGAGATGCGCTGTTGGTTCGTCGAGTAAAATAAGAGGTGTGTCCTGTGCCAATGCTTTGGCAATCATTACGCGCTGCCGTTCACCATCCGAAAGTTCATTCAAGTAACAATCGGCTTTGGTCTCCAAATGTACCATTTCGATGGCATCGTTTACAATATCATAATCAGCCTCCGACAAATTTCCCCACCAATTACAATAAGGCTGACGCCCCATTCGAACAATATCCGTAACCGTTGCATTTTCGATATCTACTTTTTCGGTTAAAACAAGGGCTAATTTTCGGGCTTTTTCGTGAATTCGTACATTCGCCAATTCCTTACTATCTACCAAAACTTTCCCGTGAATTGGTTTTTGTAAGCCCGCCAATGTCCTCAGCAACGTGGATTTTCCACAACCATTCTGACCAATAAGACACACCAATTCACCTGCCTTCAATTCTAAATTGAGATCGGATTGCACAATAGATTTATTCTTTTTTTTAGAATAACCTATGGAAAGATTATGCGTGCTTAGGACGGAAGACATATTTTATAGTTTATAAAGTTCGTAAAGTTATAA
>DYSC01000114.1:0-2018 GCA_020726365.1 Porphyromonas sp.
TGACATAAACATCTAATTGTATAATAAGATATGAGAAAAAGCATTCTTTCAATTGTAGTATTAGCATTTTCTGTTGCTATATCGGCTCAGAAAAAACCTGAAATTGAATGGGTTTCAATTCCGGAGGGTGCTTTTGTAATGGGAACACCCACCACTGAACCAGAACGTGGAAGCGATGAACGTCAGCACACGGTTACGCTTAGTCCGTATAAATTAAGTAAATACGAAGTAACTTTTGAACAGTACGATGCTTTTTGCAAAGCAACCAAACGTAAAAAACCAGACGAAGAAGGTTGGGGACGCGGTAAACGCCCTGTGATAAATGTAACTTGGGCTGATGCCAAAGCTTTTGCCGACTGGATGGGCTGCCGCTTGCCAACTGAAGCGGAATGGGAATATGCCTGCCGTGCGGGTACAACAACTCCTTTCAATACAGGCGAAAACCTGACAACTTCGCAAGCCAATTACAATGGAAATTTTCCTTACAATGGAAACACAAAAGGTAAATACCTACGTAAATCGATGCCAGTAGGAAGTTACAAACCCAATGTATGGGGTCTTTACGACATGCATGGCAATGTGTACGAGTGGTGTAGCGATTGGTACGGACAATATCCGCCGGTAGAAGAAACCGACCCTCAGGGACCAAAAACGGGAAAATACAAAGTGTATCGTGGTGGTGGTTGGAACTTTTTAGCACGCATTTCGCGCAGCGGTTACCGAGATTATTTTTTCCCCGAACGCTCCGATTTGCACATTGGTTTTCGGGTGGCAAGTTCCGAAAAATAGAATATTACTATCGTTAATACGAACTCAGATTTTTTAGTTTAACTATGTATGTTTTTCTGAAATATCCGTTTGAATTGTTGATTATTTCAGCGAATTCCAACCTTGTGCTTTTAGCGAAATTTCTTCACCCTCGCGACCTACTAAGTTGAGTCCGAGTTCGGGTTTGGTAATATGACCAACAATACCTACATTTTCGAGCGTCAGAATCTTTTCGTAATCTTCGATGCGTGCTGTGAATAGCAATTCGTAATCTTCGCCGCCGTTGAGGGCTGCGGTTACAATGCTCATATTGAGCTCTTCGGCCATTACAACTGCCTGATAATTAATGGGTATTTTGTCTTCGTACACGCGGCATCCTACATTGCTTTGCGTACAAATATGTATCAACTCTGATGATAATCCATCCGAAATATCCATCATCGAAGTTGGAATAATTCCTTTATCGGCTAATGCCTGAATAACATCTTTGCGGGCTTCGGGCTTTAACTGACGTTGTAGAATATAATCTTTGTCAGCAAAATCGGGTTGTACTTCGCTGTTGGCTGAAAATACAATTTTTTCACGCTCAAGTAGTTGCAGTCCCATATAGGCAGAGCCTAAATCGCCGGTTACGCAAATCAAATCATTTTCGCGGGCTCCGTTGCGATACACAATTTTATCTTTTTCGGCTTCGCCAATGCAGGTTATGCTTATGGCTAAACCCGTAAGCGATGCCGATGTGTCGCCACCAATTAAATCCACGCCATACACTTTGCAGGCTAATTCGATTCCTGCATATATTTCTTCTAAATCTTCCACCGAAAATCGTTTGGAAATTCCCAGCGAGACTGTTATTTGTTTAGGCTGACCGTTCATGGCATAAATGTCCGAAAAGTTTACCACAGCAGCCTTGTAGCCCAAATGTCGTAGCGGCACATACACCAAATCGAAATGCACACCTTCGAGCAATAAATCGGTAGTTATAAGTAATTGTTTATCTTTATAATCGAGTACAGCCGCATCATCGCCTACACCTTTCAGCGTCGATGCATTTTGTATTTTAAATTTTTCGGTTAAATGTTTTATTAATCCAAATTCACCGTATTTTGCTATTTCTGTTCGTTGCATTTATTTAGCTTCGCTATTATTTGTTGTTATTTACACTTCGTGCGTTATCCCACTTTGGCGGGATGTCCGCTTCGCTACCATTTGCTTTACGTTATTAATTGTTATTAGTAAAGACTTTTGAC
>DYSC01000114.1:2118-5702 GCA_020726365.1 Porphyromonas sp.
TTGTCAGTCGTCCATCTTCAGCACTGCGGTATTTTATCGATGCGTCCCTGATGTCTTCCTCCTTCAAAATCGGTTGCGAAAAACACATCCACCATTTTTAAAACTTGTTCCACCGACACAAAGCGAGCTGGCATTGATAGCACATTTGCATTGTTGTGCTGACGAGCTAGTTCCGCTATTTCTTCGTTCCAGCATAGTGCAGCCCGTATTCCCTGATGTTTGTTTACAGTCATACTTATACCGTTACCGCTACCACAAATGGAAATTCCAAAATCGAACTCGCCACTTTCGACAGCCGAAGCCATAGGATGTGCAAAGTCGGCATAATCGCAACTTTCGGCCGAGTAAGTTCCAAAATCATGGAGCAATTTTACATTTTTCGACTGTAAATATTCAATTACTGTGTTTTTCAATTCATAACCGGCATGGTCGGCACAAATGGCAATCGATAATGTATTTAATGTATTCATATCTTCGTATTATTATCAAATAAAAATAATTCTGATTTTGTAAATTTGCGTTTTAAATCTGAAAACTACGCAAACATTTCTACGTCGTCGGCACTAATGGATAATCCTCCAAGAATGATTAAACGTTCTACCACATTTCGAAGTTCGCGGATATTTCCTGTCCACGCTCGGGTTTGTAATTTTTCAATGGCTTCTGCATCAAACCTCTTCAGTTGTATTCCCTGCTCGCTGCAAATAAGTTCGCAGAAGTGGCTAATTAACAACGGAATATCTTCTTTACGTTCGTCGAGTGCAGGCACATGAATCGGAATAACATTTAAGCGGTGAAATAAATCTTCGCGAAAATTGCCATATTCAATTTCTTTTTTGAGGTTTTTGTTGGTGGCAGCAATCACACGCACATTTACTTTTATACTTTTGTCGCTGCCCACGCGTGTCAACTCATTTTCCTGAAGCACACGAAGTACTTTCGTTTGTGCCGAAAGGCTCATATCGCCAATTTCGTCTAAAAATATTGTTCCTGTATCGGCCTGTTCAAATTTACCAATGCGTTGTTTTATAGCCGATGTGAAAGCCCCTTTTTCGTGTCCAAACAATTCACTCTCAATTAATTCCGATGGAATGGCGGCACAGTTCACTTCCACAAAAGGAGCATTCACACGGTTGCTTTGCTCGTAAAGTAAGCGTGCCACCACTTCTTTCCCTGTTCCGTTTTCGCCGGTAATCAGTACACGTGCATCTGTAGGCGCTACACGTTCAATCATCATACGCACTTTTTCGATAGCAATCGATGCGCCAATCATCTGATGGCGTTTGGCAATTTTACGCTTGAGCGATTTGGTTTCTACTACTAAGCTATTAATGTCCAAGGCATTGCGAACCGTGATAAGTAGCCGATTCAGGTCAATCGGTTTTTCTATAAAATCAAATGCGCCTTTTTTGATACAATCTACAGCTGTGTCGATATTTCCATGTCCCGAAATCATAACCACAGGGGCTTCAACCTCTTGTTCTTTTAGTGCAGTAAGCAACTCAATTCCATCCATTTCGGGCATTTTTATATCCGAAAAAATAACATCGAACGAAGCCGAAAGTGCTGCATCGAGTCCTGCTTTTCCATTTTCGGCAAGCACTACCTGATGTTTTTCAAATTCCAGAATGTCTTTCAACGTGTTACGAATACTTCGCTCATCGTCGATAATCAAAAATTTTGCCATATTACTTTATCGTCTTACTTTGTCAACTGCAATGCCGTAAACTTCTACATCGGGGAGGAAAAACTCAATTGTTCCGTTGATTTTATTTAGGTCGTTTGTTACCAATGGCAACATTTTCACACCTGACTGTGTACCACGATATGCCCAATACAAGCGATTCGACTCGTTGTCCACTGCTATTCCGGTAATGTAAAGCGATGCATTATCCAATGGTGCGGCTTCGATACGCTGCAGATTAGCTCCGTTCAGATTCGAAACCCACAGCCCAACCTTATCAGCCGGAGCTGTTACCGAAAAATAAATCTTCGCATTTATTTCGTCGAACACAAATGCCCGCACCGCAAAATCGGTCAAAATGGCTCCAAGTGTCGGGATTGGAGTGCCCGATGTGGCGTTTGCAGCTAAAATATCGGTGGGCAGGAATCGGTAAATTCCACGACCCGAACCGCCTTTTGCCCAGTAATAAGCATTGTCGTAATAGCGAATTCCTCCGCTAAACTGATTTGAGGCAAGACCTTTGCCATAATAACCAAGTCGGTCTGTTTTTACTTTATAAAACGAATTGGATGTTTGAGCATCAATGCTTCCTTTCCAATCGAAATTACCAACGATTTGCCCAACAAGCGCACTATACACAAACTCGCTATAATCTGTCCAATAAATATTCTGATTATCAACATACCCATTGTAAAAGCCAAAATGAGAACTTGTATTGCGATTGTTTGCAATTTCAGTAACTGTATTATCTTTTAAATTCACTTCGCGTATACTACCATCGCCGCTGGTATCGGTAAGCCAGTTTGTTTTAAAATCAACCGAACTTCCGGCATCAAAAATATATAATTTATCGTTGATGGCAGAAATATTAAAAGGATGTTTACCAGCCGAAACAGGCAGTTCCACGGCATCTTCCATGCCGTTTATAAATATACGTTTGCGTAGTATTTTACCATCTTTTTGTGCCATCAACACACTTTTAGCTTTATAATCGTGTACAAAAAACTTCTGGCTTACATTGTAAACTGAGTCGCCCACCGTAACTTTTAATTTTACCTCTTCTTCTAAATTAAATTTATTGAAAAACGCCAAAACAGTTGCAGCAGTTGATTTTCCCGATGTTAGCGAGGCGCTTACTGCATTGTCCGAAAACGACCAATCGTAAGTGATAGTTGCTCCCGTGGGGTTATAAATAAGTGCACTAAATGTTACATCCTGAAAAAACTTAACCGAGTCAACATTAGCAACAATAGTAGGTATGCTATCGTAAACCGTTATTATTTTACTTGTCACATCGTACTTATTCGAATCCACTTTCAGCGAAATAGTATAAATGCCTGCTTTTCGATAAATGTGAGTTGGATTTTGCAATGTGCTTATTCCGTCATCGCCAAAGGTCCACTCCCAACTTGCGGCTGTCCAATCAGCATCGCCGGTTGTAAGATTGGTAAATGTAATTGTTTGTCCACATTTAGGCATTGTAGGGCTGTAACTAAAATCGGGTGCAATGTGGTCGCTGCAACCAACGAACAGAATGCTTAAAACAACGAATAAAAGTCCGGTTCTCTTCATATTAATTTGTAAAAATCAAAATTTAAATTATAAATGTGCAAATATACGCATTTCCAACGGGTACAAAATGTTAATATTTTATATTTCAGGTTTCATTTATCAAACTATCTTCAAATGCATCGGGGTCGTCCATAGGCTCAACTGACGGCAGCATAAGTTATTCCAAAGGCTGCAACCGTAAGCGAATAAAATGCCACAACGCTCGCCACAAGGTTAATACACGATTCCAATGCATCCTACAAAAAACCAACCGAGCCTGTTACCGAAAAAGCAAACCATTTTAGCGTTATTGTCAGCACCGAAGCTGCAATGGGAAACCACATAAGGT
>DYSC01000025.1:0-8548 GCA_020726365.1 Porphyromonas sp.
CCAAAATGCACGTCAGCCAGCACAATGAATTAGCTTATGCTCAGTCAACCAGTACTTATTATTACATTTGCATTTAGGACAAATATAACCATTCGGCCACCTCATTTCATAAATGTATTTCCAGCAGTCTTCTTCGTTCTTAAATTGCATTATGAACTCTTGAAAATCCTTTGGGTAATGTTCGTTTGTATTCATGATGCAAAGTTACAAAATTTTACTTGACCGAAATGGATAAGCAGTTAAATGATTAGTTGTATATTTTTAAAAACACTGCAAATTTAGCTGCTTAAATCATACAAAAAAGTATGTTATTTTATCAAGTAGTTATGTTTTTAAAAATATAATCTAAAATACAGCCTACTTTTTACCTATACGCCATAATTTTTAATTTTGCGATTTTCTGTCCTTTATATATTCAGCCAAATATTCTTGTTCGGTTTGTCCGGGAGTGGGTGTAAATTCAGCTTTTCCCAAACAATTTAGAGCATGCAAATCCATTATGGTGGTATAGCCCGAACGTGCAATAATTTTTTTGCAGCCGATTAAGTATTGAGCAAGTTCCATATCGGGAATGTGAGAAACGAAGCATAAATTATCTAATTCAGTTCGTTGATTATTGTCGCCCGGTTTACCGCAAACAATCAGTGTTTTTTCGTTGCTTTTACCAAAGCGTTTCGCTATAGATTCTTCGAACAACGTTCGTTGTGGTTCAATGCCCGATACAATGGCTACAACATCGAATGAGGTGTCCGGTGTGTACTTTTCAGGAGTCAAAAATCGCGTTTGCGGACCAATAAAATGAGCGTTGCGGGGGAGTGGATATTTATGCGCTAAATCGCCCGATAAGCCCTGGTTTTCGGGATAATCAGGAATCCAACATGTTGTATATTGGTTTATCACCTGCCTGTGTAGCCACCATGCGAGGGATTCAATAAGTTTTAGCCGCTTGGGCATTTTTATCATTAATTGATGGGTCATGTAAATGCAAGTAGTCCGCTTTGTCCAAAGCCCAAACCGATTGTCGGAAATCACGAGGTCGAAACGATTCGTTTTCAGATAGTTGCAAAGCCACTTATGTTCGCGGTAGATACCTTTTACAATGTTAGGTAAATTACGAATCATGGCTACAATCTGCGATTTTCCGGCTGAATAGCGTATGGGATAAGAGGGAAGTTCAATAAATTCAAGTGCTGGAAACTCTTGTTTCAAGAATTGCAATGGATAACCATCGGCAGCCAAAACAAGTTCATGCCCATAGGCGAAATAAGTGCGTATTATCGGTACACAACGTGTAGCATGTCCCAATCCCCAATTTAGGGGACAAATAAGTATTCTCATCCTGCTACCGACACTTCGAAACCGGCTGATTTTACACGTTCGGCAATGGCGTTTAATTCGCTAACAGTCACTTTTTGAAGTTGCTGAACGGGTGTATCGCGGTCGAGCGAATAAATCATAACCTGTTTAGGTTTAATTTTCTGGAGTGCTTCTATCCAAGCTTCTACTTCAACATCTGTGGTATTGTCTATTTTTTCGCCCAGATATGTGCCTCGTAAAAACATGGTTTGAATAATCAAATTTCCTTCAAATTTTTGTAGTTCATTTGTAAGCCATTCTACGTTAATATGTTTGCCAACCGGCTGATCTATTAATTTCATGGTGCGGTCGATAGCCGAATCAAATTTCAGAATATTATTATCCACTTTTTTCAATGCGCTGAAAACGCGTGGTTTGTGTATGCGAGTGGAGTTCGAAAGTACACTTACTTTTGCTGATGGACATAATTCGTTACGTATAGCGATGGTGTCGTTGACAATGCCTTCAAAATCAGGGTGTAAAGTAGGTTCACCATTCCCTGAAAAGGTAATTACGTTTGGTATTTCACTATCCTCCACCATAAGGCTTAATTTTCGGGTAAGGATTGCTTTGACTTCGCTACGCATTGGGAAATTAAATTCCTTCGTGGTGGTATTGAAGCCACATTCGCAGTAAATACAATTGAATGAACAAATTTTAGCATCTATCGGCAGTAGATTTACACCCAGCGAAAGCCCTAATCGCCGACTGTGGATAGGTCCAAAAATTACTTGATCGAAAAGATTTTGCATAGATATTAAATTAAAATCTATAAAACCACGAACACGATGGAAGTGGGAATGAAGTATTATCGTCGGAAGAATAGTTGCTCGAATTATATATTTTGACAATATTTAATGAAAGCTGAAAGGCTGAATTTTCTTTAGTTTGGAAACGCATACCAGGCATTAAAACTACAACAGTAGCTCTATCAAGCCCATCGCGCACAATATATCGTGTGCCGGTTTCAGTATGTGTTGAGCTAACAAAAGTTGTTCTTAAAGACATAAAACCCAACATACTGTCGAAAATAAAACTCGCTTTCGAACCAACTTTTGTAATGCCTGAGAACGAAAAAATAGGACCTTTAGCCGGATATGTAGGACGTTCAATTTGTGCGCCGTAGTATTCGTTCGAAGTATAATAATTGCCTTCGGGTGCTTCAGTTTCTGTAACTCCTGGAAATAGGTAACCATAACCTGCGCCAAAAGTAACATTTTCTTTTGACGTGCCATAAGTTACATTACCATAATGCAGTCCACCCCAGGTTTTCATATTATTCATATAGCCAGAGTTGCCCATTAAAGTCCCGATAGAATAGTTTAGTTTTGGATTTTTAGTGCTAAAGCTGTATTTCCCAGAAATTACAAAGGGACTCACCAACCAAGTTGTGAGAATTCCGAAACTCAAATTATCGCTTAAAGCAAAATGAACTTCAGGTCCATATAAGTTGAGTCGTGCATAGTTCATGCCTTTTTTAATAGGTAAGGCATTGGTGGTGAATACATAACGGGTTACAAAGGGACCAGATGAGAAATATTCACCTCTTATTATAGCTTTTGTATCGCTAATTTTCTCGATGGAACGAATGTCGGCTTTTGGAATATAAATTTTGCCTAATTTTTCGGTACTGATAAGTAATTCACGACCATCGTCTTGCAAAATATTTCCAATATATTCAATATTGTTTGTTTTTACAACTAAATAAAGTTGCTCATTATCAGTAGAGTCCATTGCTATTGACTCAGTTGGAGTAGCAGCTTTAACATTAAATGAACAAAACAAAAATGCTAACATTGTAGCTTTCAAAATTACAGTAAGTTTTTTCATAATTTTCATAATTTTCTAATTTTTAATTTCTACCTTCTACTTTCCAATTTTGGTTAGATGCATTTCGATGCTAAATCGATGCAAATATAGTTTATTATTATGAGTATGTATTGGTAAATTTTGGTCATAACATTAGATTTTAATAATTATTCTTTCACCTAAAGTTTTCGACAATTCTTTTTTTATTTTATCCAATTCAGCTAATTCACGCATGATTTCGTCTATACGGATATTATTTTTTTCTTCCGAAACTGATTTAAGCTCCATAAGTTTCTGGCGATACAAATCGAGAATCAAGCTATTTTCAAATTCATAAATAAGCCGCGGTACTAATTCGCCTAATCGTTCAATGTCTGTTTCAATTTTTTTTATTTTAGAATGAACCTTACTCAATGTGTACTTTTCGGTTACTAGATCGGCAGCGAGTTGACTTATTTTTGGATTTGGATGATACAAAAAGAAACGTTCCGGATTAAAAGTTTCATCCGAACTGTGTTCTTTGTAATCGTCAATGATAAGCTGGTGGATAGGATTTAAGAATTTGACTCCCTCTTTTTCAAGTTCCTGAATTATATATTCTGCAACTTTAATTATTTTAGACTTTGTTTCATCTTCAAAAAACAAATCGTTATTACCAAATCGTATTAAGGTTTGCAGAATATTTCGTTCTTCTTTATCAAATTTCGATTCAACTGAACTTCCAATTTGCATTTCTTCGAAGTGGGGCGGAGGTGCGTCGGTAACATTTGAAGTACGAACGTTTGTTTTCTCGTGTTCGGTAGTTTTCAGTTTGTTTATTTCGTGGTAAAGCATAGCCTCATCCACGTTAAGCAGAGAGCCACATTCTTTAACATACTCCGAACGAATAACCGAATTGGGGATAATGGAAATGCTTCGAACAATGTCACTTACCAATGCAGCTCGTTTTACAGGGTCGTTGCCGGCATCTTTTAATAATAAATTAGTTTTGAATCGTATAAAATCGGCTGAGTTTTTCTCAACAAATTCAATAAAATCGGCTGCATTGTGCTTGCGTGCAAACGAATCGGGGTCGTCGCCATCGGGCAGAAGCAATACCTTTATATTAAGTCCTTCTTCTAATAATAAATCGATACCGCGAATGGATGCTTTTATACCGGCAGCATCGCCGTCGTAAATTACGGTTACGTTTTCGGTAAAGCGGTGAATCAGCCGAATTTGCCCGGGCGTAAGCGATGTTCCCGACGAAGCTACTACGTTTTCAATCCCGCTTTGATGCATCGAAATAACATCGGTGTAGCCTTCCACCAAAAAGCATCTATCCTGACGAACTATAGCTTGTTTAGCAAAATAAATACCGTAAAGTTCGGAACTTTTGTGGTAAATTTCCGACTCGGGCGAATTGACATATTTAGCCATCTTATCGTCCTTTTTGAGGATACGACCACCAAATGCCACTACTTTGCCCGAAAGCGAATGAACCGGAAACATAACGCGTCCACGGAAACGGTCGCTAAGCTGACCACTTTCGTTTTCGAGTGTTAACCCCGTTTTTACAAGATAATCTTTGTTGTATCCCGATTTCAGTGCATTTTGTGTAAATGCATTGTGCTGTTCGAGGCTGTAACCAAGTTGAAATTTTTGAATAATATCGTCACGGAATCCGCGTTCGCGAAAGTAGGCAAGTCCGATTGATTTGCCATCGATATGGTTGTGAAGGGTCGACGAAAAGTGTTTTTGTGCAAATTCATTGACCAAAAACATGCTTTCTCTGTCGTTTCGTGCAGCCTGCTCTTCGGGTGAAAATTCACGTTCCTGAAACTCAATATTGTATTTTCGGGCTAAAAATTTCAGCGCTTCGTAATACGAAATTTGCTCGTGCTCCATTATAAAATGTACCGAATTACCGCCTTTACCACAGCCGAAACACTTAAAAATGCCTTTTGCCGGCGAAACGGTGAACGATGGCGTTTTTTCGCCATGAAAAGGACACAATCCAATCAAGTTGACACCTCGCTTTTTGAGCGTGATGTAATCCGATATAACATCCTGAATTTGAGCTGCATCGGTTATTTTGTCAATGGTTGCTTGGTCGAGCATAGTATTAATTTTGTTGAAATGAATTTGCTACATTTCGATTACAAAACTACTCATTTTTTTCGGGAATCTAAAAATAAAAATAGAGTAAAGTGATAACAAATTCAGTTTGAGAGAGCTGCATTCATGTATGTTTCCTACTTGTTTTTATCCATGTTGAAAACTTTTCACAGTCTATTGTGCTCATTTACACATTAAATCATTATTTTTGCAAAAAAAAGTGTCCTAATGGGTCGAAAATTGCAATATCAGCTCGACGATGAATCGTCCGAATTAATTGCCCGCTACGAATTATTTATAGCATGCAAAGGTCCCGGCTATTTCGACGTGGAAGAGCTCGAAACAATAGTGGATTACTTTTTGCAAAAAGGCAAAACCAAAGAGAGCTCCAAAGCCCTCGAACTTGGTATGCAGTTGCATCCGGGTAATTCGAGTTTACAAACAAAGCGGGCAAAAATATATTTAGCGTTGGGCGAAACACAGAAAGCTTTACGCATTTTAGATGCGTTGAGCGAAAGTTCAGAGTACGAATTGATGCTTCTCAAAGCCGAAGCTTTAGTTAAATCGGGCAGGAGCAAGGAAGCTGAGTTAATTTGTAATAATATAATTGATAATGAAATAGAGGATATCGACAATATTTGTATCGATATTGCTTTTATTTTTATTGCTGATTTGAATATTAATAAAGCTTTGAAGTTTCTGATAATCGGCGATGAATACAACAATAAAAATATTGATTTACTTTTCGAACTGGCTTTTTGTTACGAACAAGCGTTAGAATCGGATTTGGCCATCGAAACATATAATCGCATTATCAATATTGACTCCTATTTAGCTGAAGCTTGGTTCAATTTGGGGCAGGTTTATTTTGTGTTGCAGGATTTTCACAAAGCGCTGAATGCTTACGACTTTGTGCTTGCAATAAACGAAAACGATTCATTAGCATTTTTGCAAAAGGCACATACGCATTTCCAACTCGAAGAATATCAGCAGGCAGTTGAGGCTTATCAGGATTATGGTAAATTGAGTGGCGAAGATTGGCAAACGCATTTATTTGTGGGCGAATGTTACGAAAAATTAGAGCTTTTTGATCAAGCTATCGTTTGTTATCAACAATCGTTACTCGACAAAGCTGATAATTATGATGCGCTCACAGGTATTGCTATTTGTCTATTGGAAAAAGAACAGTTCGAAGAAAGTTTGGTGTACACACAACGTGCGCTTGAACTTCAGGAAGATGCGCCAGACGCTTGGGTGTATTTAGCCGAAGCTTTGGTTGGTATCGAGCGGTTGGACGAAGCTTTGCTTGCTTATCTGAAATCGATTGCACTCGAAGCAAATCAGCCCGATACACTTATGGCTATTGCCAATATATGCATGGATAAAGGGGAGTGGAAAATGGCTCTGGAGTATTATCTGGCAGCTTATGATCAGGATAATACGCTCGAATATATTGATTTATTTATTGCAGTTGCATTTTATAAAAATGGGGATATAACCGCTTCTACAACCTATCTGAAAAAAGCTATTGCTCAAAATTTAGATGCTGAACGTTTGTTTTTCGAAGTTTGCGAAGACGCTAAACGTGAAGACTTTTTGATTTGATATTTTTCCTTTTAATCAACAAATTAATTTTTTGAATTCATGACTAAAAAAATCGTTCTGATAATTTCAATTATTACTTGCAGTCTAAGTATTTACGCTCAGGATACTATTCAAACCACCGCCCCCGACACATTGAGCATTATTCAAAAAGTGGAAAAATGGTACGAAAATAATATAGATTATGGAAGCATTACCCTGTTAATGACCATCGAAAGTTCTTTTATTCCTTTTCCGTCCGAAGTGGTAATTCCACCGGCAGCCTATATTGCCAGCAAGCCGGATAGTCATTTGAATATATTTTTGGTAGTACTTTTTGGAACGTTAGGGGCTCTTATTGGGGCATACATCAATTATTTTTTGGCTTTGTGGCTTGGCCGTCCTGTAATGTATAAACTGGCTGATAGCAAAATAGGAAAATTGCTGTTACTTTCGAGTGAAAAAATTAAACATTCTGAAAAATACTTCAACGAACACGGAAAGGTGTCGACTTTTGTAGGTCGATTGATACCCGGAATACGTCAGCTTATTTCGTTGCCGGCTGGTTTGGCTCGTATGAATTTTGCAAGTTTTACTATTTATACTATTCTTGGTGCATTAATCTGGAATTCTATTTTGGCGCTTTTGGGCTATGTCGCTCACGGAAAAGCAGATTTGATAAATGAATATAGCCACGAATTAAGCATAGCCATTTTAGCAATAGTAGTTTTGGTTGCACTATATTATATTGTACGTTTTTTTCTAAAAAAGTCGAAGAAATAACACATGCAACGATACGGCTTAATTGGTTACCCGCTTGGACACTCATTTTCAAAACGTTTTTTTACTGAAAAATTTGAAAACGAGCATATTGATGCCATTTACGAATCATTTCCAATTGAAAATATTCAGAAATTCACTGAGTTAATCGCTGAAGTTGAGTTAAATGGATTGAATGTAACTATTCCGTACAAGGAGCAGGTTATTTCATTTTTGGATGAATTGGACGAAAATGCGTCAGAAATTGGCGCTGTAAACGTTATTCAGTTTATTCGAAGCAATAATACTTTAACTCTCAAGGGCTTTAATACCGATGCTATTGGTTTCGAAGTTTCTGTTAGTCCTTATTTGAAGCCACACCACACCAAAGCATTGATATTGGGTACAGGAGGAGCTTCAAAAGCGATTAAATTTGTGTTAGAAAAATCGGGTATCGAAACAAAATATGTTTCAAGAACACCGGCAGCTGACAGACTTACCTATTCCGACCTGAATAAGCAACTAATGGACGATTATACCTTAATTGTAAATGCTTCTCCTTTAGGTACTTTCCCGAAAGTTGATGAATGCCCTGCAATTCCTTATCAGTTTTTAAATGCTAAACATCTCTTATTCGATGTGGTCTATAATCCTGCCGAAACGCTTTTTCTGAAAAAAGGTTGCGAACAAGGTGCTGTGGGTTTAAATGGCGAACAAATGTTGGTTGAACAGGCGCTTGCTGCGTGGAAGATTTGGAATGATTAGAAGCAATAATATTTTGCAGTGGATTTTTATATTAAAAATTTGAAGAATTTTGAACTTAATGATATTGATATTCGTATCTTTATCGAGCTTAAATCAATTAGCATGAAATATCCTGAAAATTGAACGAAAACTAAAGAAAGCCGGTTGCTATGAATAGGGTTCTATGGGTGGTCATCCATTA
>DYSC01000025.1:8648-13259 GCA_020726365.1 Porphyromonas sp.
ATTTTGCAAAAGAAATTGCTCAGGTTCGATTTCTCTAACTAAAACAAAGTCCCTGTAAATCCTTGTAGGGGCTTTTTTATTTCACCTTCGATCATTGCTAAAAACTCGTTTTCCGAAACTAATTTTACTCCCAAGCTTTCGGCTTTTTTGAGTTTTTCGGGACCCATATTTTCGCCAGCCAAAATAAACGATGTTTTAGCCGAAACGCTACCTACATTTTTTCCGCCATTTTGCTCAATCATTGTTTTATATTCGTCGCGTGAATGTTTACTGAAAGTGCCGCTGATAACTATCGACAAGCCGCTTAATGCATTACCTGCCGGTTGAAGTTTATCTTCCGATACTTGCATTTGAAGTCCGAATTGTTTCAAACGGTTTATAAGTTTGATATTTCGTTCGTCCGAAAAATATTTCAGTACACTCTGAGCAATTCGTTCTCCAATTTCATCTACTGCTATTAATTCTTCTAAAGTAGCTGCTTCAATTTTTCCGATTTTTTTAAATGCAAAAGCTAATTTTTTAGCCACCGTTTCGCCTACAAACCTGATTCCTAATGCAAAAAGCACGCGTTCGAAAGGGACTTCTTTGGATGCTTCGCACGATGTTTTAATATTTACGGCCGATTTATTTCCAAGTCGTTCAAGTCGCGCCAAATCGGGCACTTTCAGTTCGTAAATGTCGGCAATATTTTCAATCAATTTATTTTCAAAAAGTAAAGCAATGGTTTCGCTGCCAAGTCCATCAATATTCATGGCTTTACGGCTAACAAAATGCTCCATTTTACCTTTTATTTGAGGTGGGCAACCATTTTCGTTGGGACAATAATGAGCAGCTTCGCCTTCGATGCGTACAAGTTCCGAACCACACTCGGGGCAGTTTTTAATAAAATGCACTTTGTCGCCTACCAATATTCGAGCATCGAAATCAACAGCCGTTATTTTTGGAATAATTTCACCGCCTTTTTCCACAAAAACCATATCGCCGATGTGTAAATCGAGCGATGCAATAATATCAGCGTTGTGTAGCGATGCGCGTTTTACAGTTGTGCCCGAAAGCTGCACTGGGTCGAGGTTTGCAACTGGCGTTACAGCACCAGTACGCCCCACCTGATACGAAACGGAATTGAGTCGGGTAACGGCTTTTTCGGCCTGAAACTTATAAGCGATTGCCCAACGTGGCGATTTGGCAGTAAAACCCAAGTTTCGTTGTTGACGTATGGAATTCACTTTCAGTACAATACCATCGGTGGCAACTGGCAAATTTTTACGCTCGCTGTCCCAATAATTAATAAAGTCGAAAACTTCTGGCAAGGTTTTGCAAACGTGCGTAGCATCCGAAATTTTAAAACCCCAAGTATGAGCTGCTTTCAGATTTTCGGAATGCAAGTCAGAAGGTAATTTTTCGCCCAATAAATAATATAAATACGCATCTAATTTTCGTTGTGCTACTATGGTTGAGTTTTGTAATTTCAATGTACCCGAAGCCGCATTTCGAGGGTTGGCAAGTAGTTGTTCTTCCTGTTCTTCACGTTCTTTGTTCAACGCATCGAAAACAGCCCATGGCATTAATATCTCGCCCCGAATCTCAAATTTATCAGGAAAATTTCCATGCAAACGCAACGGAATGCTTCGGATTGTTTTAACATTAGCTGTTACATCGTCGCCTTTTTCGCCATCACCACGTGTAACTGCGCGCACAAGTGCTCCGTTTTCGTATGTTAGCGAAATGGAAGTACCATCGTACTTTAGTTCGCATACCAACTCAAAATCTTCGTTCAATCCTTTGCGTACACGTTCGTAAAAATCCTGAATTTCGCCTTCGGAATAAGTGTTGCCTAACGAAAGCATGGGGTAGGAGTGAGCTACCTGTTCGAATCCCGAAACACTGTCGCTCCCAACACGTTGCGTTGGTGAATTGGGGTCGAAAAACTCAGGATGCTGACTTTCGAGTTCCTGCAATTCGCGTAGCTTTTTGTCAAAATCGAAATCGCTGATTGTTGGTGAATTTAGTACGTAGTAATTATAATTGTGTTGCTCTAACTCACGGCGGAGCGATTCTATTGTATTTTTCATGCGTTTCAATTTTTTTTAGGCTACAAAAATAATCATAAGTTTGAAACATAACAATTAATGACAGTGCTTAAATGTTCTTAATCGCTATATTTTTTGGTTGTTTGCTTTCAATTTATATTGCAATGTGGAAAAATTTCGTTAATTTTGTAGTCTATTTTTGAAATTATAAAACGTTCTGAATATCAATTAATTAAAACATTATAGAGATGAAATCAATGACTAAAAGTCCTCTTCAGGTTGCACGTGCAACTTATCAGCCCAAATTACCGGCGGCATTAAAAGGCAATGTGGTATTAATGGAAGGTGCTGCTACCGAATCGGTTGCCAACCAAGCCGATATTAAAGAACTTTTTCCGAATACATACGGAATGCCGTTAATTACTTTCGAAACAGGTGAAAAACAAACATATCCTGCTGTAGGTGTTGGAGTTATTCTTTCGGGTGGTCAGGCTCCCGGCGGTCACAATGTAATTTCAGGTTTATACGATGGACTGAAAGCATTAAATCCTGCAAATAAATTGTATGGATTTTTGGGTGGTCCGAGTGGATTAGTAGAGCATAGCTACATCGAGCTTACCAGCGAAATTGTTGATGAATATCGCAATACAGGTGGTTTCGACATTATAGGTTCGGGACGTACAAAATTGGAAGAAGATGCACAATACGACAAAGGTGAGGAAATTTGTAAAGAATTAGGCATCAACGCAATTGTAATTATTGGTGGCGACGATTCCAATACAAATGCTTGTGTATTAGCCGAATATTACAAACAAAAGAATGCAGGTATCCAGGTAATTGGTTGCCCTAAAACAATTGATGGTGACTTGAAAAACGAAATGATTGAAACTTCGTTTGGTTTCGATACAGCTTGTAAAGTATATTCTGAACTTATTGGTAATATTCAACGCGATGCTAATTCTGCCCAAAAATATTGGCACTTTATTCGTCTGATGGGTCGCTCGGCTTCGCATATCACACTCGAATGTGCTTTGCAAAGTCAACCCAATATTTGTTTGATTTCAGAAGAAATTGAAGCAAAAAATATGACATTAAAAGATGTTGTTGACGATATTGTAAAAGTTATCGTAAATCGTGCCAATTTTGGCTTAAATTTCGGAACCATTCTTATTCCTGAAGGATTAATTGAATTTATTCCTGCCATGAAAAAACTGATTTCGGAACTGAATGACTTGTTGGCGCATAACGACGATTTCAATGCATTGGAAACTGATGACGAAAAACGTCAGTATGTAAAAGGTATGTTGAACGCGGATAGTCGCGAAGTGTACAACAGTTTGCCAAAAGGCATTGCGAAACAATTAACTTTGGATCGCGACCCACACGGAAATGTTCAGGTATCGTTAATCGAAACCGAAAAATTGCTGATTGAAATGGTGGCTAAACGCTTGGCTCAACTCAAAGCCGAAGGCATATACAAAGGGAAATTCTCGGCTATCAATCACTTTTTTGGATACGAAGGTCGTTGTGCTATTCCTTCAAATTTTGATGCAGACTATACCTACTCCTTGGGTTATACTGCTTCATTGTTGATTTCAAGCGGTAAAACGGGCTATATGTCGTCGGTTCGCAATCTTACTGCTCATCCTGCCGAATGGATTGCAGGTGGTGTACCTATCACTATGATGATGAATATGGAGCGTCGTCATGGTAAAATGAAACCTGTAATTCAAAAAGCATTGGTACGTTTGGATGGTGCGCCATTCCAGTATTTTGCAAAACATCGTGTAGATTGGGCAGACGAAAAACAAAGCTATGTTTATCCGGGACCGGTACAGTATTACGGTCCGAGCGAAGTGTGCGACTTACCAACCCGTACACTCTTGTTGGAAAAACAAAAATAAATTTGAATAAAACTTTTGGTAAAGAAAAGCACGGAAATAAAACTTTTCGTGTTTTTTTATGGACAAATGTTAGGGCTTTAATTTCGAAAGGTAACTATCCCAATCAAAATTCCATGGGTCGGTTTTTCTACCAGATGCTATGTCTGAATGTCGTAAAATATAATTTATTTTGTAACGTGCCTGTATCTCTTTTGTGAGCTTTACTACCGATTCCATTTGTTGCTCGGTAATGGGTTCGGTAAACGAACAAACCAGCTCAATGCCAATAGAACATCTATTTACGGCAGTTCTTCCGTCGGGTAAACTACTCTTTCCGGCATGATACGCTATGTTTTTTTCATTTACCAAACGATAAATTTCACCCCCGCGTCCAATTAAATAATGGGAGCTAACACCGTAACGTGCAAATTGTTTGATAATTAAATCAATGTCGTAAAACTCTCCTCCCGAATTGTTGAATACAGAGTGAATAATGACAACATCGATTTTTCGGGCAGGTGCAACACGGAATCCACTTGACATTTTTTTGTCAATTATTTGTGCCTGAGTACCGAAACAAAATAAAAGTACGCTTGTTATTATAAATGACTTGATGTTAATCATATATTATTTTCAAAAATATTTTAGGATGCAAAGTTACACTAATTTTTAAATTTGGAATAGTTTTACTTAGAAAT
>DYSC01000025.1:13359-21881 GCA_020726365.1 Porphyromonas sp.
AAATCAATTTCTACGGATTTAAAAAGTTTAAGTCGAAATTCCACTGTTATTATTAAAAATAATACCATTGAAGCTCAATTTGCTGAGATTGCAAACGTCGAGTTGTATTCGTCAGCAGGTCAGTTAATTACAAAATCTGTTGCAACAAATCAATTTGTTCATTCTGTAAATAGAGGTGTATATTTGCTGCGTATCAATGGCGAGGTTCATAAGGTAATTGTTCGATAACTAGTAGAAAAATACGATTTTAGCCTGTTTCAATTTTAATTGAGGCAGGCTTTTTCTTTTGCATAAATTGATTTTCAGATACCCTTTATTTTTTTTATCTTTGCGTTCTTGAAATTTAACTAACAATTTCTTTGTAATGTTTTGAAATATAAATTGTTAGTTGTGTTCGGATATGAATGGTAAATAGTAAATGATTAAATAGTAAATTATAAAATGGAACTTGCAAGTAAGTACAACCCCACAGACATTGAATCGAAATGGTATCAGTATTGGTTAGACAATGGTTTTTTTAGTTCAAAACCTGATGGTCGCGAACCATATACAATTGTTATTCCGCCACCAAATGTTACGGGTGTACTTCACATGGGTCACATGCTTAACAATACTATTCAGGATGTACTGGTTCGTCGTGCGCGTATGCATGGCAAAAATGCCTGTTGGGTTCCTGGTACCGATCATGCTTCTATTGCTACCGAAGCCAAAGTGGTTGGTAAACTTGCTGCCGAAGGTATCAAAAAAACGGATTTAACCCGCGACGAATTCCTTGGTCATGCCTGGGATTGGACACATAAACACGGCGGGATTATTCTGGAGCAATTGAAAAAACTCGGCGCTTCGTGCGACTGGGATCGTACGGCTTTTACAATGGATGAACCTCGCTCCGAAAGTGTGCTGAAAGTATTTGTTGACTTATACAACAAAGGTTTGATTTATCGTGGTGTGCGCATGGTAAACTGGGATACAAAAGCGTTAACAGCATTAAGCGATGAAGAAGTAATACACAAAGAAATTACAGGGAAACTCTATTATTTACGTTATAAAATTGAAGGCGAAGACGGTTATGCAGTTGTGGCAACTACCCGCCCCGAAACCATTATGGGCGATACTGCCATGTGTATCAACCCGAACGACCCGAAAAATACACATTTAAAAGGGAAAAAAGTAATTGTTCCATTGATTAACCGTTCAATTCCGGTAATTGAAGATGAATATGTGGATATTGAATTTGGTACGGGTTGCCTGAAAGTGACACCTGCTCACGATGTGAACGATTATATGCTGGGTGAAAAATACAACCTGCAATCTATTGATATTTTTAATGCTAACGGAACGCTAAACGAACATGGTGCGCAATACGCTGGACTTGACCGATTTGATGTACGTAAACAAATTGAAAAAGATTTAGAAGCAGTAGGTTTACTTGAAAAAACAGAGCCTTACACTAATAAAGTTGGTTTTTCGGAACGCACGGATGTGGTTATCGAACCAAAACTATCGATGCAATGGTTTATGAAAATGGAAGAGCTGGCAAAACCGGCTTTGGAGGCTGTAATGAACGATGAAATTCAGCTTTATCCAGCTAAATTCAAAAATACCTATCGGCATTGGATGGAAAATGTGAAGGATTGGTGTGTATCGCGTCAGCTTTGGTGGGGACATCGCATACCAGCTTACTTCCTACCACAAGGTGGATTTGTAGTGGGCGAAACTAAAGAGGCAGCATATCAAGTGGCATTGACCACTGTCAATTATCCAATTACAATTGACGACCTGCGTCAGGATGAAGATTGTTTGGATACATGGTTTTCGTCGTGGTTGTGGCCAATTTCGGTTTTCGATGGCATAAATAATCCTGAAAACGAAGAAATAAAATATTATTATCCAACAAACGATTTAGTAACCGCCCCCGAAATTTTATTTTTTTGGGTGGCGCGTATGATTATTGCCGGATACGAATATAAAGGCAAAATGCCTTTTAAAAATGTATATCTTACTGGCATTGTGCGTGATAAGTTGGGGCGTAAAATGTCGAAATCGTTAGGAAACTCGCCCGACCCGCTTGATTTGATTGCGCTTTATGGTGCTGATGCGGTGCGTTTGGGTATGTTGCTGACTTCGCCTGCCGGAAACGATTTGCCTTATGACGACAGCCTTTGCGAACAGGGTCGTAACTTCAACAATAAAATCTGGAATGCATTTCGTTTGGTAAAAGGGTGGGAGGTAGCCGATATTGAACAACCGGAATCGGCTCGCATGGCTGTGAAATGGTTCGATGCGCAACTGAACAAAACGCTGATTGAAATTGATGATTTGTTCTCGAAATACCGTTTGTCGGAAGCCTTGATGGCAGTTTACAAATTGTTTTGGGACGAGTTTTCGTCGTGGTACTTGGAAATGGTAAAACCGGCTTATCAAAAACCAATTGATCGAACCACTTACGAAGCTACACTTGGATTTTTCGACTCGTTGTTGAAAGTGTTGCATCCGTTTATGCCATTTATCACCGAGGAACTTTGGCAAGCATTGGAAGAACGCAAAGATGGCGAAAGTATAATGGTAGCAATGCAACCAAAAGCTACGGTGGTTGACGAAACACTGATTGCAGAGTTTGAATATGCCAAAGAAATAATTGCCGGAATTCGTACCGTGCGTTTGCAGAAAAACATTCCAACTAAAGAAGTATTGAGTATACAAATAATTTCGAGTGAGACCGTCACTCAAAGTGGCAGCTTCACTAAGTTCAATTCCGTGATTGCAAAACTTGGAAATTTGGAAACTATCGAAATCGTAACCGACAAAGCAGCTGGTTCTATTTCTTTCTTAGTTGGCACAACCGAATTTGCCATACAGATAGGAAAATTGATAAATGTGGAAGAAGAAATTGCCAAAATGGAAGCGGAAATCAAATACCTCGAAGGCTTTATTAATTCGGTAATGATAAAACTCGGAAACGAACGCTTTGTGGCAAATGCCAAACTCGAAATAGTTGAAAACGAACGCAAAAAGAAGGCAGATGCCGAAAGTAAAATTGCGTCGCTTAAAGAAGGAATTGCGGGATTGAAGAAATAATGCAGATACCAATTACTAAAAATGAAGGTTGGTTATTCAACCAATATGTTATCGCGCTATGATAAAGAAAAATCTTCTACATTAGGCAGCGCAGTATTTTAAAAGCAGCAATTATTCGGGGCGCAACTTTGAGTAGCACTCCGAATTCTATACCAAAATCAACTATTTTGACTAAAGTGTGGGAAAAAATCATAATAATTTGATTGGTTCTACCCTTATTTGTGTGGGTACAAATAAGGGTAGAACCAAAAGATGTATTGCTATAAACCAATATCTATATGATAACTGAGACTGGTGCATAACGGTTCCACTTTTTTCCAATAATGTTTCTTACAACCACAAAAAGAACAGGTTACACCTACTTTATCTATAGCATCCTTATATTTTAGTTTGCAACTTTCCTCGTCCGGAAACTGTGCAATGAAATTTAGCAAATTCATTTCCCTTCAATTTATATGAAAGACAAATGTTAGCATTTTTTATTTAGGTACAACATCCGATAGTCATAATATTTAATGTTGTGATTTTCACAGAATAAAAATATCAAAATCCATCATTTCCGCCACAATAATAGTTATCATAACCTACTGTTGCCGGAAGTTCAAAAACTTTTGAGCTTTGTGTATAGCTTCCAAGTATGCCTATGCCGTTTACTATATTCGAAAACACCTGAACTGGTTCGGAGAAAAAGTCATCGCTTCCACTATAAGCGTTAATGCTTTTCAGATACAGATAGTACGATTCCGAAATGCTTTGCAATTCTACAACCAACTCTTGTTTTGTGATAACATTTTTACTTGAATCTGGTGGGGTTGTTGAGGAATTGTAGCCATCTTTGTATGTTACATAATTATAAGGAACACGTGTTTTTAATTCGTAAGTTTCACCATCGATAAGTTGATCGCTAAATATGTTGTAGGAGTTATACGAACTCATATCGCCAAAAATATCAGCATTATTATCACTATTGCCAAATACCAAATCATCGGAAGTTGAATATACATTCTGTTCCATCACTTGTCCGTCTTCGAAGTACGTTTTGGCTTTGAGTAACAAACGGTAATAATTCTTTATCGTTGGTTCATTTTTAAATCGTATGCGTAAATCCAATCCCTTGTTTTTAGTGAAGCCTATTGTATCTGCTACATACGGTCCTCCATTTTCACTATAATGCTGAACTATTGGACATTCGCCCAACGAAACACTCGACGAATCGACACCGATAATTACTTGTTTGGGAACAACACTGGTGCTCGCATTTACTTCGGCAAGCTGTGGTACAATGGCTACAAATTTCACAATGTCGTTTTCTTTCGGGAAATAAGTACCTATGTAATAGCCTTTCGTAGTGGGATTTAATTTTTCAACAAAAACATCATTTACAAATAATTTTACTTCGGCATTGGTAATAGCTTCAAATTGCGTATCATCCTCCAAAAAGAATTTACTGCGAGTAAGTTGTACTTTAACTACCGAATCAGGGGTTACAAAACTGTTTAAAACCACCATTGCCTGCTGCTGCTCGCCATTAAACTCTATATCGTTTATACACGAATAAAAGAAAAATGATACGGATATAATGAATAATAAATGGAACTGTTTCATAATTTTTTAAAATTTATAACTGTAACTTACAGATGGGATAAATGGGAAAATAGTAATTTTTTTCAATGATTTCGAATAGGTCATTGAGCCGTTGCCGTAATATTCGTAATCGTAATCGGGATATACAAAAAATGGATTCATTCGATTGGAAGCATTGTACACGCTTAAGCTCCAAGTGCGTATGCCGTGTTTTTTCTGTTTATGAAAATTAGCTCCTAAATCTAAGCGTTGGTACGAAGGTAACCGATAATTGTTGCGTGCACTCAAATAAGACACTGAATTATTATAATAAAAATTATTGTTATTTTCACCCGGCAGAGTTGGTCTGCTGTAGTTTTGTAGTGCCAGCGAACCGGCATTACCCGTACTATAAACCCAAGTGCCTGCAATGTCAAATTTTTCGCTGAATTTATGTGCTACCACCACACTTATATCGTGTCGGCGGTCGTATTTTGCCGGAAAAACTTTTCCGTAGTTAATTTCTTGACCTGGTCGGTCGAATAGGCGTTCGGTTTTCGACCAAGTGTATCCTACCCAGCCGGTAGTTTTGCCAATAGTTTTTTGTGCCAAAAACTCCACACCATACGCCCAACCACGTCCGGAGCTTACTTTATCTTCCCAACCCGATGCCGACGACATAAACGATGCACCATCTTTGTATTCAATCAGGTTAGTCATCGATTTGTAATAAGCTTCGACAGACAAATCGAATAGTTTAGCTAATTCGTAAAATACTCCCGCCGAATATTGATGCGACCGCATAGGCTCTATGCGCTTTGTAACAGGCACCCAAAGGTCGGTTGGCAAACTCAGGCTCGAATTGGACAGCAAATGAATGTATTGATTCATAGATGCATACGAAGCTTTAACCGAAAGCAAATCAGTAAGCAATGCCCGCATACTCAAACGCGGCTGAAGCGAGTGATAAAACTGGTCTTGAACATAAAAAGCCGAATAATGCAAACCTGCATTGAATTTCAGGAATGAATTTAATGTAATGTTATCTTCTACATAAAGCGATGCTTCGTTTGCATAAATATTGGCATCGCCAAAGGTTTTGTTGAGTTTTTGCGTTGTCGTATCCTCTTTAATTTTCATTTTAAAAACATGAACTCCGGGCTTAAAAGCGTGATTTGTATAGTTCATGCCGAACTTCACTTCGTTAGCCGTGTTTGGCGAATAATCAAAATCTACTTTAAATCCCATATCTTCGATGCCCGAATTGTAACCAACCGATGTTTTTGTATAGTTGTACACAGTAGGTTTATCGGCATATTTTATAGTTTCGTCGAATGTGCTTCCAACCAACATATTAAAGCGATAACGCGAATAAGTGGCTGTCGTATTCATAAACAGTTTGTTGTTCACAATATGATTCCAACGCATGGCTGTGATTAAATTTCCCCAGTTCCAGTTGAGTTGCATTCTGTTTTCACTTATTCGATTTTCTTGAGAGGAATAGCTATTCTGAAAGTCGCTGTAAATCACATCGTCGCCCATATAAGTGCTTAAATATAACCTATCCTTTTCGCTAAACTTATGACTTATTTTAGCATTTAAATCGTAAAAATAATAGCCTGCCGAAACATCGCCATCGCCTGAGGCTTTTGCTGCTAATTTGATAGCCGGCTGCGTCAACAAATCAAAATAGGTGCGTCGTAACGAAATATTAAAGGTCGTTTTTTCGGAAAATAATGGTCCTTCGAGGTTAATTTTCGACGAAATTAGCCCCACGGAGATATTTCCTTTCAACTTTTGGTTGTTCCCATCGTTCATGCGAATATCTACCACCGACGAAAGCCTACCGCCAAAGCGTGCTGGAAAACCACCTTTGTAAAGCGTTACATTTTTAATGGCATCGGCATTGAAAGCCGAAAAGAAACCCGCAGCATGATTTACATTATAGATAGGTACACCGTCGAGCAGAAACAGATTTTCGTCGGGACCACCGCCACGCACATAAAATCCGGCTGAACCTTCGGTACCCGCTTTTACACCGGGCAGCAGTTGAAGCACTTTTATCACATCCGTTTCGCCAAAAAGTACAGGAACCGATTTTATCAAACTCACAGGTACTTCAATGGTACTCATTTGTGAGCCTTTTACACCAATTTCCTTTTTCGTACCCAATACTGTAATTTCCGATAACGTAGTGTGTTGCTCTAATCGAATATTAATAACCATGTCTTTGGTTAGATTAAAATTCAGATTTTGCGCTTTGTACCCAATGTACGAAAACTGCATAGCCGTACTCCCTAGTGGCAAAGTAATGGAGAAAAATCCATAATCGTTAGTTACAGCCCCTTTTTTATTATTCGTATCGAATATCGAGGCATTAATAAGGGTTTCGTTTGTACTGCCATCGGTAATGTAACCGCTGATAGTTGCATTCTGACTAAAAATACCAAATGGTAAAATTAAGCAGATAAATAATAGAAAATTAAGTTTGTTCATGAAAATTGAATGATTGAGAGTTGTTCGAAAAGAAATTTATTTTTTTACAGTTTAATACCAAGCAATAATTTCAACGCGTCATATCCATCCGTATTGATCAAGCAGTATTCGGCACCTATAATCCATTTATTGCGAAAGCAGTATTGATATTGAAATGTAACGGTAGGTTCGAATCCACTCTTTATATCGAGTTGAATTTTACGGGTCAAACCTCCAGTCAGATATGTTAATCCACTTATGGTTTGATGGTGATAGCCAATTCCTCCACCAATTTTCAGATTGTGATTAGCAAGAGCTGCGGTTTTAAAGAAGTCGAATGGTCGGATATAGCCTTGTAAATTAATTCCATACATAGAATGTTCGTTGTAAAATTCCACATCTCTATCGGAAGTAAAAAGAGTTGATATATATCGTTCGTCTTCGCTATACCAACCAATAACACGTCCTGAAGGCATTGTAGAGCCAAAAGAGAAAGATGTTGCCAGTTCGAATCCTTTTAATATTGGCATCGAAAGTTCGTTTGAGAATGCAAATCCCGGATTTCCATTCAGCAAAGTACCAACACCCACTTTGTATTCGGGTGCAAAAAACCTGCGTTCCTGCTTTTGTGCAAATAATGTAAATGAAAAAGCAACAGAAAGAATAAAAATTAGTTTTCTCATAAAATAGTTTTCTTCAAAGTTTATAGTTGTTTTTTTTTCTTCTAAATATTTATATCTACCTCTAATTTAAGATGACCTTCAATAAAATGATGATAACCCAATCTGATATTAAACGGGAGTATATTGAAAGCTGTTTTTCTGCTTTTACTAACTAATCGAAAACCTCCCCCAATATTTCCACCTATGTGGTAATCATGCACATAATACGAATTTTTTTGAGGAATTGGACCAATATCACTATAGTCAGGCATTCCTCCTGTCCCAACATATCCCTGCGTTTTTCCTGCTTCTATACCGGCATAAATTACAATCGAAAAACGTTGAATTCGAATTAAATCATAGTTTAAAGTGGCATTTATATTTATTGAATTGAAGTATTGATCAGGCTGGTCGGTAATATACATAGGACTGTAAAAGCCCAAACTTAGATTTGGGTTAAATCGCAAACGGTCTTTCCAAATATTGCGATGATAACCAATTGAGTACATTGTACCCATTCCTATACTGTTTAAACTCTGCGACATACCCGCACCTATACCCATTTTGATAGAATTTGTTTTCAATTGTTGCGATTGAGTTGAAATTGTTGCAAAAGGTAAAATGATAAAGAAACGGATTTATTTTTCATGTTGATTTTCAATTTTTTAAAATCTAATACTTGCATTTAGCATTGGGGTTGCATAATTGCTTTTGATGCTTGCTAATCCCATAGGGTTAAAATTA
>DYSC01000025.1:21981-23629 GCA_020726365.1 Porphyromonas sp.
CATTGGGGTTGCATAATTGCTTTTGATGCTTGCTAATCCCATAGGGTTAAAATTAATACGTAATGTCAGGTTTTTATCTTCCTGATTTTCGTCCTTAGTATATTTTTTTGTCATAAAATAAAATCCGGCTAAAGCACCAAGTCCGGCTGAAATGGCACTCACACCTGTTGGTTCGCCATATTCTATCAAGCTGCCTATTCCAAATCCGGTAAGTCCGCCAGCTAATTCGGCTAGCGAAATAACAATTCCCTGTCGATTCGAAAAGTCGTATTTTTTGGCTATTCTGTCGCCTACATAAAGTCCACCAATACTGCCCAACGAAGCCGCAAGCGTGTAAAGTTTGTCGTTTTCAGGCTCGAAAGCCGACAATACAGCTGCAGGCATATAAGCACCCAGAAAACCAGCATTTCCTAAAACAGAGGCATCTCCCTGCGTGTAATAACCCTTTTTGGCAATATTATTTCCAATAATTAAGCCCGCAGCACTCGAAGCCAGAAAAGTTAATGGCACTAAATGGTCGGCATATTTCGAATCGAAAGCACCTAACCAGTGCGCTACCGATACGCCATTCAGAATGCCATAATCTCCAAATACGCCCATTGTCAACACATGTTCGGTTGTCAGTTTTTTATCTTTTGCAATTTTATAACCAGCTACCGCACCTGCCAAACTCGTTACCAAACTCACAGCAGCTCCAGGATATCCACTTTCCGCTTTCACAAACAGATAAGGCAATGCCCAACCATAAGCAACACCGCGCGTTTGAAAATATAAACTCGAATAAGCTTGTGCCTCTGTTATTTCTTTGTTGTTTGTTAATAAATAAGGCAGCAAAAAACCAACGCCACCAGCCAATAAGGCATTAGATGCCAGATTGTCATCGGGAGATTCGCCATCGAAAAGTAGCGTAGTTATAGGTCCGTAATAATACAGCCCCATTAAAGCGTTTGCACTTAATAAAATTGTTTTTCCACTTTGGTCAATCAATGCATTGGGCGAAAGACGGGCAATTCGCTCACTGATAGTTTCAATTAGAGAATCTTTCTCGAATAAATTCAGCGATTTTTTGTGCTTCGCAATGTTGTTTCCACTACCCATGAGCACTTCTAAATAAAACAAACTATCGGAATTTTGATACAGACTTGCTTCTGCAAAATCGGGGTATTCGTTAAATAACTTAATTTTTTTTTCTAAGGTTTTATCTACCTTAAATAATTTGCCCAATTTGTCGATAGCAATTAACTTGTCATGGCTAAAAACTAATAGCGACAAAAATAGGAATGTTAGTACTAAATAATTTTTTTTCATGAGATAATTGTTAGTTTAAAATATAGTTTGTTGTTCGATTTCTTGTTAATTCGAATTACTCATTATCAATATCATACATTAATCGAGCTTGAATGCGGTCATCTTTTTTGAGGTCGGATAAGGTAAAAATCAATTTCAGGAAATTGCCGTAGGTAGATTCGCTAATCTGTTCGTCGAGTTTTTGTTCCAGTACGTTGGCAAAACTTTGTGCGGGTTTGCCAGCTCTGGGGTTGATAGTTATGGTTTGATAGGTGCTAATGCCAGCTAATTTTGCAGCTGCTTGTAGTGCTGTTTCCATACCGCCTAACTCGTCAACCAAACCGCGTGCTTTGGCATCAAT
>DYSC01000115.1 GCA_020726365.1 Porphyromonas sp.
TTTTTTGGAGTATAAGTCTTAGCCCCAAGTATGGGGTTGGGGGTCTACTTTTTATTCAACGGGTGAAATTCCATAATCGTATTTCGCAGCATCTTTACATCAATATGCGTATATAGCTCTGTTGTTGTAATTGACTCGTGCCCAAGCAACTGCTGAATAGCGCGCAGGTTAGCTCCATTTTCGAGCAGATGCGTTGCAAACGAATGTCTGAACGTATGCGGACTCACTTTTTTGCGAATTCCGGCCAGCTCAGTCAGGTTTTTCACAATCTCAAAAATCATGGCACGTGTCAATTTTGCACCGCGTTGATTGAGAAACAGAAAATCTTCGCTCCCTTTTTTTACTTGTAATAAATTTCTATCTATCAACCAGTTTTTTATTTGAGTAATTGATGTGGGCGAAAGCGGCACGAGTCGCTGTTTGCTACCTTTTCCCTCCACAAGCATATAACCTTCATCGATGTAAATCCGCGACAATTGCAAGCCGATAAGCTCGGACACACGCAAACCCGAACCATAAAGCGTTTCGATAATGGCTTTGTTGCGCTGCCCGAGCGGTTTGCTCAAATCTATAGCTTGTACAATGGCGTCAATTTCCTCAACAGTAAGTACTTCGGGTAGGTAAAGCCCGATTTTTGGACTTTCCAACAATTCCGTGGGGTCATTATCTATCTTATTTTTGTAAACCAAAAAATGATAATACGACTTTATGCCTGATAAAATACGCGCTTGCGAACGTGGGTGAATGCCCACATTGGCAATTTCGATGACAAAATCGCGCAAAACAGCCGTCGAAGCATCTAAGGGTGTAATGTCAGCATCCGCCAAAAAAGCTACTAACTTATTCAAATCGCGCTCATAAGCATCCACCGAATTAGTCGAAAGCCCTTTTTCGAGTTTCAGATACAAATGGTATTCATCGGCAAGCGGGAGCATATTGATAATATGATTTTAAAAACAGAAGTTTTAAGCATGCAAAGATATAAAATCAAAAGCATTAATAATCAAAAGCATAATAAAATCACCCCGCAACGCAGCAATTTTTACTTGCCATGATGTAGGGTATTATTTGTACCCATGAAGAAAATCGTCTGTTTTATTAATTTTTATGAAAAAAAATATTTTGAAATGCTGCAAAACTCAAACTTTCAACCTATATTTGAATGCTCAAACATTCAGGTTAATTAGTTGTTATTTTATATCAGGTTATTCAACAACAAAACATGTCGAAACTAAAAATATTTATTATTTTGAGCATCGTTATAACTACTGCTTTATTTGCTCAAACATGTCCGAATTTTAAAAGTCTATAGTTGAATAAAATTAAAATTTATTGATGCAAAACGAGGTGCAAAAATTACAAATAGAAGAGGCGCTGATTCAATGCGAATTTGAGGCACTACTCGACGACTACCGGAAAACGAACCACCGCCAAAAGACAGAGATAATTACAAAGGCATTTACCTTTGCAAACTCTGCTCACAAAGGTATGCGTCGCCGGTCGGGTGAGCCATACATAATGCACCCATTGGCTGTAGCACGTATTGTAGTACGCGAAATAGGTCTGGGCTCTACCTCCATTTGCTCGGCTTTGCTGCACGATGTGGTGGAAGATACCGATTACACGGTGGAAGATATTGAAAAGCTTTTCACCCCAAAAATAGCGCAAATTGTTGACGGACTAACCAAAATATCGGGTGGAATTTTTGCCGAAAAAGCTTCGGAACAGGCTGAAAATTTTCGTAAGTTGCTGCTCACTATGTCCGAAGATATACGTGTGGTGTTGGTAAAAATGGCCGACCGGCTACACAATATGCGTACCTTAGGCTTCATGCCACCTGCCAAGCAATACAAAATAGCTGGCGAAACCACTTATATTTATGCTCCTCTTGCGCACCGACTTGGACTTTTTCGTATCAAAACAGAACTCGAAAATCTCAGTTTTAAATACGAACATCCTGATAAATACCAACTTATTGAACAAAAATTAGCAGTAGATGAGGAAGCTCGAACTCAGTTCTTCAAAGAATTTACCGAACCAATAAAGAAAAAATTAGCTCAAATGGGCTATTCGTTTTTTCTGAAAGAACGCGTAAAATCGGTGTATTCTATCTGGACAAAAATGAATTCGAAAAACATTCCTTTTGAAGAAGTTTTTGATTTGTTGGCACTACGAATTGTTTTTGAACCAAAATCCGAATTGAGCGAAAAAGAACAGTGTTGGATGCTTTATTCTGCGCTTACCGAAATTTACAAGCCGCATCCCGAACGCATTCGCGATTGGGTAAACAATCCCAAAGCCAATGGCTACGAGGCATTGCACATTACTCTAATGGGACCCTTAGGTCGCTGGGTGGAGGTTCAGATCCGCAGTAAACGAATGAACGAAATTGCCGAAAAAGGATTGGCAGCCCACTACAAATATAAAACAGGAGAAGATGATGAATCTGAGCTTGACAAATGGATGAAAACCATTAAGGAGCTACTCGAAAATCCGGAACCGAATGCCATCGATTTTATGGATACCTTTAAGTTAAACCTTTTTGCTTCCGAGATTTTTGTTTTTACACCCAAGGGCGAAATAAAAACCATTGCGCATGGAGCTTCAGCACTCGATTTTGCTTTTTCGCTGCACTCCGACCTTGGTATGCGATGTATTGGTGCCAAAGTAAATCACAAACTCGTGCCGCTGAGTTACAAACTGCAGAGTGGTGATCAGATTGAGATTATTACTACCAAAAAGCAATCGCCCATGCCCGAATGGCTCAATTACGTGTCCACTGCCCGCGCAAAATCAAAACTTCGAGTTTTTTTTAAAAAAGAAGAAAAACAAATTATTGCCGATGGTCAACGAAAGATTGAAGAGGTTTTAGCAACCAAAAATCTGAAGCCGGAGAATGAAATTATTGTAAAAATAATGAATCATTTCAACTTTACCGACCGCAACACACTCTACTTACAAGCCGGACGTGGACTGATTAATTTAGACGAAATTGCCAAAATAACCTTTAAACCAAAAGACCAAAACGTATTTATTAAATACCTCAAAATGCCTTTTGTAGGTAATCCGGATACAAAACAACCCAAAACAATGCCCATTGATGGTGTGTTTGTTAATAAAATCGACCGTAAAAAAACACTTATTCTCACCGAAGAATATGCTGGTACGGTATATCATTTAGCCGAATGCTGCCAACCTATTCCGGGCGACGATGTACTTGGCTATGTGGATGATGCCGAAAATTTGTTTATTCACAAGCGCAATTGTCCCGAGGCAGCTAAACTAAAATCGAGCTACGGAAAGCGATTGGTATCGGTTGAATGGGCAACACACAAAGGACTTTCGTTTATTCAAACGCTAGAGATAAAAGGCATTGACAAACAAGGCGTTATGATTGAAATTCTGAAAGTTATTTCAGAAAAGTTTGGTGGAAATATCAGCAAAATCACTATCGAAACTAACGATGGCATTTTTGTAGGCTATTTCTCTATTTCGGTACACGACACCGAAGATATAGAATTGTTAAGTAAAAACATTAGGAAAATTTCTGAAATTACATCAGTACAGCGGGTGTAAAAAAATTTTAATTTATAGTGCTAATTCAATTAATGTACCTATATTTGCACATAATTAAGTACATAATAATTTCAAAAATATGATAGCAACAAATTTTTCAGAATTCAGAATCGGCCTAAAAGGATTTTTGGATAAAGTAGAAAATGACAATGAAACGCTTATAATTAAACGAAAATCAGGAGTTGGTTCTGTTTTAATTTCGTTGGAAGAGTATAATTCTTTAATTGAAACAATGCATTTGTTAAGTTCTAAGAAAAATGCCGACAGATTGTTTGAGTCTATTCAGCAAATGAAATCAGGTCAAACTATTCAACCTAATTTAGAAATTTAACATGCTTATTACATTTACAAAAAATGCATGGGAAGATTATCTGTATTGGCAAAATATAGATAAAAAAGTACTCAAAAAAATTAACGAACTGATTAAAGATATTCAACGAACTCCACTTGATGGCATTGGCAAACCTGAAGCCTTAAAATTTGATTTGGCGGGTTATTGGTCTAGAAGAATTGATCACGAACATCGTTTGGTTTATCAGGTAAAAGAGCAATCCATTTTAGTCTACGCATGTCGTTATCATTACGATTAAAATCACTATTTTTGCACACTCTAAATTTTTATCAATAAAAAATACTCTAAATAAAAAATGGGAAAAGTACTCATAATAGGTGCCGGAGGCGTAGGAACCGTTGTAGTTCACAAAGTGGCTCAAAATCCGGATGTTTTTACTGAAATCATGCTGGCAAGTCGCACCAAATCGAAATGCGATGTAATTGCTGCAGATGTCAAAAATCGCTATAATGTAGCCATACAAACGGCTCAGGTGGATGCCGACAATGTGCCCGAATTAGTAACATTACTCAACGCTTACAAGCCGGAGTTGGTAATAAATGTGGCGTTGCCGTATCAGGATTTGACCATTATGGACGCATGTCTCGAAGTAGGCGTAAACTACATGGATACAGCCAACTACGAACCAAAAGACGAAGCACATTTCGAATACAGCTGGCAGTGGGCTTATAAAGAAAAATTTGAAAAGGCCGGATTGACTGCCATACTTGGCTGTGGTTTCGACCCTGGAGTAACCAGCATTTACACGGCTTATGCTGCTAAACACTATTTCGACGAAATACATTATCTCGATATTGTGGACTGTAACGCCGGCGACCACGGAAAAGCATTTGCCACCAACTTTAACCCCGAAATCAATATTCGTGAAGTGTCGCAACATGGTAAGTATTGGGAAAATGGTGCATGGGTGGAAACAGAGCCGCACGAAATTCACAAACCGCTGAATTATCCCGAAATTGGACCAAAAGAATCGTACGTAATTTACCACGAAGAATTGGAATCGCTTGTTAAAAACTTTCCGACCATTAAACGTGCCCGTTTTTGGATGACTTTCGGACAAGAATATTTGACACATCTACGTGTAATTCAGAATATTGGCATGGCGCGCATCGACGAAGTGGAATACAACGGCGTGAAAATTGTACCTATTCAGTTCCTGAAAGCCGTGTTACCAAATCCGGGCGATTTAGGCGAAAACTATACCGGTTGGACTTCTATTGGCTGCCGCATAAAAGGAATTAAAGACGGCGTTGAAAAAACCTACTACGTGTACAACAATTGCAGTCACGAAGCAGCTTACAAGGAAACCGGAACTCAGGGTGTAAGTTACACCACCGGCGTACCGGCCATGATAGGCGCTATGATGTTTATGAAAGGGTTGTGGCGCAAACCGGGCGTTTACAACGTAGAAGAATTTAACCCCGATCCGTTTATGGAACAACTAAACATTCACGGATTGCCTTGGATAGAATTGCATAATGTAGATTTAGAGTTGTAAAAAATACATTCAGTAAATTTAATGCAAATGAGCGGGTCATTTTGGTGTGACCCGCTCATTTATTTTTAACCCATTTTGCAGCTATCCGTAACTACTCAGCACCCCTAAGTGG
>DYSC01000116.1 GCA_020726365.1 Porphyromonas sp.
AACTTTATAACTTTACAAACTTTACAAACTCAATGACTATTTTTAGTAAAATAATTGCCGGCGAAATACCTTGTTATAAAGTTGCAGAAGACGAAAACTTTTTTGCATTTTTGGATATTCGCCCTATGACCAAAGGGCATACGCTTGTTGTTCCTAAAACAGAAGTGGACTATATTTTCGATTTGGAAGATAATACGATTGCTAATATGATGGTTTTTGCCAAAAAGGTGGCTGCGGCGATTCATAAAAGCGTTTCGTGTGTACGAGTTGGCGTAACGGTTATTGGTCTGGAAGTGCCTCATGCACATATACATCTGATTCCAATACAGCGTGAGTCGGATATGAATTTTCACAATGCGAAACTGCAACTGTCAAACGAGGAGATGCTCGAAATTGCTCAAAAGATTAGTGCTAATTTTTAAGGAATAGAAATTGAAATAGAAGCAGGATAGCTGATTAGTTGTCCTGCTTTTGTTTTTCGAGGGTTGATAGCATACCACAGGCAGCAAATATATCTTCGCCACGCGATTTACGTATAGTAGTTACAATGCCATTCGACGTTAAATAATCGCGAAAAAACACCATCTTTTCTTCGTTGGAAGTTTTTAAATCAACATTCGGAATGGCGTGAAAACGGATTAAGTTCACCCTGCAATAAATTCCTTTGAGTAAACGTACCATTTCCACAGCATGTCGCATGGAGTCATTAAAACCATCGAACATGATATATTCGAACGATACGCGGCGTTGATGAGTGAAATCGTGTTTTTTTAACTCGTTGAGTATCTCGATAATCGGATATGGCTTTTCAACAGGCATAATTTTCAGGCGCTCATCGGGAAAAGGCGAATGCATGCTAAGTGCTAAATGACAGTTCGATTGTTCTAAGAAAATTTTCATTTTCGGAAGCACGCCAATTGTCGAAACAGTAATTCTACGTGGGCTCCACGCATAACCATAGTCGGCAGTCAGTATTTCGAGCGAACGAAGTAGATTGGGGAGATTGTCCATTGGCTCACCCATGCCCATAAATACCAGATTTGTAAGCTTGTCGGCTTCCGGCACCGAAAGTATTTGGTTTAGAATTTCGGCGGTACTAAGATTCGAAGTAAATCCCTGCTTTCCGGTCATGCAAAACAGGCAATTCATTTTACAACCTACCTGCGACGATACACAAAGCGTATGGCGATCATCGTCGGGAATATAAACGGTTTCAATAAAATTATTGTCGGGAGTCGTAAAAAGGTATTTTTTTGTGCCATCCATCGATGCCGTTTCTTGCGAAGGAAGTGAGCGACCTACTTCATAAGTTTGCGAAAGTGTTTCTCTGTTTTTTGCTGACAGATTGGTCATTTCATCAATCGAAAAAATGCGTTTGCGATAAATCCAATCGGCTATTTGTTTGCCCGTGAATGCTGGCATGCCAAGTTCTAAGGCTATTGATTTTATTTCGTCGACAGTTTTGCCGATTAAAGGAGTTTTCATGTTGGTAGCCCCAAGCCCCTGAATGGGATGTGAATTAGTATCGTTAGTCATGTAACTTTTCGATTATGTAAAGAAAAAATCTTTTTGAAATTGAACTATTACTTAAAAAGCAAAACGGAATGAAAAGGTTCATTCCGTTTTGCTTTTTTTTGTTTAAAAAATTGTATCAAAAGAAATTAATGCGGTTGTCAACAATATCCGCTTTATCTCTAATGTCTTGTATAATGGTGTAAGGCAATGAATAACTCAAACGAGAGTTCAACATCATAACCTGCATTTTTGCATCGAATGGAGCATTGCTTACTTGTGGATTCGTTGGTAAAACCACATAAACACCTGCATTTCCTTTGATAGGAGCCGAAATTTTATTTACGGGCAATGCCGATACTTTACCTACAACAGCTGGTTCGAAACCTGCAACGCCAAACTGATAAGCTGCAAAGTTTACAGCCGGAGCCGATTTTACTTCACTACCAATAGCTGCAGCAATTCCTTCAATCGAAGGTGTTTTAGCGATTTGAGCATTCAGTTTTTCAATTATTAATGTAGCCTTTTTCTCACGTATGAGTTCTGCTTTTATTTGTTCTGACACTTTTTCTACCGGACGGAAGCCTTTTTCCAATACATCAGTTACTGTAGCTACTACAAACTGATTGTCGCAATCGTACACATCCGATACAGCTTCTTTTTCATTTTCGAATGCCCAACGAACAATCTGTCGCGATTGTGGCAATTCAGCGACTTTCTCGGCAGTTGTTGGTAATTCGTTGGTTGTACGAACGGTAACGCCTTTTTCTTTTGCACGATTATCAAAATCCGAACCTTTCAGTTCAGCTGCAAATTGTTTTGCCTCGTTGTAAATTTTGCTTACAGTCATATTGCTGGTTGCTACTTTAATTTCGAAAATAGCTAATTTTACTTTGCGCTTAGGAGCTGTTTTTTCAGTAACCTGAAAAATTTGTGTACCCTGATCACTTTTAATGGTGAAAATACCATTGGTAGCACTTGCAAACGATTTGGTAATAATTTCTTTGTCTAATCCGGTAACGTCTTCCATTATCCAGCCTATTTCTCCACCGTTTGCTGCGGTTTGTTTTACGGCAGAGTATTTAGCAGCCAAAGCAGCAAAATCACCACCTGCATTAATAGCAGCTACTATACTATCGGTTTTTCCTTCGTCGGTTTTAGCAAGGTAAATGTGGCGTAGTCTTGCTGAGTCCGATTGCAAAATACCTGTTTCCATAACGCGTGCCATGGTGTAGGTGTCGTTAACAAAAACCAGTTCCATAATTGCTCCGGCAGGATTTCCAAATGCAAAATCTTTCAGATTAGCTGGTACAGTAACTTCCGAATATGGTTTCCCTGTGTAGCGTACTTCCGAATTTTGATTTACAAAACCAGCTACATCGGTTGTAGTACGAAACTCAGGACTTAATGTATTCATGGCCACTTCCGCTTTTTTGTAATCTTCGGGCGACGGTTTTACAGCAAACACAACAAATTTAAGCGAACGGGCAGCTTCTTGTTTGTATAGATTTTTTTGCTGGTTATAGCGGTCTTTAATTTCGCTTTTCGATACTTCAACATCTTTGTCGGGTATTGCAAAGTAAGGTTGCACCACGTAATTTACATCTACGCTGCGTTTTGCTGCTTCGTATTCCGATTTAGCATCCAAACTGTTGGCGGTAACTACTTTCGACATTAATGCATTGTACTTTTCCTGCAAAAGTGTCATTTTAACGTTTTTCTCCCAAAACTTCCAATATTTTTTGGCTTGTTCTATTTGGTTGCGCATATCCTCATTTTCGGGAGTTGTCTCGAGGCTGTTCAGAAACTGAACCAATGCCGGACGACTAAACTGTCCGTTTTCGCCTGCGAAAGTTCTGCGTTGCGCAATAAGCGGATGGATGTTGTTGCCAATTAAACGATCCGAAAGTTCGTCAACACCAACTGCCAATCCTAATTTTTCAGCTTCGGCATATAATAATTGTTCGTTTAATAAACTTTCCCAAACCGAGGTTCTGAGTTGTGAATTAATGTCGTCGGTCAATTCGGTTTGTCCGGTTTCGATTTTGTAAACTTCAATCATTTGGTCGATAGATGCCTGAAAATCATTGATATTTACTTCTTCGCCATCAATTTCGGCCACTACCTCGCGTGATTTGTTAAAGTAAGTTGATCCTTGTGTGAGTGCATCGCCAATAATAAATGCAAATAATGCAAAACCTACTACGACCATGAGCAAAACACCTCTGCTTCTGATTTTTCCTAAAATAGCCATTTTCTAAATATGATGTATTGTTAAAATTATAATTCTTTATCTTTGAGGGCACGAATGTACAAAAAAAATGCTTGTAACCGTATTAAATTATTAGATTTTTGTTATTTTTATTAACTCTACACGGTTGTTATTTACTTTTACGCATTTGCAAAGAAATTCTTCGATACGGATTTGTTCGTTCAGTTTCGGGAAGTTTTGATGATGGTGCAATATAAATCCGGCTATTGTTTCGTAGTCATCCGATTCTGGAATGTCAATCGCTAATTTTTGATTTGCAATTTTTACTTCGAGTCTACCCGAAATAAGGTATTCGTTGTCGCCAACCTGCTCAGCGGTATAATCCTGTATGTCGTGTTCGTCTTCAATTTCACCAAATATTTCCTCTACAATATCTTCCAACGTTACAATCCCTGCTGTTCCTCCAAACTCATCAACTACCACGGCAATGCTTTTCTTTTGCTGCATAAAGGTTCGCATAAGTTTTTGAGCAGCCATAGTTTCGGGTACAACAGGAATTTGGTTCAGATGCTTTTTCCAATCGGTTGGCTGCTTAAACATTTCAGAAGAATGGATATAGCCGATAATATTATCGATATCCGACTTGTAGATGGGTATTTTCGATAATCCGGTTTCAATAAATGTTTGTTTTAGAGTATTCAGGTCAGTGTTGTATTCCAACGCTATGATGTCGGTTCGGGGAACACAACAGTCGCGTAGTCGGACTTTCGAAAAATCAAGTGCATTCTGAAAAATCTTGACATCGTTTTGCATTTCGTTTTCGTTAAGTGTGAAATTGATGCTTTCCTGCAATAAGTAATTTAAGTCGATGCGCGAAAAAACATTATCGTCGTTGCCCTTTTCTAACTTCAAACCAAAGGCGCGTAACAATACCAACGAAATCCACGAACAGAAGCGGGCAATAGGGTATAAAACCACATAGAAGAAAAATAAAAACCACGAAAACAGATGCATCCAAAAGTTAGGATTTACCCTGAAAATTGTTTTGGGAAGAAATTCGCTTGTAACCAACACCAATGCTGTGGCAATAATGGTTTGAAACAAGGTAATAATAATTTGATTTTCAACCCAGTAAAAAGCAGGTGTTAGTAATTTGGCCATAAATAAACCATATACAACAAGCGCAATATTATTGCCTACAAGCATGGTGACAATGTATTGTTGCGGATTGCGTAAAAAAATATGCAGAATAGATGCCGACAAACTTCTTTGTTTGCGGTCTAATTCGAAGCGAAGTTTATTCGAACTGATAAATGCAATTTCCATTCCGGAGAAAAAAGCCGAAAGTAAAAGTGCCCAAAATATATAAATCAGATTGTCCAAGCGCAGTTTGTATAATGGTAATTGGCTGCAAATATACTATTAATTGATGATATTCTGCAAAATTTTGAAATAAAAAGATAGCAAAGTCCACAAATATTTAGTTGTAAATTGCTGATTATTCTATCCTTATCATTTTTTAAACGAAATATCCCGAAATTCCCAATTTAGTTATTTGCTATTTTGAAAAAATGCTGTATCTTTGCAGTCGCTTTTTGAAAATCGATTTAGTAGCTCAGCAGGTAGAGCACATCCCTTTTAAGGATGGGGTCCTGGGTTCGAGCCCCAGCTGGATCACTTGATACAAAAAGCACAAAAAACTAATGATGATTTAGTAGCTCAGCAGGTAGAGCACATCCCTTTTAAGGATGGGGTCCTGGGTTCGAGCCCCAGCTGGATCACCAAAAAAAG
>DYSC01000026.1 GCA_020726365.1 Porphyromonas sp.
TAGTTTAAAAATAAAATTTGTAGTTAAAGTTAAAATGAAAACATCATATTTACTTGGCTCTCTCAACCGTGGTGGCACAGAAACATTAGTATTGGACGTTTTCCGAAATGCCAAAGCGAACGGATTAGATGCAATTGGTATTTACCGCAAATCAGGTGTTTGCGAACAGGAATTCTACGATTCGGGCGTATCCATGTTTAAAGTATCACCTTCCAAAAATATTGTCAGCTATTTACTTAAGCTAAGAAAATTAATTAGCAATCAAAAAGCAACAATCGTTCACGCCCAACAACCCTTGGATGCATTATTTGCCTATCTTGCATTGTTCGGCACTGGCATAAAAATACTGCTGACACTTCATGGTTTCGACTACACAGAAAATAAAACGGGAAAACTTATCCTTAGATTTATTTTAAAACGTACATCCAAAAATATTTATGTAAGCAACTATCAAAAAGAATATTACACAAAAAAATACAAGCTGAACATTCAAAAGCAAGAAGTAGTATACAATGGAGTTTCGTTCGAAAAATTTAATTTGAACGAAAACAATGCAAACATAATAAATGACCTAAAAACACAAAGCGACACAATAATACTAAGTGCTGTGGGCAATTTTAATATGGGACGCGACCAAATGACACTTTGTCGTTTTGCAAATTTGTTGCACAAGGCAAACACCGATTTCAGATTGCTTTTAGTTGGAAAACGAATTGATTCTCTTGGATTTCGATATGATGAGTGTATCAATTATTGCAAAGATAAAAATTTAACCGACAAGGTTTTATTTTTAGGCGTGAGAAACGATGTCCCCGCCATTTTACAACTGTCCGACGCATTTATATATTCTACAAGCCACGACACATTTGGTATCGCCGTAGTCGAAGCATTGGCTTGTAGTCTACCTGTTTTTGTAAACGATTGGTCGGTTATGACTGAGATTACCGAAAACGGTAAGTTAGCCACACTCTACAAAACCAAAGACGAAACCGATTTATTCCGACAATTTTCGTTATATTTGCAGGATAAAAACCAATTTGAAGAGAAAGCAAAAGCAGCATCTAAAATTGTTTACGAGAAATACAGTATAGAAAAACACATACAGGATTTAAAAAAAGTTTATAATGAAACAAAATGATAAATGGTTTATGATTAATGATTGATATTATTACATTTTCTTATCAACACATTATCACATTATAACATTATAACATCAACACATTGTTCACCAAGTACTTCACATCCAAAGCTATCGGCTATTACTTAGCCGTACTGTTTTTAGTAAACATGGTGTTTATTAATTACTTTATGCCGCTAATCTGGTGGCTGTTTGGAATTGTGGCAGTGGTTGGGTTTTTTAATGGAACCCGCAATCTAATTGGAAAATGGGCGGATTTACCCGAAAAGATCTTCATCAAAAAGCTCTTTAAAACCGCATTAATTATCCGTGTAGTAGTTGTAACTATCATGTATTTTCTGTACACAGCCCTTACGGGAGTGCCTTTTGAATATCATGCGGGAGATGTGGGTTTTTATCACAGCATTGCCGAGTTTGGAGCTCAATGCCTATGGGATGGAAAGTTTGATTTAACCAATCAATTTCTAACGCAAGATAGTCGAATAGCATTCTCGGATATGGGATATCCAATATTTTTGAGCACCGTATATGCACTTACAGGTAAATCGATTTTACTCTCACGAATTATCAATGCCATTTTCAGCGCATGGATGGTGGTACTCGTATATCGCTTAGCACAACGAAACTTTGGAGAACAGGTTGGTCGTATGGCAGGTATTTTTGTAATGTTAATGCCTAATTTCCTGTACTACGCAGCTTCAACGCTTAAAGAAAATGATATGATTTTCCTAACGGTTTTATTTATCGAGCGTGCCGACTTTCTACTTCGCAGTCAGAATTTTTCATTTAAAGCTATTTTGCCGGCAATGCTTATTATTGGTTATCTATTTATGTTTCGTACTGCATTGGCAGCTGCACTTATTTTTGCATTGTTTACCGCCGCTTTCTTAACATCGAAGCGCGTACTGAAATTGCAAAAAAAATTCGTACTCGGAATTTGGGTTTTTGCAACTGTAGCCTTTTTTATTGGTGGTACGGTGGCAACGGAAATAGAACAACTATGGAGTAGTAGAACTGGAAATCAGGAAAAAATGTTAGAATACCGTGCAACACGTAAAGACGGAAACAAATTTGCCACTTATGCTGGAGCTGCCGTTTTTGCTCCTATGATTTTTGTAATTCCTTTTCCAACTATCGTAAATGTACACCATCAAGAAAATCAGCAATTAATACATGGTGGTAACTATGTGAAAAACATTATGGCATTTTTTGTTATTTACGTACTGTTTCATTTTATAAAAACTGGCAAATGGCGCGACCACTTACTTATATCAGCAGCTACATTGGGCTACCTTATGGTAATTGCATTTAGTGCCTTTGCTCAATCAGAACGTTTTCACTTACCTGCTTTGCCTTTTATTTTAATTTTCGCTGCTTACGGCATCTCCATTTTCGATATGCGCAAACATGGGAAATATTTTAATTGGTGGGTCATGTTTATTTTTGTTGCCATTGTAGCTTGGAGTTGGTTTAAATTAGCAGGTAGAGGATTGGTATAGTTATGAGTAATTAACGGTTAGCGATTTAATAAATTCGGAATATGAAAGTATTAATTGTATGTAGTAAAAATTCAGGGAAAATTGCTCCGTTTATAGTAGAACAAGTAGATGCATTGATTACTGAGGGTTTGGTTTGCGAATACTTTACTATTCAGGGAAAAGGCATCGGAGGTTACCTTAAAAACAGAAAATTATTAATACGGAAAATTCGTGAATTTCAGCCCGACATTATTCATGCACACTATGGCTTATCGGGCTTGCTTGCCAATACTCAGCGAAAAGTGCCGGTAGTTACAACTTATCATGGTAGCGATATAAATATGCAATTGGTATTTATTCTTTCACGAATAAATATGTTTTTGTCGGCTTTTAATATTTTTGTATCACAAAAAAATATCGATAAATCAAATCAAAAGCGTAATTTTGCACTTATTCCCTGTGGTGTAGATACTAATTTGTTTTATCCGATGGATAAATCGGAAGTCAGAAAACATTTTGGCTTTGATGTTAACGAAAAAATAATATTATTTGCAGGGGCTTTTAATAACAAAGTAAAAAATGGAGAATTAGCTCAAAAAACTGTTGCAGTGCTTCCCGATGTACAATTGATAGAGCTAAAAGGATATACCCGTAACGAAGTTGCCCTACTTATGAATGCCGTTGATGCCTGCCTGATGACAAGCTTTACCGAAGGTTCACCACAGTTTATAAAAGAAGCAATGGCTTGTAATTGTCCAATTGTTTCGGTTTCGGTAGGCGATGTGCCTGAGGTTATCGAAGGCGTGGAAGGCTGTTATTTAAGCAGTTACAACGAGCTTGAACTGATTGAAAAAATTAAAACCGCACTCAATTTTGAGAAACAAACTAATGGGAGATATCGAATAGCTGAGTTAGGTCTGGATTCGAAATTGGTAGCGACGAAAATTTATGAGAAATATAAATTTGTTCAAAACGAAATAAAATAATTGAAACAAAGTAATTGAAATAACATAATGTCGTATAGTTTCATACATAGCAGCCCGCAACTCCCTCTCCACTTGGAGAGGGTTGGGGTGAGGTCATTCAAAAATATATATTTACTGTTATACTACGGATTTGCGCGACATCTACCAAAATCCACCACGCCACTTGTTGGTAAACCATCCAAATTATTTCGGCGTTTTTTGTGTAGTCGTATTTTTGCTAAAGCTGGCAAAAAACTAAACGTAGAACAAGGATGTTATTTTGGCAATGGAAAAGATATCAAAGTGGGTTTCGAAGTGGGTTTTGGACGAAATTTTCAATGTCGAAATGTAAAACTCACCGTGGGCGATTATTTGATGATGGGCGAAGATGTGCTTTTTCAGGGTGGAAAACACAATTTTGATAATACGGAAATCCCTATGGGACATCAGGGTGGTGGTGGAAAAACGGAACTTATAATTGGAAATGATGTGTGGATTGGTGCCCGTGTTATTGCGTTGCCAGGCTGCAAAAAAATTGGAAACGGCGTAATAATCGGAGCCGGTTCGGTAGTAACAAAAGATATTCCTGATCATGCCATTGTGGGAGGTAATCCTGTAAAAGTATTGAAAATGAGAAGATAAAAATGAAATTACTTATAAACAACGAAATTGACCCCCTTGAATGGCAACAACTTATTGATGCTTCGCCTTATGCATCCTTTTTTCAAACCAAAGCTTGCTACGAGTTTTATTGTAGTTTGTCATTTTTAGAGCCATTTCTGATTGCGGTTGAAGAAAATGATAAGTTAGTTGCATTAGTATGCGGTTATATTATAGCCGATGGAAATAGTATAAAACAGTTTTTTAGTCGTAGAGCCATTGTGCCTGGAGGCCTATTATTACATCCTGAAGTATCAGAACAAGCTATTGCAACCTTATTGACTCATACGAACAATCAACTGAGAATCAAAGCAATATATACCGAAATCCGAAATTATTTTGATTATTCAGCTTATAAAAATACTTTTCAGAAAGCGGGTTTTGAATACAAAGAACATTTGAATTTTCATGTGGCAACACCCTCAGTTGAAATTGCTCTTAAAAACCTGAGCACAACCAAACGCAGAGATATAAAGCTTTCGAAAAAAGAAGGAGCAACAATTACAGATACTAAAAATGAGACAGATGTATTAGCTTATTTTGAGTTGTTGAACGATTTGTACATAACAAAAATCAAAACGCCACTTTTCCCAATCGAATTTTTCAACAAAATAATTTTACTTCCCGAATGTCATCTTTTTGCTATTCATTTGAATAACGAATTAATTGGCGGAAGTTTATGCGTTGAAATGCCTAATAAGATTCTTTACGAATGGTTTGTGTGTGGAAAAGATGGAAAATACAAGAATATTTATCCATCTACATTAGCTACCTGGGCTGCCATTGAATATGCTGCCGAACACAATTTTCAGTATTTCGACATGATGGGAGCCGGCAAGCCAGATGAAGGTTATGGAGTTAGGGATTTTAAAGCAAAATTTGGTGGTGAACTTGTAGAACATGGTCGGTTCATTCATATAAATCAACCTGTTTTGTATACCATTGGTAAACAGGCTGTTAAATTCTTAAAAAGAAAGAAGTAATGTTGATACAACCAAGAATAAATTATAAACTCAATCATTCTGATTATCTTGCTGTTATTGCATCCTATGTAAAATCGGGAAAAGATGATGTGTTTTTAAATGAGTTATTCAAAGGATACGATATTTTATTCTTCGACAAAGCAAGAAATGGGCTTCGATTTATTTTGGAAAATATTAATATTCCCGAAGCCAGAATTGGAATTCAACCCCTAACCTGCCCTACTGTGCTCGAAGCAATTTATTTAGCTAATTGCACACCTGTATTTATTGATATATCAGATGATTACAGTATTTCAATCGAATCGGTTCAAAAAAAATTGAACGAAATTGATGTATTAATTATTACTCATACTTTTGGCATTCATGCTAACACCTTAAAATTAAAAGAAATTTTAAAAAATAAAATACTAATAGAAGATTGTGCTCATGCGTTACTAAGTACTAATTCTTATGGTAAAATTGCAGGTTCTGATGCAGATTTTTCTATTTTTTCTTTTGGTTTTGGAAAATTCCCTGCAGCAATTTCAGGAGGCTTTGTTTGCATAAATAATAATAAATCAGACAAATATATACTAAGCTATACTAAATCATTCGAACATCCAACAATTAAGAAACAGCTTGTAAACATTATTCAGAGTATTGTTTTGCCAATTTTAAATCACAAATTTGTTTATACATTCATTACTTTAAAAATTAAAAAGAAAAATCACGAAAAAAATTCGTACAGTTTACCTACAAAATTAGCATTAAAAATCAGCTATTTAAATTCAAACAAATTATTGTTTTTTCATCAACTCCGAAAAATCACGAGAAACCTTCAGAAACAGAAGAATAACGGTGAAATTCTGATAGAAGCAATTGACAAAAACAGTTTTATTTCATCTTGTCTGAAATTAAAAAATTCTAACTTTTTTATGCTCCCTGTACAAGTTGTGAATTCGAATTATTTTATTCAGGTATGTTTAAAAAATGGTATCGAAGTAGGTAGACATTTCGTAAAAACCCGTGAAATAATTAATAGTTATGGTTATAATCAGGGTGACTGCCCAAACTATGAACAATTAATTATTAATTTAGTTACATTACCAACACACTATAATTATCCCGATGATAAAATAAAATTATTAGCGGATATTATTACAAATTACAAACCGGCTTAATCAATTAGAGATGAAATACTTATATTTAATCAGTCATCCTGCACATTTTCACATGTTTAAATTCTCCATGAAGGAGCTTGAGAAAAAAGGACATAAAATTATTGCCGTAATTCGCCCTAAAGATGTTTTGGAGCAATTGTGCATCGACTATAAACTCGATTTTATAAAAATCAAAAATAGACCAAAACGATTTGGTTTACTGGGACTTGGTTTAGCTTTAATCGAAAAAGACATTGAGATACTCAAAATTGTGAACAAACATAAACCGGATTTATTATTGGGCTCAGATGGTACTTTAGCACGAGTAGGAACTTTAAAAGGGATACCATCTTTCGAATTCAATGAAGATGATGCAGAAGCTATAAAACTCTATGCTATCACCTCTTTTCCATTTTATACTCACATTGTATGCCCCGAGGTTACAAGTGCATGGAAATGGAATAACAAAAAAATTGGTTTTAATAGTTATCACGAATTAGCTTATTTACATCCAAATCAATTCACTCCCGATAAAGAAATTGTAAAGAAATATTTTAATCCGGACGAAAAATATTTTGTAATACGATTTGCTAAATTAACAGCACATCACGACACTGGTATAAGTGGTATTACAAACGATATTGCAGCTAATATAATTAATATATTGAAACCTCAAGGACGTATTTTTATTACTGCCGAGCGCGAAATTTTACCGGAGTTCGAAGAATACAGAATAAAAATTAATCCCTTAGACATGCATCATGTCATGGCTTTTGCCGATATTTATATTGGTGACAGTCAGACGATGGCTGCTGAAGCAGGTGTGTTAGGTACTCCTTTTGTGCGTTTCAATGACTTTGTTGGAAGATTAGAGTATCTGAACGAACTGGAAAATAAATATCAGTTGGGTTTTGGCCATAAAACAAATGATGTAAATGGTATGTACAATTCAATTAATAAATTAATAAATACAGAAAACAGAAAAGAAATTTTTGAACAACGCAGACAAATTATGCTTTCGGAAAAAATTGATTACGCTAAATTTCAAACTTGGTTTATCGAAAACTACCCCGAAAGTGCCAATATAATGCGTCAGAATCCAGATTATCAATATAAATTTAGATAAACATCACCAATTGTAACCGCTGTTACAGTAACGGCGGTTACAATTCAGAACTCAGAATTCAAAACTCAATACTAAATACTAAATATGAAACTTATTCTCGTAGCCGGAGCACGGCCAAATTTTATGAAAATTGCGCCTTTAATGCACGCATTGAAAGGTCATAAAACCATACAAGCTGTGTTGGTGCACACCGGGCAGCATTACGATGTAAAAATGTCGGGTCAGTTTTTCGAGGAATTGAATATACCTACACCCGATATAAATCTCGAAGTGGGTTCGGCAAGTCATGCGGTGCAAACAGCTCGCATTATGGAAGGTTTCGAAAAAGTATGTATCGACGAAAAGCCCGATGCAGTGCTTGTAGTAGGTGATGTAAACAGTACAGCAGCATGTACCTTAGTTGCATCCAAAATGGGCATAAAAACTATTCATTACGAGGCAGGATTGCGCAGCAACGACCGCACCATGCCCGAGGAAATTAACCGCTTAGTAACTGATGCCATTAGCGATGTATTTATTACTACCAGCGTTGATGCTGATGAAAATTTGCTCAAGGAAAATATTCCTGCTGAAAAAATTTACATGCTGGGAAATCTAATGATAGATTCGTTAGTGGCAAATTTAGCAAAAGCACACGCTACGGAATTAAAATTTAAACTTTTAAACCGATATAAATCCATTGAAATTGGCGCAGAATTTATTTCAGGAAAATATGGCGTTATGACTTTTCACCGTCCGAGCAATGTAGACGAAAAAGAAAGCCTGACAAAGTTGGTACAATTGTGGGGCAAAATATCCGAAAAAGCACCTTTAGTATTTCCTGTACATCCTCGAACCTATAAAAACATTCAGCTTTTTGGATTGCAGGAATTGATCGACAAATACAAACAACTTTATTTTATCGAACCACTTGGTTATATGCAGTTTATACATTTGGTAAGTCGTTCGATGTTTGCTCTTACCGATTCGGGAGGCATTCAAGAAGAAACTACATACTTAAACATTCCTTGCCTCACAGTGCGCCCCAATACCGAACGCCCTGTAACAGTTTGGGAAGGTAGTAATAAACTGATAAAACTCGATGAAATTGCTACTGAAGTTCAACTGATACTCGATGGCAATGGCAAAACCGGTACCACGCCAAAATTTTGGGATGGAAAAACTGCAGAACGGATAGTGAAAATGTTGGAAAAACTGCCCCTAACCCCTAAAGGGGAATAAGATATGGATTTTACACTAAAAATATACGGGAAGCTACTCGAGGCTTTAAAAGAAAACGGATACTCGTTTTTTACCTTCGAGGAATATTGTGAGGGCAAGGCTACCGGTAAATTTGTAATTTTGCGTCACGATGTGGATTTGCGTGCCGGTCATTCGGTGGCAACAGCAAAAGTGGAGGCAGCGTTGGGCATAAAGGCAAGTTATTATTTCCGGGTTGTGCCACAAAGCGATCAGCCTGACAAAATCAGGACGATTGCTTCGTTGGGTCATGAGGTAGGATATCACTACGAAGATTTGTCGTTGTTTAAAGGAAATACTTCGCTTGCAATTGATCATTTTGTGGCTAAATTAGCACATTTCCGCAGGTTCTATCCTATTAAAACAATTTGCATGCATGGCAGTCCAACCTCAAAATACGACAACAGAAACATTTGGAAATTATACAATTACAGAGATTTTGGAGTTATTGGTGAACCGTATTTTGATGTGAATTTTGATGCGATTTTTTACCTCACCGATACCGGTCGTTGTTGGGATGGCGAACGATTTAGTGTACGCGACAAGGTAAATTCGGCTTTTAAACAAACATATCATACAACAAAAGAATTGATTGAGGCGGCACAGTTTGGAAATTTACCGGATAAAATAATGATAACCACCCATCCGCAACGCTGGACAAATAATATTGCAGAATGGATATTGGAATTTGTTCTACAAAATGCAAAAAATACAATTAAACGATTTATTGTTAAGAAATAAAAATGGTCTTAGCCCCCAATTGGGGGTTGGGGTCAGTTTCAATAAAAATCATTTGAGATTAATTTTTTCAGAATGAAACTATTTACAAATATTCTATTCCTGTTTTTCAGTTTAGTTTTGGTAGCTCAATCGGCTTCCGAGTCCGAAGCTTTGTTCAACAACAAGCAATACGCCAAAGCGAAAACCGCTTATGAATCTTTATTAAAACGAAAGCCGAATGATGCGCTTTTAAATTACCGGTATGCCCGATGCAGCTACGAATTAAAAAACTACGATGCAGCCATAAAGCATTTCGAACAGGCAGGCGCACGCTACCCGCTGAAAGATTTGTATCTCGGTGAGCTTTATTTTGTTACCTATCAGTTTGATTTATCGGTTTTGGCTTATCAGAATTACCTGACCACACTCGAACCGGAAGATAAAAAGATTATCGAAATTGAACACTTAATTCAAAAATCAGTATTGGGAACAAAATTGCTAAATCGTGTTGAGAGTATTAGTATTATGGATAGTAGTATTGTAAACAAAAGCGATTTTTTGCGTTACTACGATGTAAGTTCCGAACTGGGTACACTGTCGCAACAACGTATACGGTTAAATAGTAAATCTACGTACGATAAAATAGCATTTACAACACAACGTGGTGATCGTCAATATCTTTCGGACTCTGTAAAAGGGAATATGAATATAATGACATCCTATAAACTGCTCGACGAATGGTCGCCTGCTGTGTCGGCCTCACCAATTATTAATACCAAAGCCAACGAAAATTATCCTTTCCTCCTACTCGATGGCATTAGTTTGTATTTTGCATCCGATGGTGAGAATACGTTGGGAGGTTATGATATTTTTTTAACCAAATACTCGTCGTCAACTAAAGATTTTCTTTCTCCCGAAAATGCGGGTTTTCCGTTTAATTCACCTGCCAACGATTACATGATGGTGATTGACGAGCTACACAAAACAGCTTGGTTTGCCACCGATCGCAATCAACCTGCGGGTAAAGTGGCTATTTATAAATTTGATTACAACGACCCGAAAGTATATTTTAAATCGGAAGATTCGCTTATATTGCGAAACGTAGCGCAATTAAAATCGTATAAAATGAGTAAAAAAAGTCGTTCGGTTTCCCGTTCGACAGCGAAAGCTGAAACGGAACCGGCAAAATTTGAGAACATTGTTATCAACGACAGCATTGTTTACAATAATCCCAATCAGTTTCAGCAAACAAAAGCATTGCAATTGTACAACGAAATAACACTGATGACTAATGAGTTACAGAAGCTACAGCAAACCTTAACGGCAGCACGTGCTGACTACGATTTGGCAACTACATCAACCGAAAAGCAAAAAATTGCCGAACAAATTCGCATACTCGAACCTGCAGTTTTTCAACTTACAAAAGAAATTGCTACCAAGAAAAAAGAAGCGATTAATAAAGAAATAAATTTTCTATTCAACAAATGATATTGTTCTAAATATATTTTGTATTTTTACCCAAAAATAATCGATTTATGGAAATTACCATTGTTTTAGTTTTACTTTTAGCCGGTATTGTATTTTTATTACTCGAATTATTTTTAATTCCCGGCTTATCGTTGGCCGGTATTGCAAGTCTTGTACTTAACACGAGTGCCGTTTATTATGCTTATACTAAAATAGGATCTACTGCCGGTCACTTAACTCTTATGGGCGGGTTGTTACTTTCGGGCGTGGCAGTTTGGATTTTTATGAAAACAAAAACGCTTGATAAAATGTCGTTAAAAGCTGAAATTGATGGCAAAAACGACCCCTTAGCCAATGTTAAAGTGGCAGTTGGAGACACAGGGATTACTGTTTCGCGTTTGGCACCAATGGGCAAAGTAAAAGTAAACGGATACATTATGGAAGCCAAAACAAACGATGATTTTGTTGACCAAGGAAGCGAAATTCGAATCGTGGAAGTGCTTAATACGAATGTATTGGTTGAACGTGTGTAGAGACGGTGCGTGCACCGTCTGAATTTAAACGGTGCGTGCACCGTCTGAATAAAAAAATAAATACAAGACGGTGCACGCACCGTTTAATTGATAAATACAAGACGGTGCACGCACCGTTTAATTGATAAATACAAGACGGTGCACGCACCGTCTCTACAAAAACCCTTTAAAAATTTTAAAAATTATGCTTGGAATTGAAATTATCGGTTTAGCAATTTTAGGAATATTGCTATTACTATTTTTCTATTATGTTCCGTTTTTGCTTTGGATTTCGGCCAAGGTATCGGGCGTGAACATATCGCTAATTCAGCTTTTTTTGATGCGCATTCGTAAAGTACCGCCTCACACCATTGTGGCTTGTATGATTGAAGCGCACAAAGCGGACATTCAGGAAGTACAACGCGACGGTCTGGAAGCGCATTATCTTGCCGGTGGACACATCGAGCGCGTGGTGCATGCCTTGGTTTCGGCTTCAAAAGCCAACATTGATCTCACATTTAAAATGGCAACTGCTATCGACCTTGCCGGACGTGATGTGTTTCAGGCGGTGCAAATGTCGGTAAACCCGAAAGTAATTGATACGCCTCCGGTGGCAGCTGTAGCCAAAGATGGTATTCAGCTCATTGCCAAAGCACGCGTTACTGTTCGTGCCAACATTAAACAATTGGTGGGTGGAGCAGGTGAAGAAACTATTTTGGCCAGAGTTGGTGAAGGTATTGTATCGTCAATCGGTTCGTCGGAATCACACAAAAGCGTACTCGAAAATCCGGATTCTATTTCTAAATTAGTCTTGAAAAAAGGATTAGATGCCGGTACAGCATTCGAAATTCTTTCCATTGATATTGCTGATATTGATATAGGTAAAAATATTGGTGCACAGTTGCAAATGGATCAGGCTGAGGCAGATAAAAACATTGCGCAAGCAAAAGCCGAAGAGCGTAGAGCTATGGCTGTAGCTACCGAACAGGAAATGAAAGCCAAATCGCAGGAAATGCGTGCAAAGGTTATAGAAGCTGAAGCACAAGTACCTCAGGCTATGGCAGAAGCCTTCCGTTCGGGAAATTTGGGTATAATGGATTATTATAAAATGAAAAACATAGAAGCTGACACATCTATGCGCGAAAATATTGCAAAACCATCGGGCTCGTCGTCGAAAACTGAAAAATAAGGTGTTGAGATAAAAAAAGAAAGTCCGCTAATTCACATTAGCGGACTTTTTAATGCCTGAGCATTTGTAGCATTGATTACATAGCAGCAGTATCAACAGCAGCAGTATCAACAGCAACTGTATCAACTACAGCAACAGTGTCAACAGCAACAGAATCAGTTGCAGGAGCTTCTTCAGCTGCTTTAGGAGCACAAGAAGCAATGGCGATAGCTACAACAAAGAATAAAAATACCTTTTTCATCTTTTTAAACGTTTAAAATTTAACTTTATTTGTTTTGCAATTCAAAATCGCTGCAAAATTACTGCATTTATTAATAGGTTGTATCACTTTAATGAAATATTTTGAAAATATTTATGTTAAAAATCAAATTCAACCACAATAATATAATAATCAATTACTTACTTACTTAACTGTTTGAAATCCGGCGGAATACAAATACCGTTTTATGCTCTTTTTAGGCGTTTTCTCAAATTCGTGTGGGAAAAGCTGTATTTTCGAGATTGTTTCAAACGAAGCTACTGTCGTATTAAGAACTTTTCGGTTCTCTTCCATCAATTCCTGAAGCTTATTTTGGTCAATTTTTTCGATATCTACCGCCTCATAATCCGGGCAAACCAATGCAATTAACTTTCCGTTGCTTTCTATCACCAAACTTTCCATTACAAAAGGCATATTATTCAGCTTGGCTTCAATTTCTTCGGGATAAATATTTTGACCACTAGCGCCCAAAATCATTGTTTTACTGCGTCCGCGAATAAAAACATTACCATTTTCGTCCACAGTGCCCAAATCGCCAGTATGCAGCCAACCTTCGCTGTCAATCATGGCCGAAGTAGCTTCTTCATTTTTATAATAACCAACCATTACGTGTTCACCACGCACACAAATTTCGCCAGTTCCTGTCTCTGGATTTGGGTCGTCAATCTTCACTTTCATGTTATCTAATATTCGTCCCGACGATTTGGTTGCAAATTCTTTGTGATCGGCATAACTAATCAGCGGAGCACATTCCGTCATGCCATATCCAATGGAAAACGGAAATTTAATTTTGGTAAAAAAAGCTTCTACTTCTGCATTTAGAGGAGCGCCACCAATAATAATTTCGTAAAATTCACCTCCAAATGCGTCTACGAGTTTTTTGCGTATCTGCGAAAGTATAGTAGTATCCAAAAACGGAATGCTTAACACCCAACGCATAGTTGGCTTAGCCAAAAGTGGCTGAATTTGTTTGCGATAAATTTTTTCGACAATAAGCGGAACAAGGAAAATAATATTTGGCTTGATTTCGGCAAAAGCAGCCAATAAAATTTTCGGAGTTGGAATTTTACCCACAAAATGAATATGACATCCGGCGCAGGTACTTGCCAGAAAATCGAACGCACAGCCATAAGCATGTGCCAACGGTAAAAATGAAATTATCCTATAAAGCGGAGCAATTAAACCTGTACCTAAGGCAAAAGTAATATTTCCTGCCAACGCATTCCCTGTAGTCATTACGCCTTTGCTGAAACCTGTTGTTCCGGATGTATAATTAATAGATACAAGCTCGGTATTTGGTTTGTCGATATAGCGCACATGGTCGCGATGGAAGCCATGCGGAAATTTGGCATGAAAGAGACTATTAATATAATCGGGTTGTAAATACTTCAGCACCAACTGTTCGTGCACCTCATTTTCAGCAAGTTCCGGTTTAGGCTCTTTGTTGAGAAGCGTTATACAATTAAAATTTGTCAGTGAAAAAACGGCTTTCACGGTTGTAAGTTTTTCCTCCTCAAGCGATTCCCAAATATTATCAGCGGTAAATAGCAATTTCGATTCGGAGTGATTGGAAATGTGATGCACATCATTGGGATTAAAATCCTGCAAAATCGGCACTACAACAGCACCATACGTTACTACCGATATATAGGCTATTGCCCAGTTTGCACTATTCCGGCCTATAAGAGCCACTTTATCGTTTGGCATCAATTGACATTGCTCAAACAAAATATGCATGCGAGCCACTCGCTTTGCCAAATCGGAGTATGTAAGTGTCATCTCCTCACCATAATTACTATAAGCCGGTAAATCCCAGTTTTTACGAAACGAATCTTCGAAAAGCCGAATAAAATTTTCTTGTATCATACATTGATTTTTATTAGATTTAATTTTCTGGGCAAATATATTGAATAAATTGCACATTTAAAAATTAAATGTGCAAAAAATTATTTTAGTAGATTATTTTAAACAAAAAGCATTGTAAATTAAAATAAAAGCAGTAAATTTGCACCCTCATTTCGGAATAGGTAAACAAGAAGCGCTGCTGAGAAGCAACTCACCTGCCCGATGTAATATAAAAATTGTTTTATACATGTACGCAATTGTAGAAATTTTAGGACAACAGTTTAAGGTAGAGGCCGGAAAAAAACTGTATATCCACCGTATGAATGAAGCTGAAAGAGGTTCGGCTATCGAATTCGACAAAGTATTGCTTATCGACAACGAAGGTGAAGTAACCGTAGGTGCTCCCGTAGTTGAAGGTGCAAAAGTTGTTGGAGAAGTTGTATCGCACTTACGTGGCGAAAAAGTGATTGTTTTTCACAAAAAACGTCGCAAAGGTTATCGCAAACGCAATGGTCACCGTCAGGACTTCACCGAAGTAATAATTAAAGATATTGTAGCTTAATTCAAAAAAACCGATTAAAATTAAAAGAAAATGGCACATAAAAAAGGAGCTGGTAGCTCAAAAAACGGTCGTGAATCGGAAAGTAAGCGACTTGGAGTAAAAATTTTCGGCGGTCAGTTTGCCAAAGCAGGTAACATTATTGTTCGTCAACGCGGAACTGTTCATCATGTAGGTGAAAACATTGGCATTGGCAAAGACCATACATTATTTGCTTTGATAAATGGAACTGTAGTATTTAGAAAGAAAAAAGATAATAAATCTTACGTTTCTATCAAACCTATCGAAGCTGTAGAAGCTAATTAAAAGCCCCATAAATCCCACATTAGGGACTTTAAGAAAAGCTTTAAAGCAAAATTATAATCTCCTGACGTTTTACCGTAGTGTAAAATTGCGGGAGATTTTTTTTTAAAAAATTAAATCACTAAAAAACAGTTCCCCTCTGTATCAAGTCCCCTGAAGGGGGATTTAGGGGGCTCAAATTATGTTGACACTCAAATATATCACCGATAATACAGCTGAAGTTATTGCTCGTTTGGGCAAAAAAAACTTCGACGGAACTGCCATCATAGCTCAGGTTGTAGAGTTAGATAAAACGCGCAAAGCAACTCAGACGCAATTAGACAATCAGGCAGCTGAAATGAACAACCTCTCGAAAGAGATTGGCATGCTTTTCAAACAAGGTAAACAAGCCGAAGCTGCTGCTGCCAAAGAGAAAACTACCGAACTCAAAGACAGCATTAAAGTTTTAGACGACAAACTTTCAGATATTGAACTTTCGCTCAACAACCTACTCGTTCAAATTCCAAATTTACCTCACGAAAGCGTACCTGCAGGCAAACATGCCGAAGATAATATAATTGACCGAACGGGTGGCGAAATTCCAAAACTCTACGATGGTGCTGTTCCGCATTGGGATTTAGCAAAAAAGTATGATTTAATTGATTTTGAGTTGGGCGTAAAAATTTCGGGAGCCGGATTTCCGGTTTATAAGGGCAAAGGTGCTCGTTTACAACGTGCTTTGATTAACTTTTTCTTGGATAATGCCACACAAGCCGGTTACTTAGAAGTACAACCGCCTTACGTGGTAAATGCCGCATCGGGCTATGGCACAGGTCAGCTTCCCGACAAAGAAGGGCAAATGTATCATTGTCATATCGACGATTTGTATTTGATACCTACTGCCGAAGTACCTGTAACAAACATTTACCGCGATGTTATTTTGGACGAAAAAGAATTACCTGTAAAAAATACCGCTTACTCGGCTTGTTTCCGTCGCGAAGCGGGTTCGTATGGCAAAGATGTACGTGGATTAAACCGCCTGCACCAGTTCGACAAAGTAGAAATTGTACAAATTCAACATCCTGAAAAATCGTACGAGACATTGACCGAAATGGTAAACTATGTACAAACGCTTGTTGAAAAATTAGAATTACCATGGCGCATACTTCGCCTCTGTGGTGGCGATATGAGTTTTACATCTGCATTGACTTTCGATTTTGAAGTTTTCTCGGCTGCACAGGAACGTTGGTTGGAGGTAAGTTCGGTATCGAACTTCGAAAGCTACCAAGCTAACCGATTGAAATGCCGTTTCAAAGGAGCTGACAAGAAAACACAATTGGCTCACACGCTAAATGGTAGTGCAATGGCTTTGCCTCGCATTGTAGCTGCATTGCTCGAAAACAATCAAACGCCCGAAGGTATTCGCATTCCAAAAGCATTAATACCGTATACAGGTTTCGATCTTATTTCGTAGGATTTTTTATCTGAACGCAAATAACGCAAATTTTCACAAATCACATTACATTTAGTTTTAAAATAAAAATTTTATTTGCTATTTGTAAAATTTGTGTTCATTTGCGTTATTTGCGTTCAATATCTTCTCACATTATCCTGCAAATCTGGCCATAAATGGAATTTTGCGAAGCAGAAAGATTACTATAAATGAAGTAATTAATGTGAGAATTACCACCAATGGCACCGAAATAAGCGGATGCGTCATAGTCCAGAAAATACCAATCCGATAAAATAAGCTGATAACCATAATGTGTACTAAGTATATACCAAAACTATAGTTGCTCATCATTTGGATAAAAAGAACAAGGTATTTGTTTTTAAATTCAATATTTTTCAGCAAAAAATAAACTGCAATTACCTGCAAGAAGGTATTTAGCGTAAATGTATTCATGGCAGTAAGTGTTTGCTTGCCCGATGGCACACTTAAATAATAAGTTACCAGCGATGCAAATACAACCGTGGATAAGTACAGCGTGAATGCTGAAACCATGGGTAATTTACAGTTCGATTTCAAAGTCTGTAAATAATAGCCCAATACTAAATAGCCTATATACAGCATGTAGCCGTACAATTTTTGGAATAACAAGGAGAAACTACCAGTATTAAACACACCAAAAAGTTGCAAGTGATTTAAAGCCAGCCACAAAACAAGAAAAACTACGATAGATTTACGAGATGCCGATTTTAGAATTTTTGAAATAAATGGCATAAAAAGATAAAGCAGCAAAATCATATACACAAACCACAAGTGCACTGAAACGCCCTCTCTGACAAATAAATCGGTTCCCCAACGCACTATGGCATCGAAACCAAGGGGTCGCTCCCACTCTCGCAGCATAAACCAACGAAACAACCAATAGGCAGGTAACCAGAACAATAAAGGTATCAACACACGCGACATACGCTTTTTATAAAAATCAATCAAGGTAAATTGCTTTGTGAGCAAAGTAGCGCCACTAAGCACTAAAAATAGCGGCACGGCAAATCGCACCAAATTATCGATAACCACACCGATGATCCAAAATCCGGTATTTCTTCCAAAATTCATATTCACGACAGGCGTTGCAACATGAATCAAAATGACTGCCAAAGTGGCAATTACTCGCAAAGTGTCGAAGTACTGAATATTTTTTGATGGATTTTCGGAACTCATTTTAAAGTAATGTTTCGGCAATTTTAATATCGAATTGCGTAGTTATTTTAATATTTTCGCAATTACCTTCCACCAACGAAATTTGCTTCTTTGAATTTTCAACTGACAAAGCAAAAAAACTTTCGACAACCGAGGCATCGTCGGTAAATAAAGTGGAAAAAGGCTGTTTGTAGGCTTCTATGAGTATATTTTTCCCGAAAACCTGAGGCGTTTGTACCAATTTGTAATGCGACCTGTCCACCGCACAACTTTCAGCTCCATCTACTTTACGCACACTTTCCACACAATCCACAACCGGAATTGCTGCACCAGAAATGTTTGCAGCTCGAAAACAACGCTCCATGGTATCGTAACTTACCAATGGGCGCACACCATCGTGCACTGCAACAAGCTCCACAGCTGCCACCTGCCCTAAACCATTCAGTACCGACTGAAAGCGGGTGTCGCCACCGGCAACGACTGTATGTTTTATTTCAAAATTATATTTCTGGCACAATTCGCTCCAAAAATCGAAATGAGCAACAGGCAAAACCAAAATTAGTTGCATTTCGTTATCGAAACGATAAAAATTAGAGATGGTATGCATTAAAATTGGCATTCCATTCACAACGATAAATTGCTTTGGAATATCCGTTTGCATGCGCAGACCTTTACCGCCTGCCACAATAATTACTGCTTTTTGAATAGACATAGTATTTTGAACTTTACAGAACAAAGATAAACATTTAAAAACGAATAAAAAAACAGGAAAAAAAGCAAATTCTGACGGCAAAAGCAGCATCTGTTTTTTTGTAAATATTTTAGCAAAAAGGGCTTGCACACATCAATAAAAAGTAGTAATTTAGTGCGATTTTTCGGAAAGTAATAAATTTAAGTTAGATGATTGAACAAGACAGAATTATTCAGGTAAATATCGACGAAGAAATGAAATCTTCGTACATCGATTACTCCATGTCGGTGATTGTTTCGCGTGCATTACCCGATGTACGTGATGGTTTCAAACCCGTACACCGTCGTGTACTTTTTGGTATGAACGAATTGGGCAACAATTCCGATAAGCCTTATAAAAAGTCGGCCAGAATTGTTGGGGAAGTTATGGGTAAGTATCACCCGCATGGCGACTCCTCTATTTACGGCACATTGGTACGTATGGCGCAACATTGGTCGATGCGTTACCCATTGGTTGATGGACAGGGAAACTTTGGTTCGGTGGATGGCGACAGCCCTGCTGCGATGCGTTATACCGAAGCCCGACTTCGCAAATTATCAGAAGACATGTTGGTGGACATCAACAAAGATACCGTTGATTTTCAATTAAACTTTGATGATACGCTGAAAGAACCGATTGTTTTACCAACACGTATTCCAAACTTATTGGTTAACGGTTCGTCGGGTATTGCAGTAGGTATGGCTACTAATATGGCACCACACAACCTTACTGAGGTAGTTGATGCTATCATTGCCTATATCGAAAACAACGATATTGAGATTTCGGAATTAATGAAATATATCAAAGCGCCCGACTTCCCGACTGGAGGTATTATCTACGGATATGCAGGCGTAAAAGAAGCTTTCGAAACCGGTCGTGGACGTGTAGTTGTTCGCTCGAAGGTAGAAATTGAAGCTGACGCTCAGGGACGCGAAAAAATTATTGTGAACGAAATTCCGTACATGGTCAACAAAGTTGAGCTTATTAAAGCCGTTGTTGCCCTTGTTGAGGAAAAACGTATTGAGGGCATTGCGCACATCAATGACGAATCGGACCGCGAAGGTATGCGTATTGTTATCGACATTAAACGCGATGCCAACTCGAATGTTGTTTTGAATAAGTTGTACAAAATGACCGCTTTACAATCATCATTCAGTGTAAATAATATTGCATTGGTACATGGTCGTCCGCGCATGTTGAATCTGAAAGATTTGATTCATTATTTTGTAGAACATCGTCACGAAGTTGTTATTCGCCGTACACAGTACGAATTGGGTGAAGCTGAAAAACGTGCACATTTACTCGAAGGATTTATGATTATTTTGGATAATTTGGATGAAGCAATTCAAATTATTCGTAATTCAAAAACGCCCGAAGACGCTCGTAACGGATTAATGGAACGTTTCGGACTATCCGAAATACAATCGCGTGCTATTGTTGAATTGCGCCTTCGTCAGCTTACAGGCATGGAGCAGGATAAGCTACGTGCTGAATATCAGGAAGTGTTGGCTTTGATAGCTCGTTTAAAAGAAATTTTGGAAACAGTTGAACTTCGCATGCAAATTATAAAAGATGAGCTTGCTGAGGTAAAAGCGAAATACGGCGATGCCCGTCGCACACAAATAGTTTATGCTTCGGAAGATTTTAATCCCGAAGATTTCTATTCGGATGATGAGATGATTATTACCATTTCGCATTTAGGCTATATTAAACGTACTCCATTATCCGAATTCCGTTCTCAAAATCGTGGTGGCGTAGGTTCGAAAGGTGGAAATTCTCGCGACGAAGACTTTATTGAATACATTTATACGGCTTCGATGCACAATACCATGCTGTTCTTTACTCAAAAAGGCAAATGTTATTGGCTGAAAGTGTACGAAATTCCTGAAGGTTCGAAAACATCGAAGGGTCGTGCTATTCAAAATATGCTAAACATTGATTCGGACGATAAAGTAAATGCATTTATTCGCGTTAAAGGATTGACTGATAGTGAATATATTAATTCGCATTATTTGATTTTCTGTACCAAAAACGGTGTTATCAAGAAAACATCGCTCGAAGCCTATTCGCGTCCACGTCAAAATGGTGTGAATGCTATTACAATCCGTGAAGACGATCAGGTAATACAGGTTCGCTTAACCGATGGCAATGCCGAAGTTTTGATGGCCAATCGCAATGGACGTGCTATTCGCTTCAACGAATCGAAAGTGCGCGAAATGGGTCGTACAGCAACCGGTGTGCGTGGTATGGCACTCGACGATGACGGTCAGGATGAAGTAGTTGGCATGGTTTGTGTAAATAAGGAAGACAACGAAACCATTATGGTTGTTTCGGAGAAGGGTTACGGTAAACGTACATTACTCGACGAACGCGACGAAAATGGAAACGTGTTAATGGAAAACGGAGAACCTGTAGCTGTTTATCGTGTAACAAACCGTGGCGGTAAAGGTGTGAAAACAATGAATATCACCGAAAAAACCGGCAAATTAGTTACCATAAAGAGTGTAAACGACGACAACGACTTGATGATTATCAACAAATCGGGTATTACCATTCGATTGAAAGTATCTGAAACTCGTGTAATGGGTCGTGCAACTCAGGGAGTTCGCCTTATCAATCTCGAAAAACGCAACGAAGAAATTGCTTCGGTATGTAAAGTACCTACCGAAGTGGAAGAGGAAGTTGTGGAAGTGATTGAAACTGAAAATATAACAACAGACGCAATTGACACTGATGTTCAGCTAACTGATGGTGAAAATACTGCTAAAACAATTGAAGAAACAACAGAAGAATAATAAATTTCGGGAATAGAAATGTTCCATAAAAAAAATAATCAACCAATGGTTCATGAATGCTTCATAAAAAAAGCATTCATGTTCCTTTAAACAAAAGAAAATTATATGAAAAAAAATTTTTTAAGCATTGTTTTGGTATTGAGTTTTACACTTACGTATGCTCAAAAAGCCAACGTATCGAAAGCTAAGAACAAAGCTTTGATGGAAAATCCTGATTTTGCAGGTGCACGCGAAGCCATTAAACTGGCTCTACAAGATCCTACGACCAAAGATTTGGCATCTACCTGGCACACTGCTGGTTTGATTGGCAACAAAGAGAACGAAACCATTTTTGCGAAACAGGTTTTAGGCCAAACTGTTGACCAATTAGTTAAAGGACAAACAATAATGGAATCGTACAATTACTTTTTAAAAGCCTATGAGTTGGATCAGTTGCCTGATGCAAAAGGTAAGGTAAAGCCGAAATTTGCAAAAGACATTAAAGCAAAAGTAAAAGAGTATTACCAAACGCAATCGAATTTGGTCGCTTACGGTGCAACGCTTTTCGAAAATAAAAATTACGTTGAGGCAGTAAATGTTTTTGAAACCTATTTGGCTATTCCTGCCTTGCCATTTATCAATAACGAATTGGCTCACGACTCAACCTATCACATGATTAAATACTACACAGCTATAGCTGCCACAAATGCTGGTATGAGTGATAAAGCTATTGCGTGGTACGAAGATTTGAAAGATGAAAAATACGAGGAATTGAATGTATATCAGTTACTTTACGAAGAACACAACAAGAAAAAAGACACTGTAAACTTTGTAAAAACACTGAAAGAAGGTTTTACTAAATTTCCACAAGAGCCTTGGTTCTTACAGAATTTAATTAACTATTACATTTATAGTGGTCAAACAAAAGAAGCCATTACTTACCTTGAAAATGCAATTGAAAAAGAACCAAAACTTGCTCAGTATCAATATGTAAAAGGGAACTTAGACGAATCGCTTGGTAACTTCGATAATGCATTGAAAGCATTTGAAAAAGCCATCGAACTAGACCCTAAAATGGCTGATGCTTATGCCGGACTTGGTCGTTTGTACTACAACAAAGCCGTAAAAATGACTGATGAAGCAAATGATATTCGTGATAACAAAGCTGCTATTGAAGCACGCAAAAAAGCAGATGATGTATTTAAACAATCTATTCCTTACTTTATCAAAGCTACAGAAGTAAACCCCGAAGAACATGAATACAAGAAAACACTGAAAACCTTGTATTATCGTTTGAAAATGGATAAAGAATTCGATGCTATTGAAAAAGAATTGAATAAATGAGTTAATTAATTTCGAGTTACGAGTTACGAATTTGTAATTTTGAACCCAATAAATTTAAAAACGTCGCAAAATTAAATTTGCGACGTTTTTTTATATAGCGAAATCAACTATGAAACTACCTAAAATCACTGCGTTTTTAACTGTTATTTAACCTTTGGCTG
>DYSC01000117.1 GCA_020726365.1 Porphyromonas sp.
CATTAGCGAAAGGTGCGTATTTTCATCAATAATTTCTATTGCCAATGTACCATTAAATAATTATCATTTTCGCTCCAAAGTTAAGAATCGGTATTTTTGAAGTATCTTTGTACAAAATTTCAAAAAACACATTCCAATCATGCGGTTTTCCGACTTAAACTTAAACGCTTCGTTGCTTAATGCATTGAGCGACTTAAATATAACTACGCCAACAACTATTCAGGAAAAAGCCTTTCCGGTTATTATGTCCGGTCGCGATGTGGTAGGTATTGCTCAGACAGGTACCGGAAAAACCATTGCTTACCTACTTCCAACGCTTCGTCAGTGGAAATTTACGAAAGAAAAAGCGCCTACGGTGTTAGTTGTTGTGCCTACGCGTGAGTTGGTGCTACAAGTTGTGGACGATATTGAGAAACTGACTAAATACATGAATATCCGTGTGGCAGGAGTGTATGGTGGTGTAAATATGATTCAGCAAACGCCACTTTTGGTAGCAGGCTTGGATATTTTGGTGGCAACTCCCGGCCGATTGTTGGATTTTGCATTAAATGGCAGTCTGAAACTTCGCCTAATAAAACGATTTGTAATTGATGAGGTTGATGAAATGCTTAATCTCGGTTTTCGTCCGCAATTGATTCGGGTTATTGATTTATTGCCAACAAAACGTCAGAATTTGATGTTTTCGGCGACCATAACAGAGGAATTGAAAGCATTTATTGCTGACTTTTTTATTGACCCGCTCGAAATTGAGGCTGCACGCACCGGAACGCCGCTTGCTAATATTAAACAAGCAGGTATTAAAGTACCGAATTTCAATACCAAAATTAATTTGTTGAAGTTCATGCTTAAAATGCATCCCGAACTTTCGAAAGTATTGGTTTTTGTTTCCACAAAAAAAATGGCTGATGATGTTTATGAACAGGTTTCGGCCGAATTTGAAAACGAAATTGGCATTATTCACTCCAATAAATCGCAAAACTACCGTATCGAAGCGTATCGTTCGTTTAATGCAAATACCTTGCGCGTGCTTATTGCCACCGATCTTGTGGCGCGCGGATTAGATTTTGATGATGTAACACACGTAATTAACTTTGATTTGCCCGAAGTTCCCGAAAGTTATATGCACCGCATTGGCCGAACCGGACGTGCCGACAAAAAAGGTGTTGCGTTGGCGTTTATCACCAAAGCCGATGCCGAATTACGCAAAAACATCGAAACAATGATGGGTTGTAAAATTGCCACCATGAAAATGCCCGAAGAGGTTGAGATTTCAACTATTCTGACCGAAGACGAACTTCCAAAAGTGGTGATGAAGAATGTATTGGTTAAAGTTCCTGCCAAAGAGGAAGCCGGTCCGGCTTTTCACGAAAAAAGCGATAAAAACAAAAAGGTAAACAACAAAATCCGTAGAGCCGAAGCCATGCGCCTAAAATACGGAAAACCAAAAACACGCGGGCAAAAAAAGTGATAAATATTTTTGAACAAATAGTTTATTAATTCAATTTTAGCTGCACTGACCGTTGGTTCGCAAGTTGTTAAATGATTGACAATTGAATAACTAAAAAACAATGTATTGTTATTCCTGAATTTAGAATCGAGTCCGAATAGTACGGTGTTAATATGGGATCATAAAATGGATACACCGGAAAAGCGTTGTCCCAACCCGCGTGTAATTTTGCCCGCGATATAGTACCAAACGTTATTGGAAGTGTAGTTTCGGTTGATATTCGCAGTTTTGGAGTTCGCACTCCGCATACTTCGGCCGAAAATCCAAATTATGGTATAGTTGGTTTGTTCCTTTTTCGATGTTTATAGATTTATTCCCATTCGCTTGTTGGGCGGCAGGTACACATTAAATTTCGATCGCCAAAAGCATTATCTACACGAGCCACATTTACCCAAAACTTATTTTCGGCTACCCAGTTGGTCGGATAAGCTGCTTTTTTGCGTGAATACAAGTGATTCCAATTGTCGTCAACAATAGCATATTCGGGGTGAGGTGCATTAAGTAATACATTGTCGGTTTTGTCAGCTTCGCCGTTTTCAATTTCTTTTATTTCTGCATAAATCTGCAACATAGCTGTGGCAAAACGGTCTAATTCCGCTTTCGACTCGCTTTCGGTAGGTTCAATCATTAAAGTTCCGTGAACCGGGAATGAAAGCGTTGGCGCATGAAAACCATAATCCATTAGGCGTTTAGCAATATCCGATTCGGTAACGCCCGAACTCGCTTTGAAATTACGGCATTCCAGAATTAACTCATGACCTACACGTCCGTTTTCGCCTTTGTAAAGCACTCCGTACGATTCGTTGAGCAATGCGGCTAAGTAATTGGCATTTAAAATGGCATAGTTGGTTGATGCTGTTAATCCGTCTTCGCCTAACATACGAATATAGCCGTAGGTAATTGGCAAAACACCTGCACTGCCATATGGCGCACCTGCAACTGTGTTTTTACCAAATTCGGTACTTGGTAAAAAAGGTTTTAAATCGGCAGTACAACAAATCGGACCAACGCCGGGACCACCACCTCCGTGCGGTATTGCAAAAGTTTTATGTAGGTTCAGATGACAAACATCGGCTCCAATTGTTCCGGGATTTGTCAAGCCAACCTGTGCATTCATATTGGCGCCATCCATATATACTTTTCCACCAAAAGCATGAATAACATCACACATTTCATGGATGGTTGATTCGAAAATTCCGTGTGTGGATGGATAGGTAATCATACAGCCCAGCAAATTATCTTTGTTGGCTTCCGCTTTTTCTTTCCAATCTACAAGGTCGGTATTGCCATTCTCATCGCATTTCACAACCACAATATCCATTCCTGCCTGAGCTGCCGATGCCGGATTAGTACCATGTGCCGAAGCCGGAATTAAAACTACTGAACGATTCGATTCTCCACGCGATTCGTGGTACGATTTTATGGTCATTAGTCCTGCAAATTCACCTGCTGCACCCGAATTGGGTTGCAAACTACAAGCTGCAAAGCCGGTGATGATGGACAAATATTCTTCTAATTCGGGAATAAGTTGATTATAGCCAAGTGTTTGATTCTTTGGAGCTAAAGGATGGATACTGTTCCATTCAGGGCGACTGAGTGGAAGCATTTCCGATGCAGCATTCAGTTTCATGGTACACGAACCCAATGAAATCATTGAATGTGTAAGCGAAATATCCATGCGCTCCAGTTTCTTTATATAACGCATCATTTCTGTTTCGCTGTGATAGCTGTCGAAAACGTCGTGTGACAGGTATTCCGAACTTCGTTCGAATGCTTCGTCGAACGATTTCAAATCGTCTAATTCCTCTTCCTCCACATAAACCGGAGCATTGTTGGCGGCAGTAGCCAATACCTCAATCAATGTATTCAAATCGTCCACATCGGTGGTTTCGTCGAAACTAATACCGAATTCGCCCGATTCGAAATAGCGGAAATTTACTTCAAACTGCTCAGCTACAGCACGCAACTGTTTAACAGTAATACCATCGGGCAATGAAACTTTGAGTGTATCGAAGAAGTTCTCGTTTCCCTGCGAATAGCCGTAAACCGGCAATATTTCGTTTATATAAGTGGCGCAAGCATGAATGCGCTCTGCAATTATTTTAATTCCATCAGCGCCATGATAAACGGTGTACATTCCTGCCATAGTTGCCAAAAGTGCCTGCGCCGTACAAATATTCGAAGTTGCTTTTTCGCGTTTTATATGTTGCTCGCGGGTTTGCAGCGCCATACGCAAAGCCGTTTTACCGTTTGCATCCTTGCTTACGCCAATAATTCGTCCGGGCATGTCGCGTTTAAACTCCTCGCGGGTTGCAAAATAAGCCGCAGCAGGACCTCCATAGTTCATCGGAATTCCCCAACGTTGGGTAGAGCCGAAAACAATATCGGCACCCCATTCACACGGAGGTGTGAGTAGTGCCAAACTGAGTATGTCGGCAGCCACTGCCAGTTTGCAATTCAGGGCATGAGCTGAGGTTGTAAATTCGCTGTAATCCTCAATATTCCCGTTGCTGTTTGGATATTGAACCAATGCCCCGAAGTAACTATTATCTAATTTTTTATTTTCCCAATTTCCAATTTCCAACTCAATTCCCTGAACTTTTGAGCGCGTTTTGAGCACAGCCAGCGTTTGTGGAAACACATTTTTATCTACAAAAAGCTTATTTACATTGGCTTTTATCTGATCCCTGCTTCGTAAGTTGTACATCATGGTCATAGCCTCGGCAGCGGCAGTGGCTTCGTCGAGCAACGATGCATTGGCCAATGGCATTCCCGTAAAATCGCACACCGCAGTCTGAAAATTCAGCAAAGCTTCTAATCTTCCCTGTGAAATTTCGGCCTGATAAGGCGTGTAAGAAGTGTACCACGATGGATTTTCAAAAATATTGCGCTGAATAACTGCCGGCAAAACCGTATTGTACCAACCCTGACCTATATATGATGTGAAAACTTTGTTTTTCGAACCAAGTGCGGCAATGTGCTTTGCAAATTGTCGTTCGCTTAGCGCTTGCGGTAATTCTAATGGGGTTGATAATCGAATATTCGAAGGAATAGTCTGATTAATAAGTTCTTCGAGCGACGAGACACCAATTTTTTTGAGCATCAATGCTTCTTCCTTTTCCGAAACACCAATGTGTCGGCTTTGCAGCATATCTTTCATTATAATGGGAGAGAATTTATGATTTTTATGAGCAGTAAAGGTACAGTAAAAGTAGGGAATGTAGGAATAAATTATCGAAAATATTTCAACAAATTAACCAACAGACTATCTTGTTTAAACCTGAAATTTTTATTGTCTGATTAGTATAAGTTTAATCAAAAAAACGATTTTTTAATCACAAATGGAAACTTGTTTCAATGTGTAAACTGTAGTTGATTTTTTTTTGTGTGGAAAAGTCTAAGAAATAATTAGTTTACAAAAAAAATAGGAGCTGTTCGTATATTCACCAAACAACTCCTTTAATTCTGAAATCGAAGATTATTTTTTTGATTCTTCGATAGAAACTTTTCTAAATTCTTTCAAAAGTTTTTCCAAATCCAACGAACTTTTGCGAGCGCGTGTTCCTGCAGCTTTGTTACCTTTTTCTACTTGTAAGCTTGCATCAGTTGCAAAAGCTGCAAATTCAGCTTTAATTTTGTCTACCAATTGTTCCATGTTAAAAAAAATTTTAGTTAGTATATTCGACTGTTTGTTTCAGTCATTGTTTTTACGCCGCAAATATAAACAATTCAAGTTAATCTCAAACAAAATTAATCAATTCTTTTTTAAAAAATGAACTATACAACCGAAAATAAATGAAATATTACTTTTTTGGGAATAATTTCGGCATCTAAGGTAATAATTCTTGCGGTTCTACCCTTATTTGTGTTGGTACAAATAAGGGTAGAACC
>DYSC01000118.1 GCA_020726365.1 Porphyromonas sp.
AATTATTTACATTTATAAAATAAAACCGATTCGACTTTCATGTCAAATCGGTTTTTTTATTTCTTTTCGAACCATTTTTTTACATCAATATCGAAACCAGCCCCTTGCATATAGTTTAGTGTGGCAATTCGAAGTGCATTGCCGTAAAAATCCAAATCAATTTCGTTGTTTGTACTAAAAGGTATTTCGTTGTTCGAAAAAATATTTGGTTTTTTCTGTAACGAAACAGCTCCTACGCTATCGGGGTTTTGTCCTGATGGACTGTGAATAGTCATAGCATAACGATGCCAAAAGGCGGAATGTAGGTAATTGTCAGCAAATAAGCTTCGTACCACTTCGAGCGATTCGATAGTTTCGCGTGCTGTTTGCGTCGGGAATCCGTACATCAGGTAAGCGTGAGTCATTATTCCGGCTTCCGAAAGGTTTTTCATACTCTCACGTGCTATCTCGATGGTTATTCCTTTGTTTATCAATGCTAATACTCGGGGTGATGCAACCTCAAGACCTCCTGCAATAGCTATACAGCCCGATTTCGCTAATAAATAGCACAATTCGGCATTATACGATTTTTCGAAACGAATATTTGTCCAATAGCTAACTACTAAGCCTCTGCGAATAATCTCTTCGGCTAATTTTCGCAAAACAGCAGGCGGTGCCGCTTCGTCGGTAAAGTGAAAACCCGATATGCCTGTTTGCTGCATCAATGTTTCCATTCGGTCTACCAACAACTCTACTGGTGCTTTTTCGAACCGTTTTATGTAATCGAGCGTACCATCGCAAAAGGCGCATTTTGCCCAATAGCAACCGTGAGCGAGTGTGAGCTTATTCCACTGTCCGTTGCTCCAAAGTGCATGCATGGGGTTGGTTAATTCAATCAGGTTTATGTAATTGTTTTGCATTACGCCATCATAATCGGGCGTTCCGGCATCGGCAAATCGAATATTTTCGATGCTATCGAAATTAATGCGTTCGAGTTCACATATCTGGTTTCTAACGATGGTACGCACTAAATCGCCGTCGGTAAGCAAGCGAAGCAACGGCAACTCGCCATCGTCGAAAGTAAGGTAGTCGATATAATCAAAAATTTTAGGATCGGTAATTTGGCGTAGTTCGGTGTTTACGTAGCCTCCGCCCATAACAATTTTGGTTTTGGGAGCATTTATTTTGAGCCATTGAGCACAACGTAGTGCACTGTACAAATTTCCCGGAAATGGCACACTAAATCCTACAAAATCAGGTTTGAGTTTCTGAATTTTTTCGGTAAAAATTTCAATTAAAAGTGTGTCGATAAAATTCAGGGGTTTTTCCAATTCTTTTTGAAGTGGTTCAAATTCCGGCAAATGTAAACAAAGCGACTCAGCATAACGTATCAGTTCGAAATGCGGGTCAATGTATTTTTGAATAAGCTCACACAAATCTTTAATAAACAACGTACAAAGATGCGTAGCGCGGTCGTGATTACCAATAGTTCCAAACGCCCATTCCATGTCGTCGGGTTCTGGTTTACGTTTGGATACAGGCCAATACTCCAAATTGCTGAACCGCAATGCCAACGAACTGTCTCTGCCGCTTAAAAAACGCATGACGGGTTCAATATTCTGAATAAAAAAGTTAGCGTGTTGGACTAAAATTCGATGTGGTTTAGTCAGTTTACATTCACTTAGAATTTCAAAAATGGTAGTTATATGTTGGGCTGTGAAAAGTTTTTCGATAAGCTCAATACTCAAATCAGCTTGTGAGGCATCCACACCACGCGAATGCAAAAAACCCGTCAACTGCATTGTAGCGGGGTAAGGCGTATTTAATTGGGTAAGTGGTGATGTAATGAGTAAAATCGACATATAAAGTTAGAAATTAGAAATTATAAGAAAAAAAGATTATTGAAGTAAGGAAACTTATTTATTATTCATTTTTTTGAGAATTGTTTCAAAAATGGCAGTCAATTCATTAACATCTAATTTCTAATTTCTAACATCTAATTTCTACCTTTATTCAACCCATAAAACCAGTCCTTTCAGATATTCGCCTTCGGGATGGTAAATATTGATAGGATGGTCGGCGGGTTGCGAAAGTTGGTGCAAAATGCGTACATTACGTCCTGTTTCGGCAGCTGCGCTGAAAACAGCTAAGCGGAATTGTTCTTTGGTAACGATTTGCGAACACGAAAATGTGAACAAGATTCCTCCGGGTTTAATTTTTTCCAATCCTTTGGCATTTAGTCGCTTATAGCCTTTTAGTGCATTGCGAAGCGCCTCGCGGTGTTTGGCAAATGCCGGTGGGTCTAAAACAATAATATCGTATTTTTGTTCGTTGGCATTCAGGTATTTAAAAGCATCTTCGACAAAAGCAGCATGGCGACTATCGTTGGGAAAATTCAACTCCACATTTTTGTTGGTTAGTTCAATGGCTTTTGCCGAACTATCTACCGAATGTACTTCGGTAGCGCCGCCACGCATGGCATATACCGAAAAACCTCCGGTGTAGCAAAACATATTCAGCACCGATTTCCCATTCGAGTAATGTTCGAGCAAGGAGCGGTTTTCGCGTTGGTCGATAAAAAAGCCTGTTTTTTGACCTTTCAGCCAATCAACCTGAAATTCCAACCCGTTTTCAATAGCCTTGTATTCTTTTGTATTTGAGCCGATTAAATAGCCATCTTCCGGTTCAATTTGTGCTTTGAATGGTAGAGTAGTTTCCGATTTGTAAAACACATTTTTAATTTCGGGAATGCAAGCAACAATTGCTTCAGCTAATTGCATACGTGTGTGATGCATACCTATGGAATGCGCCTGCATTACAGCCGTATCATCGTAAACATCTACAATTAATCCGGGCAAACTATCGCCTTCGCCATGTACCAATCGGTACGAATTATTTGTTGCCGAAACTAATCCAATGGCAACCCGCAGTTGATATGCATTTTGGATTTTCTGTTTCCAAAAAGCGTTATTTATTTCAGTTTCGGTAAAGCTAACAGCGCGCACGGCAATACTACCAATCTGATAATGACCAATAGCAAGGAAGTTGAGGTTACAATCGACCACTGTAACTAAATCGCCCTCAGCGGGCTTGCCCTCGATGCGCTGAATAGCTCCTGAAAATACCCAAGGATGAAATCGCAATAAGCTTTCTTCTTTTTTGGGTTTTAAATGTATTTTTGTCATTGATTTTTTTTACAAAAGTAACTAATAATAAGGGTAGAGCCACTTTATTAATACATTTGTGCATAAAGATACAATATTTTTGTTATAAAACAAGGGTATAAATCAGAAAAACTTGTAACAGAACAAGGGTAACTTCTAATTTTTACCTTTAAGACGTGGCACGCCCCGTCTCTACGGCTATGGCTTTTGCTTGTTGTAGTGCAATTTGTTCAGCGTTTGCATCGGAAATTAGTTTTTCAACATGTTTCTTTGGGAGTTTTTTTTCGCGAAGTAATTGCATGTAAATCAGTAAACTTGCCCATGCATCGGTGGCAGCGTAACGTTGTTGCTGTTCGGTAAGTTCAGGGCTTTCCCAGTTTGTTAGCTGCTGGGCTTTGGATATTTTTCGATTAAAAATGATGGCAAAAACTTTTTGTAAGCCCAGCTCGAGTATACCATATTCTTTGGCTACCGATTGAATATCGACATGATTGGCAGGCTTGAATTTTGTAAGTCGGTTTAGTCCGGCAAAATCGTCGCGTAGTGCTAAACCAACTTTCATAATATTTTCATCAGCTAATAGCTCTGCCAATTCGGTAGGGAAGCCAATGTGATTTAGACGAAACAGAAAACATTCTTCCAAATTCGAAATCTGTAAAAGCGAAATTTTGTAACGTATTCCACGCGTAAACGAAGGGCGGGTTTCGGTATCAACGCCCAGGAACTCACTCCGGCGTAGTTTTGCTATGGCATCGGCAACCTGTTCCGGTTTGTCGACAAGCGTTATTTTACCATCGAATGCCACCACGGGTAGTTGGTTGACTTCTTCTTTTGTTATTTTTGATTTAAACATGCTTTAGCTGTTTTTTAAAAAAGCATTCGTTCATCCACATTATCATCTTCATCATGCAAAAAATTCAGAAAAGAATTGCGATTTAATTTTGCGGTGTTGCCTTCCAATTCGTCGCTTTGTAAAAAGCTGTCGCTGTGTAGGATAGCATGCAATGCTTTGAGTGCATTGAGGTTTTTTTGTCCCCAATGTTGCCCAAAAGCTTCGAGGCATCCCACCAATGCATCGTTCATAATGTCGGTATCCATAGTTTGGTAGTTGGCAGCAAAATCTTTGATTTCTTGATACACATCCGCCAAATCTTCCGAAATAAAAGCCGCTATGGGTGTATCGCTGATAGCCATATCGGGGTGGAAAACCTCGAGATACGAGTCGTCGGCTCCCAACAATTGCTCCACCTGTTTTTTTACGTACAAATAATCTTCTTCCGTTACAAATCGTTCGGTTTGGTCGTCGAATACCGGTTCGGGAATTGACAATACCGAAGCTTTGAGGTACAATAATGGCAACAGTTTTACCGAGCGGGTGATAAATTCCTCGCGGGTTTGTTCGGTAGCTTGTTCCAAAAACAAACAGGTTTCGGCTACAACCGTAACAAACTCAATTACAGGCGGTGCGTATACAATATGGTCGGGTAGTTGTGGTGATGACATATCTCATTTTTTAACGTTGCAAAAGTAACAAAAAAATGACAATAATTGGGTATATCTTATTCACCAAAGTCTAAACAATTCGATGGAGTTCGTTGTTTTAAAAATGAAATCGAATCAAACGTGTATTACCCTTAAATTAATCGCCTTATGGAAGACAAACTGACTATTCTGAAAAATTACGAAACCATGGTTGAAGCCATGTTTGATCAGGAATTATTACGAGAAAACGGCATTGAATCCTCGCTCAACAACGAAGATATTGTTGAATTACTACCCATGTTTGGCGATATTAACCAGGGATTATGCCTGATGGTTTTCGAAAAAGACTTCGATAATGCCATTAAAGTGCTCGAAGATTATAAAAATGAAATAGAAAAATAATGGGCTTACATCCCAAATCCGAACGCTGCAATTTGATTGTAAATATAACTGAATAATCCTACAACTACAATAGCTATTGTACAAACTACCAAGCTGATTTTCATAGCAGTATCGCTTTTTACCACTTCAATCGGATTTTCGCTTTTGGTCAGGAACATGGTTTAAATCGGAAGTTACTGTTATAGTAGGTTAATTATTTCGTAAATCATTATTAACCAATTGTTTGACGTGTTTGAAAATACTTATGTGGCTAAGAGAATATATTCATAATGATAATTAATATATTTGCAATCAATGAAATAAATATATTTGTGGCTTAGATACTATT
>DYSC01000119.1 GCA_020726365.1 Porphyromonas sp.
TCACATACTGCTCTATTTCGTTTGCACAATATAAACTCGTATGGCAGGATAACTTGATGAATACCACTTTAGGTACAATAGACGCTCAAATATGGAGACAATCTTCGATTTACTCATAAGAAAAATGGCTTTTTAAATAGCCTATACGTTTATAATCAATATATTAACCCTGGCGGTACAAGCATCTATACTAATAAAACAAATTATCATGCAAACACTTACAAGAATTTTTGCAGCTGTAGCATTGTTATTTGCAGCAGTTTCAACTATTAAAGCTCAGACCAATATTGACTGGGAAGATGCTGGCGTTGGTCACAATTATGTATTAAATCAGTTCGAGAATGGACCCTATCCACAGGATAATGCAAATTTATCAAGAACAGACAATCCTAATCCATCAGGTATTAACACGACAGCTAAATGTATTAAAATGAACATACTTGATGCAGGACAGAACTGGGCAGGTTTTTGGTTTGTGACAAATGCTAGCAATGACAATTCAACACCATTTACAATAACAGCCGATAACTGTATTATCAAAATGATGGTTTATAAGCCGATAGCCAGTACAGTTGCATTCAAAATTCAAGATTTTTCGGAGAATACTAAATATGCAGTCAAATATGTTCCCAACACAAAAATAAATGAGTGGGAAGAAATAACTTTCGATTTTACGAGTGAAATAGGGAAAACATTTCATAAAATAGTTATTATGCCCGATAGTCGTGATAGAAGTAGTGATGTTGTTTGCTACATCGATGAAATTTCTTTTAATGGTAAAAACCCACTTTATGAAAGTGTATATGCTGATTATGACAATATTGATTTAACATTCGGTGGTTTTGCAGGTGCTACATTTAGTGAAACTGACAATCCATTAAGCAGTGGAATAAATACAAGTGCGAGAGTTGCAAGTTCAACGAAACCATCTTCGGGGAATGGAGGTCAAGATTATACAGGTATTTACACCTCATCACCACTTGATCCTTTGGTAATTAGTACTTATTCAAAATTCACTTTAAAAGTTTACTCGCCGCAATCAGGAATAAAAATAAATCTCAAACTCGAAAATGCTGATGGTTCACAAGTTCGAGACAATGTAGTAATAAATACAAAAGTAAATGAATGGGAGGAGCTGAGTTTTAATCTCTCGGGTGCTACAAGTGGACTATATACTAAAATTGTAATATTCTTCGATATGGAAAAAACACGTGATGTTGATTACACCTATTACTTTGATGACCTTCGACTGATAAATCGATCAAATTCAAATACAACTATTTTTAAACTAAGCGAGTCGGGTTTTTCAGATGCTGTTTTAGCAAATACTTCATTTACCGTATATTCAGGTACATATACTGTAGATGTTTCCAAAACGATTAAATCAATGACTGTCGAAGGTAAAGCTAAACTCACAATTGAACCTTCTGATACCCTCACTGTTACCGACATAAAATTGAAAAGTGATATTTTAGGATATTTAGGTACTTTTATCGACAAAGGTAGTCTTAGCGTATCGGGGCAAAGTTCGGTAGAACAGTATTTGCCATCAGCTCGCAATTGGTATATTTCGTCCCCTGTTTCAGGTGCAACAGTACCCTCAGGACAAACTTATTACATATACGATGAAGCTAGTAGTGCATGGGTAGTAGTGTCCGGCGGAGCTGCAATGACCCCTTCGAAGGGATATATTGCTCAACCCAGTGGAGCCACAACCATAACCTACATTGGAGCTTTCAATTCAGGACCACAATCAATAGGTTTGACACGTACCGCATTGGCTGATAAACCTGGGTTTAATTTGGTGGCAAATCCTTATCCATCATACTTGGATTGGTCAAAGGTGGACACAACAACAGCAAAGGTTCTTTCCACTATGTGGTATCGTACCAAAACATCTGGAGGAGCTTATACTTACGACACTTACAACGGAAGTCTGAATGTTGCCACTACAAATGGAGTTAATAAGGCTACAAAGTTGATTCCACCTATGCAAGCGTTTTGGGTACGTTTAAAAGAAGGTGAAACGAGTGGTACTTTGTCATTCGAGAATACTATGCGTAGTCATATTGATGAAGAACGTAATATGCTAAAAGTAAAATCCATCGATGAAACAAAATTAATTCGGTTGCGGATTACTAACCAATCGTATTCAGATGAGGCATTAGTTTGTGTCCACCCAAATGCATCTTATCATTACGAAAGTTACGATTCCCCGAAATTTTTTAATAACAAATCAAATCAACCTGAAATATATACCACAGTTGATGCCGAGAAATTAGTAATTAATGGCTTGAATGAAATTGTAGATAATGAGCAGTTAGCTATTGGATATAGTTATGGAACAGAAGGAGATTTGTCAATAGAGCTTGTAGAATTAATAAATTTCTATAGCAATGTGAAAGTATATTTGTTGGACAAACAACTTTCAACCGTTACAGAGCTAACCACTGATACAAAATACACATTTAATACAAGTGCATCAACACTCAATGAGAACCGTTTTAGCTTGTTGTTTAAAGTGCAAGGTACTACAACAAATGTATATACAAACTCTGATATACTACCTAATTCAGTATTTGTTGATGGCTTAAATAAAATAAATATCGTTGCAAAAGAAAAAGCTGACTATTTCATTTTCAATGCTTTGGGTCAGTTAGTTGATAATGGCAAATTAAATGTCAATCACAAAATTTTAAATTTGAACCTTGTATCGGGTTTCTATTTTGTAAACGTGGATAATAAAACAACCAAAATTTTTATCAAGTAATCAATTTCGATTTAATTATAACTCTACATGTTAGATTTGTGAATTCTATCATGTAGAGTTATAATTATGTATCTAATAAATAACACAAATTCTTAAATTCAAACGCGCGTAAATAATATAATTGTATGAAAAACAGCTTATTACTTCTGATTTCCTTCCTGCTTCTTGCGTCATTCAAGCCACAAGACAAAGGCTCTATGGGAGCAAAAATTAATTCATTGCTTACAAAAATGACTTTACAGGAAAAAATTGGGCAAATGAACCAACTTAACGAATGGAATAATAGTGCTGAAATGGAACAAACTATCAGGTCTGGTTCTGTTGGAAGTTTTTTAAATATTGTAGATGCAAAAAAAAGCAATGAGCTTCAGCGCATCGCAGTAGAAGAAACACGACTTGGGATTCCATTAATATTTGCCCGCGATGTTATTCACGGTTTCAAAACTATTTTTCCTATACCTTTAGGACAGGCTGCAACATGGAATCCTCAATTAGCTGAAAATGGTGCTCGCGTGGCAGCCATGGAAGCAAGTGCTGCAGGGATAAAATGGACTTTTGCTCCTATGATTGACATTACGCGCGATCCTCGTTGGGGTCGCATTGCCGAATCGTGTGGCGAAGATACATATTTGACCTCTGTTTTTGGAGCAGCCATGGTGAAAGGTTTTCAGGGGGATAATCTCTCCGCCCCAACTTCTATCGCTGCTTGTGCAAAGCATTTTGCTGGATACGGAGCTACAGAATCTGGCAAAGATTACAATACCACATGGATTCCGGAAGTGCAATTGCGCGATGTTTATTTACCTTCTTTTAAGGCAGCCTCAGAAGCTGGTGTGGCTTCTTTTATGTGCTCGTTTAACGATATTAACGGCATTCCTTCATCGGCAAACGTACATTTGAACAAAGATATTTTGCGAAAAGAATGGGGATATAACGGCGTATTGGTGAGTGATTGGGGTTCTATTCAACAAATGATATCACATGGAGTCTGTACCGATTTGAAGAATGCAGCTAAAATGGGAGTTGAGGCTGGCGTAGATGTCGACATGATGAGCTTTGCTTATACGAACCATCTCGAATCATTGGTTAAATCTGGAGAGGTATCCATAAAAACAGTAAATGCCATTGTACGAAATATTCTTCGGTTAAAAATGAGATTAGGATTATTCGAAAACCCCTATGTGAAGGAGCAGAATCCTATGCCTTACTATACGCAAGAATCGCTTCAAAAAGCGAAACAAGCTGCTATTGAGGGTGCCATTCTGCTGAAAAACGATAACAATTTATTGCCATTGACTACTGCTACCAAAAAGTTAGCCATAATCGGACCTCTGTCAGATTCACAGGCGGATCAATTAGGAACATGGTGTTTTGATGCAGAACCCGAACACAGCGTAACTCCGTTAAAAGCCATTCAACAATTAGTAGGTAACGAAGTAAGTATTATAGCCGAAAAAGGCTTAACATACAGTCGGGATAAAAACCAGCAAGGTATCGAAAAAGCAGTTGATGCTGCTAAAAGTGCGGATGTAGTTCTTGTGTTTGTTGGCGAAGAAGCTATAATTTCCGGTGAAGCTCGTTGTAGGGCTGACATAAATCTTCCCGGAGCGCAAAGTGAATTAATAGCAGCATTGAAAGCTACAGGAAAACCATTGGTTATGGTGGTTATGGCTGGACGACCGTTGACAATTGGAACTGAATTGAATAATGCCGATGCTGTATTATATGCTTTTCATGGTGGTACTATGGCAGGTCCGGCTTTAGCAGATTTGATTTTCGGAAAGGCTGTTCCATCAGGAAAACTTCCCGTAACCATTCCTCGAATGGTGGGGCAAATTCCAATTTATTACGCACATAAAATGACCGGTCGTCCGGCTCAGAATATTGACTTAATTGATAGCATTCCGGTTGGAGCCACACAAACATCTATTGGATTCACCAGCTATTATTTAGATGCAGGCGATAGTCCTTTGTTCCATTTTGGGTACGGTCTTTCTTATAGCTCTTTCAGCTATTCGGATGTAAGTTTGTCGAGTAATAAATTGCAAGATGGCAAAACGATAACAGTGAGTTGCAACATAACAAATACAGGGAAATATGATGCTGAAGAAGTGGCTCAATTATACATTCGCGATTTGGTGGCATCGCTGGCTCGTCCTGTACGTGAGTTGAAAGACTTCCGAAAAATACATCTTAAAGCGGGTGAGACAAAGACTGTCAGCTTTATGCTCAATAACGAGCAATTGGCATTTTACAATGCAAATTTAGTTAAACGTACCGAACCAGGCGATTTCCAAGTCTGGATTTCGACAGATAGCCAGAGTGGAAAACCGGCTACGTTTAGGAAAATATAAATTTTCACCGAAATTTTAATTGTCGTTGCAAAAGGTTGATATAGATACGCTTCTAAAGTAGGATGACCCAATTTTGGAAGTGCGTTTTCATGTCGGCAATCCGGCCTATTTATACGATCGGTTTGAGTACTTCAAGTCCCGCCTGGCTATTATGAGAATGAGTTGAACCATACCCGGGCGAAAAACTGTTTGCCTTTTTCCGACT
>DYSC01000120.1 GCA_020726365.1 Porphyromonas sp.
CCTGCAACATTGCACCCACAGCTCGCAATTCGAAGCAAGTGATGGCGCGACTCAAAGTCGCGCCATCACTTGCTTGTTGTTTATAACTTCCTCCAAAAAACCTACAACCAACCGCTACTTGTTTGCGTTGGTTGGCATTTATTTAGCTTTATTTCTTTTCGTTCAGCTGCATCAATTCATTCTCTTCAATATGTCCGTTGTCAATCAGAAAGCGAATTACCTGAATGGCTTGCGGTTCTTTGAAAGGGATTTTACGTAAGAGTGAATTTATGGGTAATGGTTCTGTTCTTAGAATATCAAAAACAGCAGTTTTGATTTTTTCAAACAAATCAGTACTAACTTCGTTTTCTTTGTTTTTCAGGCAAACATCGCATTGGCCACAAGATTTGGTGTTTTTTTCGCCAAAATAAGAAAGTAATACCTGACTACGACACACGTTTTCTTCTTTGGCATAATCCAATACACTTTTCACACGGGTAATGTAGCGATCGCGGCGGTCGTCGTACGCTTCTTTGCCAAGCACTATGCGTTCCGTTTCCTGTCGCTCAAGCGTAAAAGTGATGTATGGTGTTTTTTTTCGTGGAATGTATTCGATAATACGTTCTTTGGATAATAAAACCAATTCATCGTAAACCCGTTCGCGTGTCCATTCCATGCGTTTTGCTAGCAAATCTTCGTTGATATAAGCCGGGTCGGTAAACAATCCGGTGTAGGAGCGTAGCAAAATATGAATCAGTTTATCCTGCTCGGGCGATTGGTGGAACTTGTAGAGATTTTCCCTGTCGACTATAAAAAGTACGCGCGACGAGTTTTCCTGTTCATCGGTAAGCTCAATATAACCAGCCTGTTGTAACAGTTTAAGTGCATTGTGTGTAATCAGAATAGGCAATTTATAGTGCACACAAAAATCAGCAATGTCGAATGCAAAAACCCGTTCGAGACCCGAGCCAACACCAATTTGGTAATAATTGCAAAGCGAATCGTAAATTTTCACGACCACTTCTTTTCCGGGAAACGAATCGGACACGCGTTTACGCATTTTTACAGCATCGCCATTATTGTATAGCAATACGGCAAACGCTTTTTTCTCGTCGCGCCCTGCACGCCCCGCTTCCTGAAAATACGCTTCGAGCGAATCAGGCAAATCCAAATGCACCACCGTACGTACTTCTGCTTTGTCAATGCCCATTCCAAAAGCATTGGTTGATACGATGACCCTCGTATCGCCATTTTTCCAACGTTGCTGTCGTTCGTCTTTGGTTTCGTTTTTTAGTCCGGCATGAAAATGCTCGGCTGCAATGCCGTTTGTAATCAGAAATTCAGCCACTTCTTTGGTCTTCTTGCGGTTACGCACATACACCACCGAGGTTCCGGGAACGCTATTCAGTATTTTGAGCAAATGTTCGTCTTTGTTTTCTGTCGTGCGCACCACATAAGCCAGATTGGAGCGCGAAAAGCTTTTCTGAAACAGATTTTTTTCTCGGAAATGCAATTTTTCCTGAATATCGTCTACCACTTCGGGTGTGGCAGTAGCAGTAAGCGCCAATATAGGCACGTCGGGCAAAATTTCGCGAATATCGGCAATGCGCAGGTACGAAGGACGAAAATCGTAGCCCCATTGAGAAATACAGTGCGACTCGTCGACAGCAATCATACAAACTCGCGTTTGACGTATTTTTTCTAAAAAAAGCACCGTGGCAAGTCGTTCGGGCGAAACGTACAGGAATTTATAGGCTTCGAACACACAATTATCGAGCGTGAGCATAATTTCGTCGTTGGTCATGCCCGAATATATGGCAGCAGCCCTGATGTCGCGTTTTTTCAGGTTTTCAACCTGGTCTTTCATTAACGCAATAAGCGGCGTAACCACAATACAAACTCCTTCCATAGCCATTGCCGGCACCTGAAAAGTAAGCGATTTTCCTCCACCGGTTGGCATTAATCCCAACGTATCCTTTCCCGAAGCTATGCTTTGAATTATGTCAGCCTGAAGCGGTCTGAAAGCATCATAACCCCAGTATTGTTTTAAAATGGAAAGGAATTGTTGCATGTACATTAAATCATTTTGTTGTTCAAATGATAGCTTGTTCCATAGCAATCCAACTTTATTTTTTTAGTTTTGATAAGCAATTGGTAGAAACCAGACAATATATTTTTATCGTTAATATTCTCAATCAGGCTATGAAGATTGGATTTTAGTTCAATTATTGTCATTTGTTGGATGATTATTTATAGCTGCAAATATAACTAACTTCGCTTTAAAAACAATATTTTGAACAAATAATGATGTTAAAAAATAGCGGACAATTTACTTTTCAAAAAAAACGTTTTGTTTATTTCGTCAAAAAACACTATCTTTGCACTCCGAAAAACAAGGTTCGTTGGCCGAGTGGTTAGGCACCGGTCTGCAAAACCGTTTACGGCGGTTCGAATCCGCCACGAACCTCTTCGAAAAGAACCTTCTGAGAAATCTTAGAAGGTTCTTTGTTTTTCAATCGTTTGCGTTGTTTTAAGATCTTCTGTCAATAATTCGGGATTGATTTACAAGTACGAATCGTATGTTTGTATAATAAAATGCGACTAACATGAAAATTCACTTTCAAATACATTTTAAAACAAGTTGGGGGCAGGTTCTTAATTTGTTTTTTTACGATAATGCCGGAAATAATAGTCAAATTTTCGAAACTGTAGGCATGCAGTGTGATGATAAGGGAAATTGGACGGTTGAGGTGGATTTTTCCGGCAAAGCGCTACCTATTTTTTACCGTTATGGCGTAAGTCAACCTAATAAAACGATACTTTTCGAAACAGGATCGCTTCGCCAAATTGCACTGAATGAGCCAACTAATCAGTTGCGCATTTTCGATAGCTGGCGTGGACCGTATGGCGATACTCCTTTTAATTCATCTGTTTTTTCGAATATTTTTTTCAAAAGAGAAAGAGTTTCTTTTAAAGTTAATAAAAAGGGTAATTTGCTGTTGCAGTTGCACTGCCCGCAAATGGAACCAAACCGCCATTTTGCCATTACTGGCAATCAGGAAGCGCTTGGCAATTGGGATGTTTCGACGAAAGTGCGTCTCGACGAAAGTGCTTATCCCGATTGGACAATCTTGCTCGACACCAAACAACTCACTTTTCCGCTCGAATACAAATACCTGATTGTAGATACGGCTACCGACGAAGTGTTGGCATGGGGCGGTGGTCCGAACCGCATTGTAAAAGCTGCTGATAGCAACGAATTTACCATTGTTCACGATGAACATTTCCTACGCACCATTGATTCGTGGAAAGCTGCTGGTGTGGCAATTCCCGTATTTTCGTTGCGAAGCAAAAAAAGCTTTGGAATTGGCGAATTTAACGACCTTAAATTGATGGTCGACTGGGCTAAACGTACCGGTCAACGGATGATTCAGACACTTCCGATAAACGATACCATACTTTATCATACCAATTACGATTCGTATCCCTACAATGCTGTTTCGGTGTATGCCTTGCATCCTATTTACCTGAATTTAGAAAAAACAGGAAAACTCAGAAACAAAGAACGCATAGCATGGTTCGAAGCAAAACGCACGGAGCTGAACGATAAAACTTTTTCGGATTATCAGCTCGTAATGAGCACAAAATGGGAGTATTTTCTCGAAATTTTTGCACAGGATTCTAAAAAAGTTTTTGCCGAAAAAGAATACAAATTATTTTTTGAAAAAAACAAAGAATGGCTGGTTCCTTACGCTGTTTTCTCGTTTTTGCGCGACTTGTACGGCACACCTGAGTTTGGTAAATGGCCGGAATATAGTAAATATGATAAATTTGAAATTGAGAAATTGGCAAATCCACGCTCGGAGTATTACGAAAAAATTTCACTTTTTTATTTTTTACAATACCACCTGCATCTACAATTAAGCGAAGTGCACGACTATGCCCGTGCCAATGGTGTTGCAATCAAAGGCGACATTCCGATTGGTGTTAGTCCGCGCAGTGTGGATGCATGGGTGGAGTCCGAATTATTTAACACAGAGGTACAAGCCGGTGCGCCACCCGACGATTTTTCGGTAACGGGTCAAAATTGGGGATTCCCAACATACAATTGGGAGCGAATGGCAGAGGATGGTTTTAGTTGGTGGAAAAAACGCTTTGCTAAATTAGCTGAATATTTCGATGCGTACCGTATCGACCATATTTTGGGCTTTTTTCGAATCTGGGAAATTCCGAATAACGACGTGTGGGGACTTACAGGGAATTTTCATCCGGCTTTGCCGTACACACAGCGCGAAATAGAGCAAGCTGGTATTTGGTGGAACGAAATCCGACTGACGAAACCTTATCTCAAAGAACATGTGTTATACGCCACTTTTGGTAAATATACCGACGATGTAAAACGGGAATATCTGTTGCCCGATGGTTGGCAGTTTTACAAATTCAAGCCCGAATACGATACGCAAAAAAAAATAGAAACGCATTTTGCTTCGCTGGGCTACAATTTTGGAAATAAAGAAGTGCTTATCCGCGACGGATTGTATAAATTACATTGCGAGGTACTTTTTTTGCGCGATTTGCGCGACCCCAAAAAATATCATCCACGCATTTCGATGCATAGTTCGGCTACGTTTATCGACATGAACGAAGACCAACGCCGCAAATTGGATAAGCTTTACGTGGAGTATTTTTACCACCGACATAACGAATTTTGGAAAGAAAAGGCTTATCAAAAATTACCGGCTCTTATTTCGTCGACCAATATGTTGGTTTGTGGAGAAGATTTGGGCATGGTGCCCGATTCGGTACCTGAAGTAATGCAGTCGCTCGAAATTCTGAGTTTAGAAATTCAGCGAATGCCTAAAAAGCCAAATGCGGAATTTGCAATGCCTGCCGATGCACCTTATTTGTCGGTGTGCACCACTTCTACGCACGATATGAATCCGATACGTGCATGGTGGGAAGAAGATGCTGCTATTACACAGCGTTTTTACAACAGAGCGCTGGGAATGCACGGCACAGCTCCCGAAAAGTGCGAACAATGGATTGCCGAAAAAATTGTGCAACAACATTTAGATTCGAATGCTATGTGGATAATTCTTCCGTGGCAGGATTGGATGGCTGTGGAGTCGAAACTTTGTTTAGAACATCCTTTTGCTGAGCGAATTAACGTGCCAAGCAATCCTCGTAATTTTTGGTGTTACCGCATGCACATTCCTCTCGAAAAACTATTGAGACAAAATAAATTCAACGATAAGATTAAAGAAATGGTGGAAAAGGCGGGGAGGTGATGTGAT
>DYSC01000121.1 GCA_020726365.1 Porphyromonas sp.
TCAAAACCGGAATATTCCAAAGGCAGTGGCAATTAGCAATTTTTTTTGTAATTTTGCACGTTAAAAAATTCACACAATAATATGAATAAAATTATTCGCAAAGTTCATTTTTCGGAAAACGTTATTATGTTCGAAGTGGAAGCTCCGCTGATTGCTAAATCGCGCAAGGCTGGTCATTTTGTAATGGTAAAAGTGGGCGAAAAAGGTGAACGTATTCCGCTTACCATTGCCGATGCCGATTTGCAACGCGGCACTATTACACTCGTGGTACAACGCATGGGTGTGTCGTCGACCAAACTGTGTAACCTCAACGAGGGCGATTTTATAACCGACTTGGTGGGTCCACTCGGGAAAGCTACGCATATCGAAAATTTTGGAACCGTTGTTTGTGCTTGTGGGGGTGTGGGTACTGCACCCATGTTACCTATTGTGGATGCGCTGAAAAAAGCCGGAAATAAAGTTATTACCGTTTTGGCTGCCCGCACAAAGGATTTAATAATTCTCGAAGATCAAATGCAAGAGCTATCCGACGAGGTAATTGTAATGACCGACGATGGTTCGTATGGCGTAAAAGGCTTGGTAACAAATGGCGTAGAGTCGGTAATTAACCGCGAAAAAGTGGATTTGTGTGTTACCATTGGTCCTGCTATAATGATGAAGTTTGTAAGTTTATTAACTAAAAAATACGAAGTACCAACATTGGCTTCGCTCAATACTATTATGGTGGACGGAACGGGTATGTGTGGTGCCTGCCGTGTAACTGTAGGTGGAAAAACCAAATTTGTATGTGTAGACGGACCCGAATTTGATGCCCATCAGGTTGATTTCGACGAAATGTTGATGCGCCTGGGCGGTTACAAAGATATAGAGCGTGAAGAAATGGAAAAAATGAAATGCGCCTCAGGAATTAATTAATTATTTCGGGTTTCGGGTTGAAAAAGAACTCAATACACGAAACACGAAACGAGAAACACGAAACAAAAATGAACATCACAGAAGAAAGATCGCAACCCTGGCGTGTAGAGTTACGCAACTCGATAAAAGCAAAAGACCGTGCCAACCTGCCCCGCGTACAAATGCCGGCGCAAGACCCGAAGGTGCGTTGCACCAACAACCTCGAGGTGAACAATGGCTTGACGCTCGAAATGGCTATGGAGGAGGCAAAGCGTTGTCTTGATTGTGCTAACCCGACTTGTATGGAAGGTTGCCCCGTAGGTATTCATATTCCTACTTTTATAAAGCACATCGAAAAAGGCGAAATCCTCGAAGCAGCCCGCACGCTGAAAGAAACATCGGCGTTGCCTGCCGTATGCGGACGTGTTTGTCCTCAGGAAAAACAATGCGAAGCCCGTTGCATTCATGTGAAAATGGGTAAAGAATCGGTGGCAATTGGTCATTTAGAGCGTTTTGCAGCCGATTACGAACGCGAAAGTGGCAATATTTCTATTCCTGAAATAGCAGAACCCAACGGTATGAAAATCGCCGTAGTTGGTTCGGGTCCTGCCGGATTGTCGTTTGCCGGCGATATGGCTAAATTTGGGTACAATGTTACGGTTTACGAAGCTTTGCACGAAATTGGCGGTGTTTTGAAATACGGAATTCCTGAATTTCGTTTGCCCAATGCGTTTGTGGATGTGGAAATTAATAATTTGCGAGCCATAGGTGTGAAGTTTGTAACGAATTGTATTATTGGTCGTACCATTACGATTGAGGAATTACAAGAAGAAGGTTGTAAAGGCGTTTTTGTAGCAAGTGGAGCCGGATTACCACGCTTTATGAATATCAAAGGCGAAAATTTGGTGGGTGTAATGTCGAGCAACGAATACCTGACGCGTGTAAACCTGATGGATGCAGCGAGTGCCGATTCGGATACGCCGGTATTTTTGGGCAAAAAAGTATTGGTAGTGGGTGGTGGAAATACAGCTATGGACTCCGTGCGTACAGCCAAACGCTTGGGTGCCGACCGTGCCATTATTGCTTATCGCCGTTCGGAAGAAGAAATGCCTGCCCGCCTCGAAGAAGTGCATCATGCTAAGGAAGAGGGAATTGAGTTTATGACACTCCGCAATCCGATTGAATTTATAGGAAACGAACAAGGCCGTGTAACGCATGTTATTCTACAAGTTATGGAACTTGGGGAACCTGATGCTTCGGGTCGTCGCTCGCCGGTGGAAGTTGCGGGTAAAACCGAAACCATCGAAATTGACGAAGCGATTGTAAGTGTGGGCGTTTCGCCAAATCCGCTTATTCCACAATCGGTTATGGGACTGGAAATTACCAAATGGGGAACTATTGTGGTAGATAACGATACTATGCAAAGCGCTGTGCCTGTTGTTTTTGCCGGTGGCGATATAGTTCGTGGTGGCGCAACGGTTATTCTGGCGATGGGCGATGGGCGAAAAGCTGCGGCTGCTATGGATAAATGGATTAAAAATAGTTTATAGTCGATAGTTTATAGTTAAGAATGTCATTATTTAAAATAACAATACTTTTCATTTTTCTGATTGTAATTCAATGCGTTGCGTTGGGTCAAGCTACTGTTGAGCCGCCTCGATTGGTGGTGGGTATAATGGTGGACGGCTTACAGCAAAAGCATTTGGATATGCTTTGGAGCTATTTCGATCCGGCTGGATTTAAGAAAATAGTAGGAGAGGGGGCAAAGCTAAAAAATGTAAATTATAATATTGTTTCGGGCGGTAATGTATCGGACATTGCTACTGCTATGACCGGTAGTGTGCCTTATTATCATGGCATTACCGGAAATAATTACTATAGCCGCGAAGCCGACAAAGTGCGCCTTTACATATACGATGAACAGGAAATTGGTATTGGTACTACTGAAACCTATTCGGCTTTTAAATTGCTTTCGAGTACCATTGTGGACGAATTGATGATAACGTATTCTCGTAGTGCTAAAAGCTATGCAGTAGCTGTAAATGCTGGTGAAGCGATTATGCTTGGCGGACATACGGCTAAAAGTGTGGCATGGATAGATGATGTGAAACATAAATGGGTTACTACCGGATACTACAAAGATGGTTTGTGTAAGTCAGCTGATAATATGAATGTCAGCGGAACATTTAAAACTATTTCGTCGCGCGACTGGCGACCAATGTATGCTATAAATACTTATTTATCAGCAAGTAACGATTCGAAAAAAACAGATTTCAATATCCAACCTACCGATACGAAAAATAAGAATAGCAATAGCAATATAACATGGCTTAAAAATACCCCTTCGGCAAATTCGTTGGTAGCCGATTTGGGAATTCGGATTGTGAATGATGAAAAACTCGGTCAGGATAATATTACCGATATGCTGATGCTTCAGTTTACGGTTCGCACACCCAACGAAAAGGTTTTTTCACTCCAATCGGCAGAAAAAGAGGATATGTATCTGCGTTTAGACAAAGAAATTCAGAATTTGCTTCAAAAAATTGATGTCAAAGTGGGTTTGGACCAAACGCTGGTATTTTTGTTTGCAAACCAAACGGATATTCATTCGCCCAAAGAATTAGGCGAAAACAGCATTCCAGCAGGATATTTTAGTGCTAACCGCTCCATGGCGCTTCTTAATACCTATTTAATGGCTATGTACGGACAAGAAAAATGGATAAGTGGCTATTATGGAAAAAATATTTATCTTAACAAGCAAAAAATTGAAGAGAAAAAACTGAATTTTTCCGATTTTCAGAAAGTGGTTGCCGGTTTTATGCCTGAGTTCGAAGGTATTCAGGCTGCCTATCCTGCTCAGCAAGTGTTGGCAATGGGTGGTGATTCCAATTCTGAAATTGCCCGACTACGTAACTCAACACACAAAAATAGTATGGGTGATGTAATCTTTACATTGATGCCAGGCTGGTTGGAATTAGATAGCGATTTCCGTCCGGTGGGAGAATCGAATGCCATTACCTCCTACACTCCACTTGTTTTTTATGGTTGGAAAATAAGACCATCCGTGATTAATACTGCATATCAGGTAATCGACATTGCGCCAACACTTTCGCGATTGCTGAATATACCATTACCAAATGCGGCAGTAGGTAAACCTATAAAAGAAATTTTTGAATAATATGTATAATTTTGATGAGATAATTGACCGCAAAGGAACAAATGCGGTTAAATTGGAGCGTTGCAAAGCGCTTTTTGGAACAGAAGATTTACTGCCGCTTTGGGTTGCCGATATGGATTTTTGTACGCCCGATTTTATTCTGAACGCCATTCAGGAAAGGTTACAACATCCCGTTTTGGGTTATTCGATGACACCCAAGGAGTTTTTTCCCCTTATGCAAAAGTGGATTGCTGACCATCACAACTGGTCTGTAAAGCGCGAATGGATAGGTTTTTTGCCTGGAATAGTGCCCGGTTTATCCTTTGCTGTACAAAGCTTAACGTCATCCGGCGATGAGGTATTGGTGCAACCACCCGTGTATTATCCGTTTTTTAATGTGATAAAAAATAATCACAGAGTAGTGGTTAATAATCAGTTGGTAGAAACCGACGGAAAATATACGATGGATTTAGCAGATTTCGAAGCTAAAATCACGGACAAGACAAAATTGTTTATTCTGTGCAATCCGCACAATCCGGGAGGAAGAGTGTGGACACGCAAAGAGTTGGTGAAAGTGGCTGAAATTTGCCAAAAACACAATATTACCGTTATTTCGGACGAAATACATGCCGACATGGTACTGCTCGGTAAAACACCTCACACGCCTTTTGCAGCAGTGTCCGAATGGGCTGAACAACATACAGTTACATTTATGGCACCTACAAAAGTGTTTAATATGCCGGGACTAATCAGTTCGAGCTATATTATTCCAAATGCAGAATTACGCCATCGGTTTGCCGAACATCTCGAAGCTTCGGAAATGAACTCTGGTAATATCTTTGCCTATATTGGAGCTATTGCAGCCTATGAACATGGCGATGCATGGCGTGTGGAAATGTTAGATTATGTGCAGAAAAATATTGATTATGTGGCTGATTTCCTGAAAAATAATGTACCACAGGTAGTTCCTATGATGCCCGAAGCATCGTTCCTCGTATGGCTCGATTGCAAAGGCTTAGGCATGGAAACAGACGAGTTGCATCAGTTTTTTGCACACAAAGCCGGCTTGGGACTTAACAAAGGAACCATTTTTGGCGATGGTGGCGAGTATCATTTGCGCTTAAATGTAGCTTGCTCACGCAAAATTCTGGAACAGGGGATGGAACAGTTGAAAAAAGCGGTTGATGATGTG
>DYSC01000122.1 GCA_020726365.1 Porphyromonas sp.
ACGTGATTCAACAAATAGTAAGATGTAATATGACAACAGAAGTTAAATAAATGTCAGATGTAATACCAAAAGATGGCATGTACTTTACAGATGTGTTATAAGGTAAAATCGGGTAAACCGTCGATGAGTTGGTCGGAATGGGTCGAATAATATCACATTAGCGGACTAAACAGTCGCGCAAACGATTCTTTCAGTTTTTGGGTGCGTTTGCGGCTGTTCCACAGCTCGAGTGTAATTTCTTCTGAATTTTCCACATCACGTTCGAAAAGTTGTTTCAAGTGTAAAGCCGTTGATTTGTCGTAAATAAAGGCATTGGCTTCGAAGTTTTGGTTAAAACTGCGCTCATCGAGATTTGCCGAACCCACCGCCGATACATAATCGTCAATCACAATGGCTTTGCTGTGTAAAAACCCCTTTTTGTACCGATAAACTCGAACACCTGCCTCCAAAATATGTCCTAAATAACTCCATGTGCAATAATCCGAAAGGCGCGAGTCCGACCGTGTGGGAACCATAAGCCGAATATCCACGCCACTCATGGCAGCCATTTGGATGCAATTATTCAGTACATCGTTTGGTATAAAGTAGGGAGTGTGAATATACACATACTTTTTTGCCGACATAATGGCTGCCGAAATGCCCTGCATAATAGCTTCCCAATCTGTATCAGGTCCGCTGCTTACTATTTGTACTAAGTTATTGTTGAATACTTTAGCCTCCGGAAAGTATTTTTTGTCCGTTATCAGTTTGCGTTCTACAAAATACCAGTCCGACAAGAAAAGTTGCTGCAAACCATGCACAACCGAACCCTCGAACCGAACAAAGGTATCGCGCCAATGCCCGAGCGTATTGCCGAAAATATAACGATCGGCAACGTTCAGCCCACCCGTAAATCCAACTTCACCATCCACAATCAATAATTTTCGGTGGTTACGGTAGTTGATTTTACTTCGCCCAAAGCGTAAACGAAAAGGCAGAAATGGTCGGATATATACACCGGCATCAATGAGCGATTGCAAATAAATGCGCGAAAGGAAAAAACTGCCCCAATAATCGTAAATCATACGTACACGAACACCTTGCTTTGCTTTGTGAATAAGCAATACCCGTAATTTGTTGGAAATTTTATCGTTACCAAAAATAAAAAATTCAATATGAATGTGGCCTTTGGCATTTCGAATGGCTGTAAACATGGCATCGAATGTACTTTTTCCGTCCGAAAAAACATCAATTTTATTGTTTGGGTACGTAAAAGCATCGCTGTTTTTGTGAAGTAAACGGACTAAATTTAATTGATTGGTATATGTTAAATTTTCGTTCAATTGGTCGGGTTTGTTTGTCGGTTGGCCTACTGTAGAGCGGTAAGTTTTGCGTAAAATCAATTTTTGTTTCCGAAAATTTTGTCCGAATATAAGGTAAAAAATTATGCCGATAACTGGCAAAAAGAGCAGTACCAACACCCACGATAATGATTTTACTGGGTTGCGGTTTTCTAGTAATAACACCGAAATAGTTGTTATTAAGGTATATACATAAAGTACGATAATGGCGATTGTAAAAATGCTGTTCATACTTTTGGATTTGGATTTTTAATCAGAAATGTATTATTTTAATTAAAATTAGTAAAGCGTTTTTACCACCAAACCCCCAATTGGGGGATTTACAATAGTATTGATATTTTTAAAAAAGTAAGTCTTAAGCCCCCATTTTGGGGTTGGGGGTCGATTGATAACTATTTCTTATATCTTAATATCGTATGATTGTTAATTTGCAAGATAGAATCGGGAATTTGTTGTAAAATCGGTGCTGCCACTCCTTCTTCAATTATCTGTTCCGATACTTCAATATGCGCTTCGTCCCAGTATCCTTTTTCGATAAAATTGTTTAATAATTTACTTCCACCTTCAACGAGTATCGAGTGTATTAAGTTATCGAACAAAGCTTTGAGAAAATTTTCGAGAAAATTTTCGTCAAATTTAATATTGATAAATCGCAAATTTTCTTTATTTGGTGTTTCTTTTTCGGTGAAAATAATTGTTGCATGTTGTCCGTCGAGCAATTGATAATCGTTTTGAATTCGACCCTGCCTGTCCAATGTAATGCGAATCGGATTTTTACCCGACCAATAACGCACCGTAAGCGATGGATTGTCCAATATAACCGTATTTGTACTAACCAAAATCGCCTGATTCTCGGCGCGCATTTTATGGGTGAGTTGTCGCGTTAGTTCGTTTGATATTTGCAGCGGACTTTCATCTTTGCTTAATCGAATTTTATCTATAAATCCATCCTTGGTTTGTGCCCATTTAAGCAAAACATAGGGACGTTTTTCGCGTTGAAAAATAAAAAAGCGTTTATTTAATTCATTACAAGCTTCCTCGAGCACGCCAACTGTTACTTCAATTCCAGCATCCTGCAAAATTTTTACGCCACGTCCCGATACTTTGGGGTTTGGGTCGAGAGTGCCAATTACAACGCGTGGAATGCCGCATTTTACAATAAGATGTGCACAGGGAGGTGTTTTACCATAGTGAGAGCAAGGTTCGAGGTTTACGTACAAAGTTGCCGATTTCAGCAATGTTTTATCCTGAACCGAATTGATGGCATTGGGCTCGGCATGTGGCTGACCGTATTTGCGGTGATAGCCCTCACCAATTATTTTATCGTTGACTACCAACACCGCACCAACCATTGGGTTTGGAGCCACATTGCCTCCGCCAATGGCAGCCAATTGCAGGCAGCGCTGCATGTATTTTTCGTCAGTAGTCATTAAAATAATCGTAATTTGTAAATGAAAAAATGGTAAATGTCTTTATCTTTGCAGCTATGCAGCAAACTTTTGAATATATCCGCACTTCGTTAAAATCTTTTTATCCTGATAATGAGATAAATAGTATCAGCAATTTGCTAATTGCCGGCATAACCGGCTACACCCGAACCGAAATAATTCTTAACAAAAATACAAAATTTTCTGACAATCAACGTTTACAACTCGAAATATTTGTCGAAGCACTCAAAAATCACACCCCAGTTCAATATGTATTGGGCGAAACCGAGTTCTATGGTTTACCCTTTAAAGTTAATCCGGCTGTATTAATTCCGCGCCCTGAAACCGAAGAATTGGTGGAGTGGATTCAAACAAGTTGTTCGCCCGCAAAAAGCTACAAAATACTCGATATTGGCACCGGAAGTGGTTGTATTGCCATTGCTTTAAAATCAATTTTTCCAACAAGCGAAGTTAGTGCTTTCGATATTTCGGAGGATGCGCTCGAAATAGCCCGAATAAATGCTGAATTGAATAACTGTGACGTTGATTTTCGAAAAGTTGATATTTTGCAACCGCAATATTTGGACGAAAAATGGGATATTATTGTGAGTAATCCACCCTACATTCCCGAAACGGAGAAGTCCGAAATTTTACCAAATGTGTTGGAGTTTGAGCCACATACCGCATTGTTTGTACCCAACAATCGACCGCTGGTTTTTTACGAAACCATCGCAGCTTTTGCCTTACAACGTTTAAATAAAGGTGGAATGTTGTTTTTCGAAATTCATCGCGATTTCGGACAACAAACAGTGCAACTATTGCAAAACTCCGAATTAAAAGATATAATTCTTCGAAAAGACTTATCCGGAAACGACAGAATGGTGCGGGCAATCTTTTAAACCTTTTCAATCTTATTTAGTCTATAAAATTTCATAAACATAAATTTGTCAATCTAACGTCGATGAATCAAACAGATGCAGAGTTACTCACCATGCTTGCCGAACCGCGCCGAAAAGCAGCGGCTTTCAGCAGCATTGTACGGCTCTATCAGGAACGGATTTATTGGCATATCCGAAAAATGGTGCTCGACCACGAGGATGCAAACGATGTGATGCAAAATACGTTTCTGAAAGCTTGGAACGGAATTGAAAATTTCAGAGGAGATTCGCTTATTTCTACCTGGTTGTATCGTATTGCAACGAACGAAACGCTTACCTTTTTGGCCAACAAACGCCTGAAACATATCGGTTCGATGGAAGATGAAGAAAGCATGATGTATCAGAACTTAAAAGCGGATACCTATTTCGATGGCAACGATGTCGAACGAAAATTGCAGGAGGCAATACTTACATTGCCCGAAAAGCAACGGTTGGTTTTTAATATGAAGTATTTCGATGATATTACGTACGAAGAAATGGAGAAAATTCTGGGTACTTCGGTGGGTGCACTCAAAGCATCGTATCATCATGCCGTAAAGAAAATTGAACGTTTTTTTGAGTCGGAAGAATAAATCTTAGTGTTAAAAATCAACTAATTAACAAACAGCGATTAAACAAAATTTGCTTTTAGAAGTCAAAGTAACTGTTATGAACAAGAATAGAATTTTAAACGAAATCGGAAACAGGAAACCATTTGCCGTGCCAGAGAATTACTTCGAAGATTTTGCCAATCAGTTCGAAGCTCAAATTGCAGTGAAACCCGTTTCGCCAGTAAAATTATTACGTCCATGGATGTATATGGCAGCCATGTTTTTAGGTGTGTTTTTTATGAGCCGCATTGTATATACGGTTTACAACGATAATAAAACAGCAGATGCCGATAATTATGAATTGTATGTGATGTCGCAGGTGAATGATGTCGAAAACCTTGAGTATTTTGAGGATGAAGTAGTCGAAACAACTAATAAATAAGCAGTATGAAAGTGAAACAATTTATTTTAGTCCTTATTTTATCGTTCACAGGCATTTTGTTTGCTCAACAATCAAACCTTCCGAATGTGGATGAATTACACAATCGTAAATGGGAATTTATAATTGAAAAAGCAAAACTGAGTTCGCAGGAAGCCGCCCGCGTAAAGCCATTATTTTTGGAATACGAAAAAGCGGTTTGGAATTTGATGGAACGAAACAAGGAATTTTTCTGCGATTTTTATCGGAATAAAAAAAACCGTGGCGAAGCCCAATATGCTGAGATGAATGAACGCTACATAAATTCAGAAATTCAGAAAGCACATTTGCAGAAAAATTATTATGCCAAATTAAAAAAGCAACTTTCGGCCGAATGCATTTTCAGATATTTCAATGCCGAACGCTCATTCCGCAAAGAACTAATTGATAAATGGTCGGACAGACCAAGAAGGCATCGAAAATGATAATAGTTTTATGATTTTTTTTGATAAGATATTATGTGACTTTCATTAATGTAATTGACTTTTATTTTTTGCAGCTCGCAACTCCCTCTCCTCGAG
>DYSC01000027.1 GCA_020726365.1 Porphyromonas sp.
TGATCAATAAAATGCGTTTATTTAATTCAGTTTTGCTTTTTTCAGCAATATTCTTTTTATTTTCATGCTCCGCAAATAAAAAGGAGCATGAAAATCCCGAAACTTCAACAAAAGATACCGTAATTGTAGATTGCAATTATACCTTCGATGAGGCAATAGCAGGTACAAATGCACCACGTTATATTATCGACCAACTTGAACTGATTACCGTTCATTATTACGCTACGGATGGTAAATTACATCGTGGTCAGTTGCTAACCAATAAATTAATAGCTACTGATTTACGTGTTATTTTTAAGGATATATTGCAGTGTAAATTTCCCGTTGCTAAAGTGATTCCGATTGTAAAATACAATTGGAATGATGAAGCCTCGATGAACGATAATAATACCTATAGTTTTTGCTATCGCAATGCCGATTATTCGAAACATGCCTACGGATTGGCGATTGACATTAATCCGATGCAAAATCCGAATCGTTGGAAGCCGGAGTTTTCGTATCGGAAAGATAAGCCTGAGGGGGCAGTTTATAATCCGAATCATTCCGGAACTTTTTCACAAAATCATCGTATCGTTCTTCTTTTCAAAGATAAAGGCTTTTTATGGGGCAGGCATTTTAAACGGAATTACGACGATCACCATTTTGAGAAAAAGTTTTATTAAAAGTACTTTAATTCAAAAAAATGTTGTATATTTGCGCGCTCAAATTGTGAGCACTAACAAACAATTGTATTCACTAAATTAAGGAGGAAACAAGCAATAGCTAAACAATTATTTATCAGGCCTAAACAGGGCAGGGAGAAAGAACAGCCCAACAGGATTAACGAAAAAATTAAAGGACTAAAAGAAGTACGTTTGGTGGGCGAAAATGTCGAACAAGGCATTTATTCGTTTGAACAAGCCATGAAAATCGCCGATGATTTGGAGTTGGACTTGGTAGAAATCTCCCCAACTGCTGTTCCACCGGTTTGTCGGGTTGTTGATTATCAGAAATTTCTGTATCAAATCAAAAAACGCGAAAAAGAACAAAAGGCAAAAACAGCTAAAGTGATTCTTAAAGAAATTCGTTTCGGACCGCAGACCGACGATCATGATTATGATTTTAAACTGAAGCACGCCAAGGAATTTTTGAAAGAAGGTTGTAAAGTAAAGGCTTACGTATTTTTCAAAGGTCGTTCTATTCTCTTTAAAGAACAAGGCGAGATGCTGTTAGCACGTTTTGCAAACGATTTGGAGGATTTTGCTAAAGTAGACCAATTGCCACAATTGGAAGGTAAACGCATGATTATCATGTTTTCGCCTAAAAAAGGTAAATGATTTTTTTATCAATTAAATATATAAACAATGCCAAAAATGAAAACTAACTCCGGTGCAAAAAAAAGGTTTACCCTTACCGGAACAGGAAAAATTAAAAGAAAACATGCTTTTAAACGTCACATTTTGACTAAAAAAACAACAAAACAAAAACGTAACCTAACTCACGGAGCTCTTGTTTGCAAGACCGACCTGACTAACGTTAAAGAAATGCTTTGCTTGAAATAGTCGGACAAAACTTTAAAATCATTTTTCTTATTTAAAAAACAGAATGCATTTAGCACAAAAGATCGTGAGAAAAACACGACGCTAACATTCACAAATCATTTTTAATTATGCCAAGATCAGTAAATCACGTTGCTTCACGTAAAAGAAGAAAAAGAATTTTAAGCCTCACGAGAGGTTATTATGGTGGTCGTCGTAATGTATGGACCGTAGCCAAAAACACTTGGGAAAAAGGGTTGCAATATGCTTATCGCGACCGTAAAACCAAAAAACGCAACTTCCGTGCTTTGTGGATTCAGCGTATCAATGCTGCTGCACGCCTCGAAGGCTTGTCGTATTCGAAATTGATGGGTGCTTTACACAAAGCAGGTATCGAAATGAACCGCAAAGTATTGGCCGATTTGGCTATGAATCACCCTGAAGCATTCAAAGCTATCGTTCTGAAAGCAAAAAATGCTTAGTAGTTTGATTTTTTCAACTAAAATAATCATAAAAAAAGCTGTCGTTTTTCAATGACAGCTTTTTTTTATGATTGATTGTCTGCTATTTTCCAAACTTATTCGCAAAATAACTGCTATAATTGAAATTTTTGACCAATAATTTATTACTTTTGCAAGCAATTTCTTAAGTAAATATGACAAAAGATAAACAGTATAAATACCTCACAGATATAAACTCTCCGGTAGATCTTAAAGCCGTTCCAAAAGAAAAATTAAAAACCGTTTGCGACGAATTACGTCATTTTATAATTGATGAAGTTTCGAAAAATCCGGGTCATCTTGGTTCCAATTTAGGTGCAGTGGAGTTGACTGTTGCGCTACATTATGTTTTTAATACTCCTTACGACCGTATTGTATGGGATGTTGGACATCAGGCTTACGGACACAAAATACTTACCGGACGTCGTGAACGTTTCCACACCAATAGGCAATTTAAGGGCATTTCTGGTTTTCCAAACCCTTCGGAAAGTGAATATGATACTTTTGGAGTAGGTCATGCATCTACGGCAATTTCTGCTGCCTTGGGAATGTCGGTTGCTGCTCTGAAAAAAAATGAAACGAACCGACAGGTCGTGGCAATAGTTGGCGATGGTGCTATGACGGGTGGTTTGGCTTTCGAAGGTCTGAACAATACGTCGATGGTTGATAATAATATGTTGATTATTCTGAATGATAATCAAATGGCTATCGATCCTATTCATGGTGGCATTACACAATATCTGATTGATATTACTACTTCGCAAACTTACAATAGGGTGCGTTACAAAATTTATAAAACGCTTAAAAAATTTGGATTAATAAGCGAGCGGGGTAAAAATCGGATTATTAGTTTTAACAATACAGTTAAAGCGGCATTGACCAAACAACACAATATTTTTGAAGGCTTGAATATCCGTTATTTCGGACCGGTTGATGGACATGATGTAGAAACCTTGGTAAGAGTGCTTTCGGATATTAAGCATTTTAAAGGTCCTAAAGTGCTGCATTGCATCACTCAAAAAGGGAAAGGTTACGAACCTGCCGAAAAATCGGTGACTGAGTGGCATGCTCCAGGTAAATTTAATGTTGAAACGGGAATACGCAACAAACCGGTTAATGATAAGCCTTCGGCACCTTTGTTTCAGGATGTTTTTGGTGAAACCTTGCTGGAGTTAGCAAAGCAGAACGATAAAATATTGGCTGTAACACCAGCTATGCCAACAGGATGCTCGATGACAGTATTGCAACGTGAATTGCCTGAACGTGTTTTTGATGTGGGAATTGCTGAGGCTCATGCTGTTACATTCTCCGCTGGTTTGGCCAAAGATGGCATGATTCCGTTTTGCAATATTTACTCGTCGTTTATGCAGCGGGCGTACGATAATGTAATTCACGACGTGGCTTTACAGAATTTACCAGTGATTTTTTGTTTGGATAGGGCAGGAGTGGTTGGTTCCGATGGGGCTACGCATCACGGCGTTTTCGATTTGGCTTACATGCGTTGCATTCCAAATATGACGATTGCCGCGCCACGTAACGAACACGAATTGCGGAATTTAATGTTCACAGCGTTAACAAATCAAAACGGACCTTTTGTAATTCGCTATCCACGAGGTAAAGGGTATTTGGTTGATTGGAAAAACGAGATGCAAAATTTACCAATTGGTAAAGGTGAAAAGCTGAAAGCGGGGAAAGACATTGCAGTACTGACTATTGGAACAATGGCAAATAGTGCACTCGAAGCAATTGAGCATGTAGAATCAGAGTCAAAAAAACCAATAGCTCTTTATGATATTCGTTTCCTTAAACCGCTTGATAATGAGTTGCTTCACGAAGTGGCGAAGAATTTCAAGCAGATTGTAACTGTCGAAGATGGTGTGATAAACGGAGGTTTTGGAAGTGCAGTGTTAGAATTTTTAGCTGATAATAATTATACTACAAAAGTAAAAAGATTAGGTATAAGCGACTCGTTTGTGGAACACGGAACTCCCGAAGAACTGTATCAGATGTTGGGTCTCGATGCGGAAGGTATTGCGTTGGAATTAAATAAATTAGTATAAAAAGATTAGCGTTAAAAACGAAATGAAGATTATCATTGCAGGCGCAGGTGAAGTAGGTACACATTTAGCAAAACTACTTGCTAGGGAAAATTTTGATATTTTGTTGTTGGATGAAGATCCAGCAAAATTAAAAGATTTAGAGGCAAATTACGATTTAATCACAAGTGTTGGGTCACCGACTTCAATTACCGGTTTGCAGGAAGTGGGTATTGATAGAGCCGACTTATTTGTAGCTGTAACTCCGCTCGAAAGTGTAAATATGACGGCTTGTATGCTGGCAACCAATTTGGGAGCAAAAAGCACATTGGCACGCATTAATAACTACGAATATCTATTGCCAAAAAATAAAGAATTTTTCGAGAAGTTGGGTGTGAATCACCTTATTTACCCCGAAGTGTTAGCCGCCGAAGAAATTACTGAGTCGCTTACTACCAATTGGTTACGTCAAAATTTGAGTTTTTGTGATGATGCTTTAATATTATTAGGAATAAAAGTACGCAAAAATGCTTTAATTCTGAATGAAAAATTTAATTCGGGCTTTTTCAATAATCAAGATTATCGTGTTGTAGCAATTAAACGTGGTAATAAAACGATTATCCCCTTTGGTAACGATTTGATACTCGAAAACGATATTGTATATTTTATGACTACGCCCAGTCGACTTGATTTTGTTCGCAGGCAAGCCGGAAAAGAGGATTATACCATAAAAAAAGTAATGATACTCGGCGGAACAAAAATTGCTGAAAAAACACTTAAAGTGATTCCCTCCTATATCAACACTAAGGTGATAGAAAATAATCGTGATCGCAGTCTTTCTTTAGCTGAAAAATATAGAGATTCGTTAATTATTTGCTGCGATGGGCGAAATATCGATGCCCTCAAGGAGGAAGGAATTGAAGAGATGGATGCTTTTATTGCTGTAAGCGAAAATTCGGAAGCCAACATATTGGCTTGTTTGGCTGCAAAACATCTTGGCGTTCGTAAAACCATAGCTGAAGTCGAAAATATCGATTATATTTCGTTGGCAGAGAGTATGGATATTGGAACAGTAATTAATAAAAAAATGATTGCTGCCAGTTATATTTATCAATTGACTCTGAATGCTGATGTATTGAACGTCAGAACATTAACTTCGGCCGATGCTGAGGTGGTGGAGTTTGTAGCTAAAAGAGGTTCGAAAATAACTAAATCAAAAATCAAAGATATTCGTTTACCTGAACAGGTAAATATAGGTGGTTATGTTCGAAAAGGTGAAGGTTTTATTGTGAATGGAAATTCCTGTATAGAACCTGACGATCACGTTATTGTTTTTTGTGTTTCGTCGGCTATCCGTAAAGTTGAGAAGTATTTCAATTAATTCTTTTTATAATCAAAAAATAACCCCGATAATTTTTAGCGATTATCGGGGTTTGTTTTTTAGCTTCTAATATCTTTTCTTGAATCCTCCAGTGCTACGTTTACGGTCGCTTCCTTCGGAAGAGCTGCGACGAGCGGGACGGTCGTCGGTACTGCGAGAGCGCCATGGTTTGTCGCCACCTTCGGAGCTTGCTGCTGGTTTGCGATAGCCGCCTGAACCAGAACCGGTGCCGCTTCCACGATTGCTGCTACGGCCGTAATCGCGACGAGGACTATCCTCTCCACCTGTGCGTGGACGATATTCGGGTTTGCGACTTCCACCATCAGCTGCTTTACTTCCTTTTGCTTCCGAAACCTGATATTCGCTTTCGCCGGCAAACGAAGTTATTACTTTCTCAACCTGATCGCTGAATACATCAAAAAACGTAAATTTATTGGTAACTTCAATGGCGCCAATGCTAATGGATTTGTCACCTGTTACATCATTTATTATTCCTAAAAAGCGTTTAGGATCAATACCTTCACGGTCACCAATATTAATTTTAAGGCGAATACGTTTACCTTGTCTATCGCCTTTGTCGGCTCTTTCTCCTCGTTCGGGTCTTGTACCACGACGGTCGTCGAATTCGCCACGAACGTGCGATTTTTCGTGGAAATTCAAATCGTCGGCATCTTTATAATAATCCAGAAAACGGTTGAACTCAATCGAAACAAAGCGTTTGATAATTTCTTCTTTATCCAAACCCTCCAATTGCTTCATTATTTGCTTTGTGTAAGGCTCAATTTGCTCTTCATTTACTTCTACATTTTGCATGCGGTCGATCATGTAAAACAATTGTTTTTTACAAACTTCTAACCCATTCGGGATTTGTTCCTGAATAAAGTTTTTGCGAAGCATACGTTCTATATCTTTAATTTTAAAACGTTCTTTCGAATGGATAATCGAAACGGCAACACCTTTTTTGTTGGCACGTCCGGTACGACCACTTCGGTGTGTGTAAATTTCCACATCATCGGGTAGGTTGTAATTAATAACGTGGGTAAGGTCACTAACATCCAATCCACGCGCAGCTACATCAGTTGCAACCAAAAGTTGAATATTACGTATGCGGAATTTTTGCATTACCGTATCGCGTTGCGCTTGCGAAAGGTCGCCATGAAGTGCATCGGCATTATAGCCATCGTGCATCAAATGGTCGGCTACTTCTTTTGTTTCCTGACGCGTGCGGCAAAATACAATACCGTAAATATCAGGATTTAAGTCCACAATACGTTTAAGAACTAAATAGCGCTGTTTTGCATGTGAAACATAATAAATATGTTCAACATTTTCAGAACCTGAATTTTTAGTTCCAATGGTAATTTCTTCGAAATTTTTCATGTAGCGTTTGGCTATATGAGCAATTTCTTTGGGCATAGTTGCCGAAAAAAGCATGGTTCGACGGTTTTCAGGCGTGCGTTGAAGTATTGTTTCAATATCTTCCTTGAATCCCATATTGAGCATTTCGTCGGCTTCATCAAGAACAAGATAATCAATGGCTCCCAATTCAATTTTGCCACGTTCAATTAGGTCGATTAGTCGGCCCGGAGTAGCTACAATAATTTGTGGTGGCGTGTCTAATTGTTTTAATTGCGTACGAATGTCTTCGCCGCCATACACAGGAACAATACGCATTCCGCGCATGTTTTTAGCGTAGCCTTTCAGATCGTTCGAAATCTGAATACAAAGCTCACGGGTAGGAGCAAGTACTAATGCCTGAACCTGTTTGCGTTGCGCATCAATTATATTGAGCACCGGTAATCCGAATGCAGCTGTTTTTCCTGTTCCTGTTTGAGCAAGTGCCACTAAATCAGCAGTTTGTTCGAGCATAAACGGGATGGTTTTTTCTTGTATGGGCATAGGTTGCTCGTACCCAAGTTCTTCGATGGCCGATAGAATATCGTCCTTCAAATTTAATTCTTTGAATGTCATTTTGTTATTTATTGTACACGTTTTAGGGCAGATATCCGGCGATATTTTCATTCGTTTATACAAAACGTGTACCCCACTGATAGCGAACTGCTTGTTAATGCAGTGTATTTCGGACAGTTACCCACAACGCGTGGTTGTTTTTAAATCGGGTGCAAAGATAGTCTTTTTTTTCCAATCACCAAACTATCAGTGTATCACTATACAGAAATTATGCATTTAAAAAAAAACAGCAAATCCAAAAAAATAATTTGCCGTAGAATTTGCTATAAATGCAAAAAGCTTACGGTGATGACGAATCAACTTAAAACGGGTATCCTATGGCAATATTCAGCATCAAGTTATCGTTTCGCCAAGCACTGCTTAATGGTTTTATTTCATCTATCACCCAGCGTTTGTTTTCGTCAAGCCAAGGTTTGCGAAGTGGAAAGGCTAAATCGAACCTTAATATAAAAAATGAAACGTCTATTCTTAATCCCAGACCAGCACCAACTGCCATTTCATTCATAAAACTGGAAAATGCAAAAGTGCTGCCAATGTTGATAGGATTTGATTTTTGTAACCACACATTACCGGCGTCAACAAACAAAGCACCCTTAAAATACTTGTAAATATTGAAGCGATATTCGCCATTCACTTCTATCTTAATGTCCCCACCAATTTGCAGAAAGCTTGTTCTTTCTATTTGCTGATTATAAATACCTGGTCCTATTGAGTTTAGCTGAAATGCTCGAATACTGTTTGGACCTCCACTGAAAAATTGCTTGCTGTAAGGCAGCACCGAAGAGTTCCCAAATGGTTTGGCAACACCAGCAAAGAGCCTAAAAGCCAATTTGTTCTTGTCCTTGAAATTATAAAATGCGCGTGCATCTATACTCACTTTTCCGTATTGAGAATAGATGGAACTCATCACTTTTGATGGATTTTCGGATGTGGGTGCATCGCCAGTTATGTTTTTTACCAACGAAAAAATACTGCCTGCCGATTCTACATTAAAATGAATATAGGTCTGCAATTTTTTGTTTGGTAGCATCTGTTCATTATAGGTAAACAGATAATTTGCTCCAGCAATAAACTGCTCTTCATAACTTTTTTTCAGAAAAGTGTTAGATTCCAACAATGCGTTAAATACATCCGACTGATTTGAAAGCGATGTGTAACTTATATTGATGGGATTAAATTCAATTTCATTTTTTAAATTTTCTTTCCATTTAAAGCCATATAAAAATTGAAAAGTGTTCATATCAAAATAATCTACCCTCTTCAAAAAATTATAAGAAAGTGCAAGTCGAGTTTTGGGAATATAAAGGCTATTGGATTGTTTGATTTTAAAGGGTGTAATGAAGCGAGGGAAAGTCAATTCTACTTGTGGATAATAGGAGTATGAAAACTGTTTATTTTCTTTACCAAGCTGCGCCTCAAACGAACCCGCCATGGTCAGGTTGAGCAATTCTGCACCACTAAAAGTATTCCTGTTCTGAAAACTCAAATTCATGCGAGGTCCAGTGTAATTATTCGATTTATTAACCACATCGAGCTCTGCCCTGAAGGTGTGATTGGATATGGGTGTGATCAAAATTGTAAGGTCTAAAAATCCGGTGGCAGTGGTATCGCTCTCCGAAAACTGTATTTGCACAAATTTGAATGTGCCCATCGACATTAATCTATTGAGCGTGATATTATGATTGTTGCGAGAGTAAACTTCTCCTTTTCTGAGATAAACCGATTGCATAATAACATTTGGTCTGATGTTCATCTCTTCATCTTTGCTACTAATTGTGTCTTGACACATCGCAGTATCTTTGATGCTATCAACAGGATTGCCTTTCAACGAATATTCTTGATTGATATACACCTTGTTGATGTGGTAAACAGTAAGAGCATTTTTCGGCATGTCTTCTTTGAGTGTCAACTTAAAAATAATGCTGTGGTCAATATCAAAAGTGTCGGCTTTGAAAAGTAAATAATTGGGATTAAAATAAAAATATCCTTTATTTTTCAACATACCATCAATTCTCAATCGTTCTTTTTTGAGTACATCCAAGTTGTAATCATCTCCTGCCTTGATAAGCGAATTTTCTTTTTCGGCAATAATTGCATCGCCTAATTTTGTATCCGACAAACTATAAACGAGTTCTTTTATGGTATATGGCTTGTGAACCTTGCTGGTGTAAATGACTTTGGCGGTATGTTTTTTTTCAACAATAGTGGCGGTGGTGGAGCTATTAAAAATACCGATATTAAACAATTTGGCATCGATGATGGAAGTTGTAGCACCCGACTTCACGCTGCTGATATAAATAGGAGCTTCGCCTATTTTGCGTAACCACTTTTTCAATTTATCCTTCGGATTTTCTCCCGCCATCATGTACATCCAAAGTTGTGGACGCATTCCTAAATAGCTTTTATTAGGCTTGTCTTGCACCAATGGCTTAAGTACCGCAGTAAGTTGAGTTTTGTCAATTTTCTCTGTCGATTCCAATTGAATGACCGAACCCGTATAAAGCTTTTCGCTTTTGGGTAGATGTGAAGTGCCAGTACAGGAAAAAAGAAAAAGAAGAGCCACCAAACCACCGAAAAGGGGGAGATAAGAATGAGAACCCCTAACCCCGACCTCTATCCCCCTACGGGTACTTTCTCCTAAATGAGAAAGAAATAGGATTTTTTTAGTTTTTTGGGGATTGAAGTTAGTATTGGTTTTTATGTTTTTTGCTATTTTCATTTAAGATTGCTATTGATATTTAAGTCCAAGTTTATGATTGACAACACTATTATAGTTCCCCTTTAGGGGTTATCTTTTTCCCTCTTTAGTGGTTAGGGGGCTTTTCTTCCACTTGTCAAAATCCCTTACGTACATCACACCAACTCCTGTTTCAATCAGTTGTCCATCAATGGCTCCTTCGTATAAATTCTGCCTAAATCCTTTCAATATGTACCTACCATCGGAGGTCAATTTATATTCCATCGAAACATCGCTGGCGAAATCGTTTACGGAGTTTTGCTTTGCCTTATCGCCTTCCACGTCAACAGTTCCGCCTACCGACACACTTAGTCGTTCATTGAACAATTGCTTTTTTACGCCAATTTCCACCTGCGTTCTTCCTTGCGCCGTACCTGTTTGATAATCGTCGTACGACTGCACATCGAAATTTAATTCTATGCTCGGTGCCACTTTGGAGTTGAGTTTATTCAATTGCGATGATAGAAAATTACTCACTGTGGAACGGAGCAATGAGGAGTTTCCTCCCGATTCAGTCTGTAAGGGATTTTCCTGCACAAACCGTCCCAGTACCAATAGTGCAAAAACCTGTTTGTTCAGCGCCGATTCATCCTCGTTGAGCATGATTAGTTTTTGATTTACAGCACCGCCCAATATGCCTTTGTCTTCGGGATTGAGTTGTATTTCAAAACTAATTTTTGGATGCAATATCTCCCCACGCAATTTAAGCATTACCAAAAATGGATATTTTTGTTTGTAGCCGCCTTTGTCAGCTTCGCTCATGCCCGTCATCTGATCTGCAACTAAATCATAAGGCGTGGCACGCACGGAATAATTGGTATTTATAGATATATCGGCATCCAGCGGATCTCCGTTCCAAACAATGGTACTGCCCTGCACAATATCAAATTTCTTTTTTATGATAGATTCCAATGATACCAAATAGCTCCCATCGCTCAGGTTGTAAGCACCTGTAAGACTTATTTTTCCGCTTCTATCCATCGTGAAACTCAAGGTAGCTTCGCCCTTTACCACCAGCGAATCGGAGGAGGTGGGATTCATCAACAATTTGATTGTGGCTTGTTTGTCAACTTCAATAATGGAGGTGAGGTCAAAACCAGTGAACCCCGAATTTTGAATTTTCTTTTTGTCTGTTTTAAAAATTATACTGTTGATAGAAGTCGTATCTTCAAACTCCACCACATCTTCTCCCTTGTCAGAAGTGATTTTATCTTCGGGCACTGCAAATGTAAAATTGGATCCCTTTCTCATTTTCACTCGCCCGTTGATTACAAGCAATGACATGGGACCTTTAATATCAATTTTACTGTCAATAACCATTCGTCCAAAAAACGCTGTGTTGTCTTTTGCTGTGGTATTGAACAGCAGAAAGTTCTGCGCATTGACCTGCAAATCGAAACCATAATCGCTAAATTGCTTCATTCTCACCTTGCCATCAATTACCGCTTTGCGCTGATTGACGTCCAACACACTGAAATCTTTGAAATATATTCCGTCGGGTTTTAGCAGCACAGTTTCATGTTTCAATTCAATGCGATTATTCAAATATGCAGGTTTTAAAAACGCATTCTCGAATAGCATTTCGCCCGTAATTTCGGGGGAGTCGGTTCTGCCTTGTACCAAAAAATTTCCAGTCATTTTACCCGATGTTTCAGATAGTTGACCGAACGAGAATGCCTCAGCTGTTTTCATTGACAGCGAATGAATATCAGCTTTTATGTTGATGGAATTTTCGCCACCATTGGGAGTATAATAACCTTTGGCCGTCATATTATTATCCGTTCCCGACAATTTCAAGTCTATATCAAATTGCTGCGTGGTTGGATTATTAGCTTTCAACATCACGTTGCCAATGGGTACATTTCTTACAAGCAAATTAGCAATTTGAGCATCGGCAATGATACCATAAGAGCTGTTTACACGTTTCAGAAGCACATTTCCATAGACATCGCCTTTTATCATGTCCGAATCTTTTTCTACAATACGCGAAATATCATCCAACTTAAAATTATTGACGGCAATGTTCACATCGTCGTTGAATTTATCGTGTTCAGAAGCAATGCTTACTTGGCTATTGGCATTGTTCAGGAATAAATGATGGATTAAAAAACCTTGTTTTCCAAATTCTACATAGTTATCGTGGGCAATGTCCCAACGGTTATTCATCAAATAGAATTCCTTGGGATTGAGTGCCAAGCGGTAGTTCGTTTTGTCTTTGGTAATTTCCGAACGAACAAGCAGTTTTTTATTTTGCAAATCGGTTATTGACGACACATTTGCCATTATTTTGTTGTTGGCAATTTTTCCATCAAACCAGAAATTATCCAAATTGATTTGCTCATTTGTTGTTTTATCAATAGCGAGTTTGTAGTTCAAAGCCGCCGAATCAGAGTTCACAACCAGCATCAGGTTGTTTATCACGGTTGTACCATACTTCATTTTCGGTATAGAACCTGTTAGTTTCAAGTTGTTTTTAAGGCTGTCAAAACTACCCTCAATCAGTCCGGGCTCAAACTCTTTCAGTTGCGGAAACAACACTTCCGATAAAATAGGATGGTTGTGAAGTTGCATATCAAACTTAAAATTAGGCATTGGGCAAAGCTTTTTGGTAGCCTTGTCATCAGTAAAAGGAAAGTATTTGTTCAGAAAGCTTGTCAGTGCAGATGGAAGAACAGTTGGCGACACCATACTGGAATAATTCATGTCCACCAGTGCACTTTTCAGTTTTAATTCGCTTTTGCTGGGCTCATTCCTCGATGTCAACAACACTGAATCCAGCACGTATTTCTTTTTCTCTTTGGCAATAATAAGATTTGTAATTTGTACTTTTCCGTTCAAATTGTCAACAGAACCGCCCCTTAAATCCGATTGTGCCACCATTCCTATCCGAATATCACCCTTCGTAATATTGAGTTTTTGTAAGTTGGCACCCATTACATTCAAGTTGAATCTGTAGTGCTCATGGTTGGGATTCAAATTAACCATTCCATCAAAATCGAACGCTGCATTTTTATCATTCAGGTTCACTTTTCCTTCAAATTTGCTTCCGGTAATTGTTCCATTTACCTTCAAATTATGATAGGTGTATTTGTTCAGACAAAGCTCCGTTGCTTCGGATTTAATCTCCGCCGTAATGGTTTTAGCGTCAAATCCGTGTCCATCTACTTGCGCATTTAAAGTCACATGCCCGTACATTGTTTTGTCTTTTAGCAAACTTCCCAAATCAAAACGGTTGAATTTAATGTCGCTTTTAAAGTTTTCCTGCTCGTCGATGGTTGCCGTCACGTGGGCATCTCCATAACAGCAGGTCATGTCTATAGTGGTTTCGAAGGCTTTTATTTTTCCTTTAAAAACCGCTTTAATAGCTATCTCATTAGGTAATTCAATGTTTGTGGGGATAGAAGTGCCAGCTAACATTTTGATATCATGCATGCTCGAACTCACTTTTAGGTTCGGGAAATTGTAAAATGCTGTTTCGGCATTGGGCAACCCAACGATACCGAAATTGGTTTTCATAATGGTATTATTCCCAGTTGTAAGCACCACGTTTTTACCCGTCATATTATTTATTCGTCCATTTATTCGTCCCGAAATAGTTGTTTTATTGTTTCGATTTTGAAAAAAAGTTTGCTTAATAAGTTTTGAGTTGAAGTACAAAATGTCGGAGTTTTGAACACTCACTGATTTAATATTAAGAGATAAACCCATGCTGCCAATGGTATTTTGCAAAGCTTGTAAAGAGGAAAAGCTAATTTTCAAATCACCATCTACTGACGAATGTTGGGTATTTGCTTTCAACTTTTTGGCAGTAATGGAATGACTGTTCATACTAAAATCGGTCTGAAAACGAGTGATGGCAAAGTTGTTTTGGTCAATAGCCGAAAATTTTTGAACGGATGCTACTGTTTTGGCGGCAGAATAATACAGGTTGCTTACTTCCAACTTGATATGCTTGTAATTTAAATGATTGGCATCAAAAGCTTTTTTGACAATTGGAGTATTATCAATATTGTAGCCCAGCAAATTTTCGTCGAAATAAACGTTTTGAATGCTCACTTTCCAATCACTTTTATTGGTTGAAGCAGCAGTAGTTGTTATTGTATCTTTAGTAGCAATTGTTTTGAACTGAACTTGACTGTTGGATAAATAAATATTATCTAATTTAACTATTTCTTGCTGTAAATCTACCTGTCCGTTTTTCAGTTCCAAGCGTTTGATATTTGCAATAACGGATTTCTTGTTTATCACATCGCTAAAAGTTGTTTTGGAGTTGTCAATTAAAATTTTATTGGCAGTAAAAGTGGGCAAAACAGTGGTGGAAGTAGTATCTTTTGTTTTGTTCGTAGGCGTCATCAGCACTTTTGCATTCAATCCATCCACCAACAAATTGTCGATGCCGTAAACGGATTTTTCAATGTCCATCTTATCTATTTTCAATTCCAATTTGTTCAAAACCCCCGCCACATTTATTCCGCCAAAAGCGTCATTGTAGCGCAACCGAATGTTTTTAAGGCTCACATTGTCCACTGCAAAAGTCCATTTCACAGCTGTTGCGGTGTCGGGTTTTACTTGTTGGGTGGTATCGGCAAAGGCGGCAATCAGAAAATTGTAGTTGAACAACGAATCGGTAACTGAACTGTAAATGTTCAGCTTCACACCCTCCAATTCAATATTATTAACCGTAATTTTATTGGTTAATAAATCATGTAGTACGATATTTACTTTTATTTCATTGGCAAATAGTAGGGTATCTTTTTGTAAATCTTCCATAAAAATGCCTTCTAACACTATTGATTTAGGGAAACCTATGCTCACTTTTTTAATTTCTACGCGAGTATGGGTTTTGTCGCTTACAAATGAGGTGGCAGCTTGTACAATGTTGGTTTGAATGATTGGAATTTGAAGAAGACCGGCAATTATAACAAATAAAAGTACGAAAATGACAGTTATCCAAAGGACTACGTTAAATTTTTTTTTTGCAATGGGTAACATTTTGTTCATACAACATTTTTGCATAAGAAATAACCGAACAGCAAAGGTACACAATTTCTACTATGTCGCAATTTTTCATGACCCAAAAAATGATAGCACCAGCAATTCCGAAACAAATATTTTAGTTTGCTATCAAAATATTATGTATAAACTGGATTTTTTTTGGTGATTTTAATACAAAGGACTCTGCAAGAGACTAAGAAAGACTTCTTTTATTATGTAAAATATCATAGTACTTAGCAGTAGTAAAGACTGTTACGCCTCTACATAATTTGTGATTGGTTATTATTTTCTTTCGGAATTGCTAAGGATCAATCTTTTTTTTGATGTTTTTTAATTCTTTATTATCTTAATTTAAAGCAATAATATGTATCTTTGCAAGTATTTGTAAAATATCAAATTTAAAACTATAAAAGACAACAAAATGAGTAACACAAAGAGGGTCTATACCTTTGGAAACGGAAAAGCCGAAGGAAAAGCCGAAATGAAAAATTTGCTCGGAGGTAAAGGAGCAAATCTTGCCGAAATGAATTTAATTGGTGTTCCGGTTCCTCCCGGATTCACTATTACTACCGATGTTTGTAACGAGTATTTTGCACTTGGTAAAGATAAAGTAGTAGAACTTTTGAAACCCGAAGTTGATGCTGCCATTGCCGGAGTAGAAGTACTTATGAAATCGAAATTTGGTGATATTGAAAATCCATTGTTGGTTTCGGTTCGTTCAGGAGCACGTGCTTCTATGCCTGGTATGATGGATACTATTCTTAACCTTGGTTTGAATGATGCTGTTGTTGAAGGAATGATTCGTAAAACCGGAAATGCTCGTTTTGCATGGGATTCGTACCGTCGTTTTGTTCAAATGTACGGCGATGTGGTATTGGGAATGAAACCTGTTAACAAAAACGATATTGATCCTTTTGAGGAAATTATCGAACATGTAAAAGAGGAAAAAGGGGTTGAACTTGATACGCAATTATCAGTTGAAGACCTGAAAGAATTAGTTGTTAAATTTAAAGCAGCTGTTAAAAAACAAACAGGACATGATTTTCCTGATTCAGCTTACGAGCAATTGTGGGGAGCTGTATGTTCGGTATTCGACTCATGGATGAACGACCGTGCTATCCTTTATCGCAAAATGGAAGGAATTCCTGCCGAATGGGGTACTGCTGTAAACGTACAGGCTATGGTGTTTGGTAATATGGGCGAAACTTCGGCTACAGGTGTATGTTTCAGTCGCGATGCTGCTACCGGTGAAGACTTATTTGTAGGTGAATACTTAATCAACGCTCAGGGCGAAGATGTAGTTGCCGGAATTCGTACACCACAGCAAATTACCAAAGAAGGTTCACAACGTTGGGCTGTGTTGGCTGGTGTTTCGGATGAAGAACGTATTGCTAAATATCCTTCGATGGAAGAAGCAATGCCTGAAATTTACAAAGAATTGGATGCCATCCAAACAAAATTGGAAAACCATTACAAAGATATGCAGGACATGGAGTTTACTGTACAGGAAGGTAAACTTTGGTTCTTGCAAACACGTAACGGAAAACGTACCGGCGCTGCCATGGTGAAAATTGCCATGGATATGTTCCGTCAGGGAATGATTGATGAAAAATCGGCTATTTTACGCGTTGACCCATTGAAGTTAGATGAATTACTTCACCCTGTATTTGATAAAGCAGCTCTTAAATCGGCAAAATTGATTGCTAAGGGACTTGCTGCTTCTCCGGGTGCTGCAACAGGACGTGTGGTATTTAATGCCGACGATGCTGCTGAGTGGGCACAACACGGTGAAAAAGTAATTATGGTACGCGTTGAAACTTCGCCCGAAGATTTAGCCGGTATGGCTGCTGCTCAAGGAATTCTTACTGCCCGTGGCGGTATGACTTCGCACGCTGCTGTTGTGGCTCGTGGTATGGGTAAATGTTGCGTTTCAGGTGCAGGTGCACTTAAAATTGATTATGCTACCAAAGTAATGGAAGTAGATGGCCTTACTGTAAAAGAAGGCGACTATATCTCATTAAATGGTTCTACAGGTGATATTTTCTTAGGAAAAGTTGCTACTTCGGAAGCTGAATTGGATCAGGATTTTGCTGATTTAATGACTATTGCCGATAAATATTCCAAAATGGCTGTTCGTACCAATGCCGATACGCCTCACGATGCTGAAGTTGCCCGTAAATTTGGTGCTACCGGTATCGGACTTTGCCGTACTGAACACATGTTCTTCGAAGGTGAAAAAATTAAAGCTATGCGCGAAATGATTTTGGCTGAGAATGCCGAAGGTCGTCGTGCTGCATTGGCAAAAATTCTTCCTTACCAACAAGAAGATTTCGAAGGAATTTTCGAAGCAATGGCAGGTTGTCCTGTAACTGTCCGCTTGCTTGATCCACCTTTACACGAATTTGTTCCTCACGATGAAAAAGGTCAGCGCGAAATGGCCGAAGCTATGGGTGTTTCGGTTAAAGTTATCAAACAACGTGTTGATGCTTTGCACGAACAAAATCCAATGTTAGGTCACCGTGGTTGTCGTCTGGGAAATACATATCCAGAAATTACCGAAATGCAAACCCGCGCTATTTTGGGTGCTGCGTTGGCATTGAAGAAAAAAGGCATTGTAGCTATTCCTGAAATTATGGTTCCTTTGGTAGGTATCAAATATGAGTTCAACGAACAGGATGTAGTTATTCGCCAAACAGCTGCAAAATTATTTGCAGAAGTAGGTGATAGCATTGAATTTAAAGTAGGTACTATGATTGAGATACCTCGTGCAGCTCTTACAGCAAATAAAATAGCCGAAAAAGCTGAATTCTTCTCGTTTGGTACAAACGACTTAACACAGATGACATTTGGTTATTCGCGCGATGATATTGCTTCGTTCTTACCTGTATATTTGGATAAAAAAATTCTAAAAGAAGATCCATTCCAGGTGCTTGATCAGAATGGTGTTGGTCAGTTAGTGAAAATGGCTACCGAAAAAGGTCGTTCTGTTCGTCCTGATTTGAAAGTGGGTATTTGTGGCGAACATGGTGGTGAACCTTCGTCAGTTGAATTCTGCCATTCAGTAGGTTTGAACTATGTGAGCTGTTCTCCATTCCGCGTACCAATCGCACGTCTGGCAGCTTCGCAAGCTGTACTAAAAGCTTTGTAAATAAGTAAATAGCATATCAAGAAAAAGGCTGTATCGTAATTGATACAGCCTTTTTTAATTTTCCGGATTAGATGTAAATTATTAGAATATTGCGTTTACATTAAATATTGTTCGCTAATCGAACGATGTTCCTGAACACGTTTGATGGTATCGGCAAACATATCGGCAATCGAAATAATATGAACTTTCTCGCAGCGTGAACAATCAAAAGGAATTGAGTCTGTAAATGCTATCTCGGTTAATGCTGAATTAATAACATTTTCAATGGCTTTTCCCGACATTACACCATGTGTTACAATAGCCCGTACACTTTTTGCTCCTTTTTCCATTATTAAATTGGCAGCTTTGCAAAGTGTACCTGCAGTGTCAGCCATATCGTCAACAATAACTACATCTTTACCCTGAACAGCTCCAATAATTTGCATCTGAGTTACCACGTTTGCTTTTTCGCGCGTTTTGTAGCCTAAAACCATAGGTGCGTCTAAGTATTTCGCATACGATCCGGCACGTTTGGTACCACCCACATCGGGCGATGCAATTACTAAGTTTTTAAGATTTAAAGATTTAATATAAGGGACAAAAACCGTTGAGCCGTATAAATGGTCGACTGGAATATTGAAAAAGCCCTGAATCTGATCAGCATGTAAATCCATGGTAATAATGCGGTCGACACCTGCCACACTAAGCATATCGGCAATTAGTTTTGCGCCTATCGACACTCGAGGCTTATCTTTTCTGTCCTGGCGTGCCCAACCATAATAAGGAATTACTGCTATGATTTTGTAGGCGGATGCGCGTTTTGCAGCATCAATCATAAGCAAAAGTTCCATTAAATTGTCCGAATTCGGAAAAGTAGATTGTACTAAATAAATGTACTGCCCACGAATCGACTCCTCGAAGGATACCGAAAATTCGCCATCCGAAAAATGTTCGATTTTCATTTTACCGAGCGGGCAACCCATACTTTTTGCTATTTTCTCGGCTAAATATTGGCTATTTGTTCCTGAAAAGATTTTGAAAGATGATTCTACCGACATGATATTTGTAGTTTTTTGCAGGTTGGAAATTTTTTGCAAAAGTACGTATTTTTCTTAGAAATTTCGCACTGTTTTTTATTAAAAAAAATAATGTTTAGAAATAGAATATTTATTCAAATGTAACATATCTGAAATGAGAAATTTGTGGAGTTACTTTAAATAATATTTTTACAATCCCGCAAACGTTTGAAATGAAATTCATTTAGTTTTTATTGAATTCAATCAACGAAATTATAGATAAGCATTACTTTTGAAATTAAAATAGATAATTGTGATGTAGATGTCTAAAAATCAAATATGTATGAAAATTCATTTTAAAATATTGTATTTTACCTTTTGGGGTCAGCGCTTATTGATAACCGGAAATATTCCCCAACTCGGAAACGGAGATTACAAAAACGGGTTAGCGTTAAATTTTCAGCCAAACGAATTTTGGTTGGGAGAATTGGATATCGATACAGAATTACTCAGTTCATTCACCTATAAATATGTTTTGTATAACGAAAATAACGGACAATATTTTGAAGAATGGGGAGATGAGCGGCTTTTTAAGGTAGAGGATAAAACTATTGACAACATTTTTTGCAACGATACATGGAATTCTCCATCGGCTATTGAAAATACCTTTCTTACAGCGCCTTTTAAAAACGTAATGTTGCGCGACGAGCACGAAATGGTGCAACAAAAAACGATTTCGAAATTTACACATAGCTTTCGTGTTTTTGCTCCTACAATTCCTCAAAACTTAGTGGTCTGTTTAGTTGGCGACAGTATTAAAACCGGCAATTGGTCGGTTTCGAAACCTCAAATATTGACTGAAACCAGTTCCGGAGCTTGGGAAATTAACATTGATTTATCAAAAGAGACTACGGAATTACATTATAAATATGGACTATTCGACCTTGAAGATAATCGGTTTAGCTATTTCGAATCGGGTGTCGACCGTACAGCACCTATATACAATGCTAAAAAAACAATTGTTCAACTCAACGATGGTTTTATGCGCATTCAGCATCCCAATTGGCGTGGGGCAGGCGTGGGGATACCAGTTTTTAGTCTTCGCTCTAAAAAAAGTTTTGGCGTGGGCGATTTTGGTGATTTGCTGTTGATGGTCGATTGGGCTGTGCAGGTTGGATTAAAATTAATTCAGGTACTTCCACTCAATGATACAATTGGCACACACACCGATGCTGATGTACTTCCGTATGCAGCTATTTCGGCTTTTGCGCTTAATCCATTGTTTTTAAATTTAACGGATATGGGTAAGTTGCCAGCAAAACATCCTGTTCAGTTGGTATACAAAGAATTGCAACCGAAATTAAATTCTGCCGATTTGTTGCCATTTTTAGATGTTATCAATTTTAAATTGAAATATTCAAGAGAATTATTTTTAATTGAAAAAGATAAGTTTCTAAAAAATAATAGTTTCAAAAGTTTTTTCGAAAAAAACGAATATTGGTTGGTTCCTTATGCCGCTTATTGCGTATTGCGTGATAAATTCGGAACCCCTGATTACCGTAAATGGGACGATTTTGCGCATTTTGATAAAGCTAAAATTGCGACTTTTGTAAGTGAAAATCAAGAACATTACAACGATATTGCCTTGCAATATTTTATTCAATATCATCTTCACATTCAGTTACTTAAGGCGACCAATTATGCTCACAAACATGGTGTTGTACTTAAAGGCGATATTCCAATTGGTGTAAACAGAAATAGTGTCGACACATGGGTTTCACCCGAATTATTTCACATGCATAGCAATGCCGGAGCGCCACCCGATATGTTTGCCATAAAAGGGCAAAACTGGGAGCTTCCAACGTATAATTGGGACATGATTCAACGAACAGATTTCGATTGGTGGAAAAAACGCTTTTCGCAGCTTTCGAACTATTTTGATACTTTCCGCATCGACCATATTTTAGGATTTTTCCGTATTTGGCAAATTCCAACAAGTCAGATTGAAGGCATTATGGGACATTTATTTCCTTCTACTCCAATTCACATCAACGAATTTTCGGACAAAGGAATCTGGTTCGATTACAACCGTTTTTGTAAACCTTATATAACCGATCAGTTGCTTTGGAATTTATTTGGCGACGATGCAGCTTGGGTAAAGACCAACTGCTTACAAATTGAAGATGGTTGGATGTTGCGCCTTAAATCACCTTATAATTCGCAGGCTACTGTCGAAAAAATGCACGAAGAGGGTAAATTCAGCGACCGGATAAAATGGGGTTTATTCGACTTAATATCAAATGTGCTGTTTTTCGAAGTAGAAGGCACAAATGGCTCACAATTTTATCCACGCTTCGGTATGCAATCGCTGCATTCGTACAAAGAATTAGATTATTATACACAACAAAAATTAGAAGAGTTATATGTCGATTATTTTTTCCGCCGACAAGATGCTTATTGGTATCAATCGGGTATGGAAAAACTTCCGGCATTGAAACGTGCTACTAATATGCTTATTTGTGGCGAAGATTTAGGAATGATGACACCTTGTGTAACTTCGGTTATGAACGAACTTTCCATTTTGAGCCTCGAAGTACAGCGTGCTCCAAAATCGGATAAAATTGAGTTTTTCCATCCTGCTGATGCACCTTATTTATCGGTTGTAACACCTTCGACCCACGATATGAGCACCATTCGCGGTTGGTGGGAAGAAGATCGTGGCGTAACGCAGCGTTTTTACAATTCGCAACTGGGACATTTGGGCGAGGCTCCTTATTTTTGTGAGTGGTGGATTTGTCGCGATATTTTGTTGCAACATCTGCATTCACCTGCAATGTGGGCAATTTTTCAGTTACAGGACTTAGTAAGCATTTCGGAAAAAATCCGACGTGAAAATCCACACGAAGAGCGAATTAATGTTCCTTCAAATTCAAAATTCAGTTGGCGATATCGCTTCCATATCAATCTGGAAGAGTTGATTGAAAATGAACAATTTAATAATGAACTGCGGAATTTTATTGTTCAGGCGGGGAGATAAAAGGGTTTGAAGGGTTTGAAG
>DYSC01000123.1:0-3809 GCA_020726365.1 Porphyromonas sp.
AACAATGTTGATAATAACATTGACATCGCATTTACTGATGATGCCACATGGCGTGATGCAGTTTCGGCAGTAAAAATTGGTGGAACAGCATTGACAGTAACAACCGATTATGTTTTAAGTACAGGTAATTTGCAACTTATACCATCGGGTGGAAACAGTTTGCTGACTACTTCAGGTGATAAGAGTGTAACCATAGAAGCTACCGGATACAATGCCGCATCTGTTACTCAAACAATTAATGCTGGTGCAGTTACAGCTAATAGTACTGCCACAATTTCTTCTGCTTTAGGATTAGGTACTACCCGCACAGTTACCTGTACAGCTAAAGACCAGTACAATAATCTTGTAAGTGGATATAATTTCAAGTTCGATGCTACAGTTACAGATAACAATGCTACAACAGACGAGTCATATACATTAAATGGTTCTGCTATTACTTCTTCTGCTTCAGATGTAAATGTAAGTTCGGCTACGAATGCAAGCGGAGTTGCAACATTTGATATTATAATACCTGCAACTGTTGATGCCAATGATGGAATTTCTGTTCAGGTTCAGTTGGTAAATGGTACAACAAATGTTGGCTCATCATTTAATTACACCAAAGCTGCACCTCAAATCACCCTTACAGGATCTGACCCTGCAAGTGCCGGATTTCAGCAAGGAAGTACAAATAATATCCTTTACAAAATTCAGGTGGACGTGGCGAATGATGTTACCGACCTTACAGCATTGGATTGGATTACTGGTGGCACTTATGTAGCTGCCGATATTGCCACTAACGGATTCAAATTGTGGTATTCTACAGACAATAGTTTTGGCGGTGATACAGAATTAGATACAGAAACTTCAGCAAGTACTGGCACTGGTGAAATACTTTCTTTCAGCAGTTTTACCAAGCAATTTGCTGTAGGTACAGCTTATCTTTTTATTACTGCTGACCTTACGGCTTCTGCAACAATTAACAACACCATCAGTGGAGAAGCAACTGCAAACGGAAATTTTAGCTTCTCAGAAAGTCCAACTTATAGTGGAAGTTCTTTTACAAGTGCTAACTCACATGCGTTTGTAGCTGGTCCAAGTGTTTTGCAAGCGGGGGATATAGCAATAATTAGTTATGCAACAGATGCACCTGACCGTTTTGCATTCATTACTTTCGTGAATATAAATGCAAATACAGAAATAACATTTACTGATAATGGTTGGACATCTGGTAATACTTGGAGAACTGGTGAAAATACTGGTACATATACTGCTCCTGCTGGTGGAATTACCGCTGGTTCAATCATTCAAATTCAAGGGACAACTGTAACCGGAGGAGGTACAATGTCGGCTGGACTAACAGGAATGAGTAGTGATGGAGACCAATTGATTGCCTATCAAGGTGCTTCAGGAACACCTACATTCATTACAGCTATAAATATGGATTGGGATGTTTGGCAATCTGGTGCAGAAAATTCAAATACATCTGCAATACCAACAGGTCTTACAAATAATGTGAATGCAAATGCGGTAAAAAAAGAAAATGGATATTACAGTGGAATTACAAGTGGTACGATTAACTTCCTAAGGTCTGCGATTAATAATTCTGCAAACTGGACAACAGATGATGCTAATCAAACATGGCCATCCTGGTCATTTGCTTTTGGAAATCAAAGCATTGTAAGTGTAAACACAACAGTACAAGATTTAACTGTAGCAAATGGCGAGTCTTTAACCGTAAATACAGCCAAACAACTTACAGTTAGTGGTGCACTTGCAAATAATGGTACATTGAATTTACTGTCTTCAACAGATGGTACAGCCACACTTAAAGTTACCGGAGCAATAACTGGTAGCGGTACAGCCACAGTGCAACAATACCTTACCAATCAAAGCTGGTATTTAACTTCACCGGTTACTGGTACAGTTACACCAACTAACTTATCGAGGATTCAGAGTTATAACGAAGGTGTTGGCACAGGAAATGATTGGACAGTTTCAGGTACAACTATGACTGCCGGTAAAGGTTATATCACTAATGTATCTTCTGCACCAAACACAGTAGAATTTTCTGGAACAATCAATAGCGGCAGTATTTCCATACCTTTAACCCGTCAGGATGCAAGCGATGCCAATAAATATGGTTTCAACCTGATTGGTAATCCTTATACTGCCTATTTAGACTGGAAATTGGTAAGTACAGCAAATTCTTCAAAAATGCCAACTTCAACTATGTGGTATCGCACCAAGGTAGGTGGTAGTTGGGAATTTTCAACCATTAATGGTGCAGGAGAAGCTTCACCTGCAAATGTAAGTGCTTTAATTCCACCTATGCAGGCTTTCTGGGTTAGGGCTTCTACAGTAGGCAATTCAACCTTAGACCTTACTACCAATATGCTTGCTCAGGATAATAATTCGACCAATAAATTAAAAGCTCCGGCAGCAACTCAAACCGAACGTAGCAAGCTTCGTTTGCAGGTTTCTAATGGAACAAATACCGATGAATTGTTGATTTACACCGATGCGCAGGCTTCAAATGATTTCGACTGGTACGATTCACCCAAAATGAGCAACGAAAGTGCTAACATTCCTGAAATAAGTTGTATTGTAGGTACTGAGTCTTTAGTTATCAATGGTTTGAATGCAGTGCCATTCGATACGGAATTGCCACTTGGTTTCTACGCAGGCACCGAAGGTGCTTACAGCATAAAAGCTAACGAATTGATTAATTTAGAAAACGTTAAGGTAGTATTGAAAGATGGAGTAAATGAATTTGATTTGACCAATGGGAATACCTATGAATTTAATTCGGCTGTGGTAAATAACAATTCAAGGTTTAGCTTAATATTCCGTGCAACGGGTGCTGTATCTGCATTGGATAATACAAAACTTACAAATAACAATGTATTTGTAAATGCTAACGGCGAGATTGTAGTTAAAACAAGTGCAAGCTTGAGTGCAAATGCATGGGTAGCAGTTTACAATGCCTTTGGTCAGTTAGTTAACAAACAGTCGATTATTAATAGTAAAGCTATTATAAATGTGGCTCGCACAGCCGGAGTATATTTTGTAACAGTTACATCGAATGGTGTTACTTCCACTCAAAAACTTATTTTCAATTAACCTTTTAAAATAATTACAAAATGAATACTCAAATTGAAATAAGTAAAAGAGCGAGTTATATACAGCCGGTTGTTAAGAAAATTGTTATGGATAACGAAATCTCGTTAGCTTTGGAGTCAAATCCGCCACTTGGTCCTGGTGAAAGTTCAAACAAGGTACCCGAGTATTTCAACAATAATCCGTTGAATGCATAAATTGGCTTCCGAACATTTTGATATTTAATATTGTTACATCGTAAAAATGACCAATTAACACATAATCTTATGTTAATTTGATGCTTTTAGGTTAAAAAGTAGCATTTTTTCGAACAATAATGATATTGAATAAAAAACTTTTACTACATTTGCATTTGATAAATATGTTCAATACAAATTTTGAATAGTTTACAATTAAGAAAATAATAAGAATTATGAATATTGCTGATCAAATCAAACGGAAATACAGTTCACCAAAGCTATCTTATACAATTTTAGATAGTGCTATTTCATTAGAATTACAATCTCAACCTCCAGCAGGACCAGATGAAGGTGCTTATAATAATTTAGCACCCGAATTTTTCAACAAAAACAATCCATTGAATACCTAAGCGTTTGTGTATTCATGCTGAAAATAATTAAAGAGAAACTTACGAAAGCGAGTTTCTCTTTTTTGTAGAGACGGGGCGTGCCCCGTCTCAATTGTACCGCATGCCTTTTGTATTTTAGACG
>DYSC01000123.1:3909-5177 GCA_020726365.1 Porphyromonas sp.
AGACGGGGCGCGCCCCGTCTCTACGTATTAATAACATCAATCTATTCAATTATAAATATATTCTATCTAAAAATGTAATGATTATAAATTTAAAATTAATTATCTTTGCATTGTTAAATTTAGAAAGATAAAATATCTAACAAGAAATACAAAAATTAAAAATACTATCAATCAAAAAAATTAAAAAATTATGTCAGTATTAGTAGGAAAAAAAGCACCGGCTTTTGATACAAAAGCGGTAGTAAATGGTGGTGAAATTATCGAAAGTTTCTCACTAAGTCAGTACGAAGGTGAAAAATACGTGGTATTTTTCTTTTACCCTGCCGATTTTACCTTTGTTTGCCCAACTGAGTTGATCGCTTTTCAGGAAAAAATGGCTGAATTTGAGGCTCGCAACACTGTTGTTATTGGCGCTTCGACCGATTCTGAATTTTCGCATTGGAAATGGTTACAAACTCCACAAAATCAAGGTGGTATTCAGGGTGTAAAATACCCATTGGTAGTAGACCAAACCCTTCAGATTTCGAAAAACTACGATGTGTTAATCGGAAGCGAAGAGTATACCGATGATGGTGATGTAACATTCGTAGGCGAAGCTAAAGCTTATCGTGGACTTTTCCTTATCGACAAAGAGGGTATTGTTCGTCATCAGCTAGTTAATGACTTACCTCTTGGCCGCAGTGTAGATGAGGTGTTGCGTTTGATTGATGCACTTCAGTTTACCGAAGAATTTGGCGAAGTTTGTCCTGCTAACTGGAAAAAAGGCGACAAAGCCTTAGAAGCCACTCAGGAAGGAATTGCAAGTTACCTATCCGAAAAATAACACACACTTCACACGTAAACAAATAGAGACTTCTCCTACGCAGGGAAGTCTTTTTTTTATTAATACCACATATTGTGGCATTTGCATTTGGTATGAATATGATATGTGAGCATTATTTCGTTGGTTCCGAACGAACCAAATCGGATGCTTCCAAAATGGTAGTCGTAGGTGTACGCAACGTGTAATTCTTTCGAGATATTAAACCCAAAAATCAATCCAACTTCGCTGGCTGTTCGGTAAAACAATCCAACATCGAGTATTTGCGGATCGTATCCATAACTGGTTTTTTGTTCAAATTTAAAATAAGCTGATGTATTAAATTCTATTGGTATAGGCGCTTAGGTTACTGTTAATTTAAATAAAACAACTACTTTTGTAGTATGGGTAATGGAAAACAATATATAGACGTGAATTAAATAGAGTTCAATAAATATTTTCAAACAGA
>DYSC01000028.1:0-11330 GCA_020726365.1 Porphyromonas sp.
TGCATTTAAAGCCGCAAATGCAGCTGCCAATGTTGAATATCCTGTACCATCTGCAATAATGTTGGCATCACTTACAATAATAGGTGGAGTGGTATTGTATGTAAAATCAGCCACATAATTAGCACCACTATTATTTAGCCAATTATCACCACCACTTGTACCCCAACTTTTAGCATAAATATGTAGTTTATAACTGACACCGTTTGTTAGTCCTGATAAAAGATTAACAGACAATCCACTTTTTGTACCCTGATAATTATTGCCACCAATCGAAACATGATCCATTAATACTTCGGTTGGTCCAATATAGGTAGTAGCACCATCGGTGCTTTTTACCATATAGTAAAATGCACTGCCGGTGCGGTTATTGCCACCGTCAGCCCAATATTTCATATCGGCTCCGGTAAGTACTAAACTGCCAACCTGTCCCCAGTTGGTATTGTTAAGTTGTGTTCCATAACTTGGATCTGAACCTATCCAATAATGCGTACTTCCGGAGTTATTTATGTTTAATAAAACATAATCATGAAACCAACCGGTAGCTGCATTTGCCGTAAAGCTAATCGCCATCAATAGTGCGAAAATAAAGTTAGTTTTTTTCATTTTTTTTACTTTTTAAGTGATTGTTATAAATTGATTTTAATATTTATTATCGCCCACACGAAGAGGTTGAAGGCGATGGAGAAGGCGAACAGCCTGTTAAGTTTCTATATTTAGTTAATACGCAATTAGTATTGATATAATTGTAATCATAGGTAAGTGTTTTACCCGTATGGCTACTGTAATAAATATCGCTGGATGCATTTGCAAATCTTGTAACTACGCCTGTTGAACTGCAAGTGGTGTTATTACAACCGGCTCTCCATGTGGCGAGCACTACAAGTGCATCCGGAAAAAGCGAGGGATCTATTATTCTTTCCTCTACAAGACCTGATGCATTTTTGAATTTTACCAAAGGTGCTACATGATACGCCCAACTAGTACAACAACCAAAAGGTGATTTTGTTTTCAAAGTACCATAAATAAACTGTTTTTCACGACTTTACCCGTTTCGGTATTGTTTGAACTTTGTATTTTGTAAAAACAGATGCCATTTCTAAGCTGTGCCAAGTTTAGCGAATATTCTTTTTCTGTAATTAGCTTTGAAAACACCTTACAACCTTGAATGTCAAATAATTCAAATGTGAAGTTATTACTAAAATCAGTATACTTTATGGCGATAAATCCGGAAGTGATAGCAGGATAAACTTTTGCTAAAGTAGTATTTTGCGTTTTGAAGCCGTTTGGGTTCAAAACTGAATAGTATAAACTGCCTTTGTCAACATCATCCCAATTACTACCATCCCAGTTTTTATCTGTTTTTCCAATTAACTTATGCTGGTATTCTTTTCTGTTCGAAGATTGAGGCAAGAGCAAATCGGGGAAAGCCTAATTATCGTAGGAATATTCCGTTTTCTTGGAATATTCCCACAGTAAAGTTTTTGAATCCCTGTCTTGTACAACAATACTATCCAGTCTTTGTAAATAAAAAATTTTATACTTCCCACTGTTCGCAGGAGTCAACCAACTCGTCAAACGAACGAATCTTGATTTTTGCTTGCACATCAGCAATTTGCTGTTCTACGGCAGCATCGTAAGTTTCCGATTCTACATTGCGAATAACGCCTAAGGCAACAGGGAACTCCGGTCCTTCCATCAAAGCCAGTTTCATTTGGAGGCTTGTATCTTCGCATGTAGCATCGTGTACCAGCAAGTCAGCTTCGGTAATGCCGTTTTCGCCTATTGTTACTACTTTCAGGTTAAAACCATCTATCATTAAACCTTTGTTGCTGTCTTTCCCAAAAATCATAGGCTTGCCTTGTTCCAAAATAATAATGCGGTCGTATCGTGTTTCTTTATCGGAGAGCCATTTATGAGCTCCATCGTTGAAAATTACACAATTTACTAAACATTCCACAATGGAAGTACCTTTGTGGGCATTGGCGGCTAAAATAGTGGAGCTTGCCGATTTTAGATCTACATCAAGTGTTCTGCCGAAAAACGTACCACGAGCACCTAACGTAAGTTCTGCCGGACGAAACGGACGCTCTACCGTGCCAAAGGGTGAGGATTTGGTAATAAATCCTTTTTTTGTAGTAGGCGAATACTGTCCTTTTGTTAAACCATAAATTTGGTTATTGAAAAGCAGTACATTGATATCCACATTGCGGCGTATGCTGTGAATAAAATGGTTGCCGCCAATAGCCAGACAGTCGCCATCGCCGGTAATTTGCCAAACCGAAATGCGCGGGTTAGCTACTTTTATACCCGTTGCTACAGCTGCACCACGTCCGTGAATGGTGTGGAAGCCATAACCCGATACGTAATAAGGTAAGCGCGAAGAACAGCCAATACCCGAAATAACGGCAGTATTATGAGGGTCAACGCCAATCTCAGCCATGACTTTTTGCAAAGTATTCAGTACTGCATAATCACCACAACCTGGGCACCAACGTACATATTGGTCACTTTTAAAATCTTTGGCGGTATATTGTTTTATAATTGTTTCCATGAAGATATTTACTATTTATTCATTTATTTATTTGTAATCTGCCCCTAACCCCAGCCCCTAACCCCCTAAAGGGGGAATAAGAATGGGAATACGACGGGTACATTGAGTTTTTGTTTAATTTATAATCATTAACTTCGTTGATTTTCAATTCCCTAATGTGTCCTAAATTTTAATTTGGGTCAAGGGTGTTTCATTTACTATTTACTGTATTTAAAATCGCTTCTTCGAGTTCGGCTACATTGAATGGCTGCCCTTGTACTTTGTTGAATTGCTCGTATTTACCTGGCACCTTCGAACGTAGATAAGTAGCAAATTGTCCGCTATTAAGTTCGCAAACAAGCACTTTTTTGTACTTACGTAAAACTTGCTCAGTATTTTTTGGCAGCGGATGAATGTAATTGAAATGCGCCATTGCAATATCGTTACAGGCTTTGTTTAAATTGTTCACCGCAGTAAGCACATGTCCTTTTGTAGAGCCCCAGCTAACGACCAATGTTTCGGCATTTTCATTGCCTTCAATGCTAAGGTCTGGAATTACATGACTTATATAATCAATTTTAGCCTGACGTGTATCCACCATTTTCTGGTGATTAACCGGGTCGGTTGAGATGGCACCGGTAGTGAAATCTTTTTCCAAACCTCCATTTCGTTGATTAAAGCCTTCCATGCCCGGAACAGCCCAATAGCGAGCTAATGTTTCAGGGTTACGCGAAGTTACTTTTATTCCTTCCATACCCGGCTTTACAAAGTTGGGCTGAATATCTGGAAGTTCAGCTAACTTAGGAAGTTTCCAAAGCGATGATCCGTTGGCAATAAAAGTATCTGTTAAAAGAATCACGGGTGTCATGTGTTCCAATGCAATTTTTGCCGACATATAAGCATAATGGAAACAATCATCTGGTGTATTGGCCGCAATAACCACAGCCGGCGACTCTCCATTACGCCCGTACAAGGCTTGCAACAAATCGGTTTGTTCCGTTTTTGTAGGCAATCCTGTTGAAGGACCTCCACGCATAACATCCACAATTACTAACGGAAGTTCAGCCATAACAGCGAGACCGATAGCTTCAGATTTCAGTGCTAAACCAGGTCCCGAAGTAGAAGTGGCTGCCAGCGAGCCAGCAAATGAAGCACCCAGAGCAGTCGTTATTCCTGCTATCTCGTCCTCGGCCTGTACCACTTTTACACCCATGTCTTTTCGAGCTGCTAACTCCTGCATTATGTCGGTAGCCGGTGTGATAGGGTAACTTCCAAGGAATAATTGAAGTCCCGCTTTTTGTGCGGCAGCAATCAATCCCCATGCCGTAGCTTTATTACCACTGATACTGGTATAATGTCCTTTAGCTAAGTCGTTTGATTTATTAACAATAAATGTATTTACTGCTATATGTAGGTTATGTCCGTAATTGAATCCATCGGTAAGCACTTTAATATTTGCATGAAGAATGGTAGGTTTTTTACCGAATTTATTTGTCAGAAAATGAATGGCCTGATCTATGGGACGGTTAAACAGCCAGCATACCAAACCCAATGCAAACATATTTTTACTTCGTGCTATGGATTTATTGTCCATATCAAAGCCTTCGAGACTATCTACGGTAAGAGTAGTAAGTGCAGCCGGAATAATTTGGATTGTGTCAGACAATTTCAGTTCTTCAAATGGATTTTCGGAAACAAAGCCAGCTTTTTCCAAATCGGATTTTTCAAAGGAATCCGTGTCGATAATTAAAACGCCATTACGTTTAATACCTTTTGCATTTACTTTCAATGCAGCAGGATTCATGGCAATCATCACATCAGCATCGTCGCCAGGTGTAAATATTTTGGATGCACCTAAGTTTACCTGAAAGCCCGAAACACCGCCCAATGTACCTTGAGGGGCTCGTATCTCTGATGGGAAATCAGGAAATGTGGATATTTCGTTGCCTAAAATTGCCGACAGGTTTGAAAACAAGGTTCCTGTCAATTGCATACCATCGCCCGAATCACCGGAGAATCGTATCACTACATTTTCTAAGTCAGTTTTATTATTTTGTGTCATTGTGTTTTTTCAAGTAAAATGTTAAATTTATTTCTTTTTTATCGCAGCTAATTTTTCCTTTACCAATTTAGGAATATCAATAGGTAAACGAGCCACGGGAACACCTATAGCTTCGAAAGCCGCAATTTTCTCTTCGGCAGTTCCGCTTCCACTCGAAATAATGGCTCCGGCATGTCCCATACGTTTTCCGGGAGGAGCAGTTTGTCCGGCAATAAAGGCTACAACCGGTTTTGTAACATGCTCTTTAATGTATTGTGCTGCACGTTCTTCGGCATCGCCACCTATTTCGCCTATCAGCACAATGGCTTCGGTATTAGGGTCGTTTTCAAACATTTCCAATAATTCCTGATAATACAATCCTGCAACAGGGTCGCCACCAATGCCCACACAGGTGCTTTGACCTAAATCGTTCTGTGTCAATAGGTCAACCATCAAGTAGGTTAATGTTCCACTTCGACTGATTAATCCGACATTTCCTTTTTTGAAAATATCTACTGGTAAAATACCAATCATCGACTCTTCGGGAGTTATAAGTCCGGGGCAGTTAGCTCCAAGAAGCTGTACATTCTTCTTTTTCAAGTAGTTGTTAGCATTTACCATGTCGAGTGTAGGTACACCTTCCGAAATACATACCACTAATTTAATGCCACCATCGGCAGCTTCCAACACAGCATCGGCTGCATAAGCGGCGGGTATAAATATTACCGAAACTTCAGCACCTGTAGCTTCAACAGCATCGGCAACAGTGTTAAAAACGGGAACATCGTGAACTGTTTGTCCGGCTTTTCCGGGCGAAACACCAGCTACAATATTTGTTCCATAAGCTACCATCTTACCGGTATGAAAACCACCATCGCGTCCGGTAATGCCTTGTACAAGGACTTTTGTATCTTTATTTATTAATATGCTCATTTTGTTTAGTTTTTAAAGTTCATAATGTTTTTAAAGTTCATAAAGTTTTGATTTACAAACTATTTACTAAACGAATTGCTTCTTGGGCTGCTTCACTAAGCGAGCCTACAGTTGGCAAATTGTGTTCGGCAATAATGCGTAAACCTTCCTCAGCATTTGTACCCGAAAGCCGGATAACAATAGGAATCTCCACTTTGAGTTGATGCAAAGCAGTAACTAACCCTTTTGCCACATCGTCGCAACGTGTAATTCCACCAAAGATATTAATCATGATTACTTTTACATTTTTATCCAACATTAATAAATTCATGGCATCAATCACTTTCTGCGGGTTCGAACTTCCACCAATGTCGAGGAAGTTGGCGGGCTGACCACCATAGTGTTTAATTACATCCATAGTTGCCATTGCAAGTCCGGCTCCATTCACCATACAACCAATATTGCCATCCAAACGAATATAAGTTAACCCGCTATCTTTGGCAGCTAACTCTTTTTTCTCATCTTCGTCGGGCTCATTCATTGCTTCAATTGCCGGTTGGCGATACAGGGCATTGTCATCAAAATTCATTTTGCCATCAATGGCAGTAATTTTTCCGCCATCGGTAATTACCAAAGGATTAATTTCAACAATCGAAGCATCGGTGTCGATAAAAATTTGGTACATTTTTTTGAAAATATCAGTTGCTTGCTTAACCATTGCTATATCCGAAAACAATTTATAAGCAATTTTACGAGCCATAAAGTCAGTCATTCCCAAATCGGGGTCAATCGGAATTTTATGAATAGCATCGGGGTTCGTTTTGGCAACCTCTTCAATTTCAACGCCCCCTTCGGCACTTGCCATAAACAGTACCGATTTTGTATTTCGGTCGATGGTTAAGCCTACGTAATATTCTTTTACAATTTCAACAGCATCGGCCACGAGTACTTTTTCAACTGTACAGCCTTTAATATCCATGCCCAGAATTTTTGTTCCGGCCTCAACAGCAGCTTCTACTGTTTTGGCAAGTTTAACACCACCCGCTTTTCCGCGCCCTCCTACCAAAACTTGTGCTTTAACAACCACCATTCTGTTTAACTCTTTGGCGGCTTGTTCTACTTCTTCAATTGTGTGACACAGAATGCTATCCGGCACCGGGATTGCATAATCACGAAAAATTTGTCGTGCTTGATACTCGTGAATCTTCATTAGTTCTAAATATGTATTTTATTGTTGTGCTACTGCGTTGTTGCGTAGCGTTATTATTCAAATTTAATTGTATTTTAAAAACTGTATAGCCTTATTAAAAGCCTCTTTTACAGATTGATCTTCCTCGTGTTGAAGTGCTGTTTTAATATCTTTCACAGCGTGGGTGTATTCCGTTTTTTGCAATAACTCGGCGGCATGTGCACGAATTTGTGGATTTGTATGGCGTAACATACCAATATACCAGCGCACTGCCGACCTGCTTTTAAGTGCATACAAATCGTCCATTGCTTTTATCTGAACCTCAGTTTCTTCCGAAAAAAGTTTCCACCATAGCTCTGTTTCCAACTTATTATTAGCAGCATCAAACATAATTTCCTGTGAATATATTTCAGGTTTAATCCACTTTTGATTATAGCTAATCAACTCACTATTAGCAACCCAGCGTGCCATACGTGCCACCATCCAACGCATACCGGGTGTTGATTCAGGATGTCCGCCAATGGCAAACAATCTACCTTCACCAAAATTCTGATTGTAAATAAATAACTTTCCGGGGGTTAATCCAATAGGATCAGATACTTTTGGATGAATATCGGAAGTATACTTAGCTAATTCCTGCAAATTATTTTCGTTTGGTAGCAATTCGAGTATTGGTCCATCGTAATATTGTACAAAGTTTCTTTTCCCTACTAATTCAGGAAAAAATGTTTTACCTGCATGAGTTAACTCAAACTCTATTAATCCTCTGCCTCTGTCGTAATGAGCTCTATCCACAACTGAAACATTGGCCATTGCCAAACTATTGTAGTTCAATGTTGAACTTAACAAGAATGAGCCGGCACAAATACCAATAACTCCTTTATTTTTTTGTTTGGCAAAAGTTTTTACTGTTTCTACTAATTGTTTTCCCAAATTATTTAATTGTTTGCTTCCGCTACCACCCGGGAATATTAGCACATCAACTTGCTTCAATTTCCCAGATTGAATATCGGTAGCACTTATGGCAATGGGTTTTATGCCCATATCAATTTTGAGTGCTTCGATGGTTTCAATAACACTTATTTCGCCGGCACCACTACCGTTGAAAACGCCAACCGTAATTTTTTTTGCTGATAATTGTATTGCAAAAACTACTGATAAAAAAAAAGTGATTATTAATCGGGTAGAATGCATCCTTTTCATATTTTTAATCGAGCGCAATATTAAATTCTTTTAAGTACATATCCCGGATAAATTCATCAACCCACTCGTAAAATTCTTTTACATCTTTATTGTCAATTTTGCCGTTTTTATACATTTTATTGTTCAATAAATTTGCTTTTGTATAAATTTCGTTTTCGTATTTTTTTATAATTTGGCGAATTCCGGTACCTTCTTTATTTGCCAATGCGTTTACATTTAAATAAGTTCTGTCCTTTTCGCCCCAGCGAATATTGAAAATTTTTGAATTTTTTAATTGAAGTGCAGCATTGCTTAAGGGCGAATCTTTAATTGTCTCATTTAATGATACTAATAAAGGGAAATTTGTGTTGTCGGCTAACCATGTCGGCACAACTATGGAAGCAAGTGGAAAACCAACATCCGACCACATGGAACACAATGCAGGATTTTCGGTAGCTTTAACGCCCTCGATAACAACGGATGATGAAGTAATTGAACGTGGAATAAAGTCAACAAAATGCCTGTATGTTGGCGTGTTTTCAGGATTATTTCCAAATTTCTCGAACAAATCTTCGTCTAAAAGGGCATGATATAAGTTTTTAGTTACGGTTTGTTCAATAAATTGAGGAGTTAAACCCACGGTGGATTGCTGCTGGTAAAAGAACTTATTGGCAGTATTGTAACGAATATAACCACTACCGCCACCCATTAATCCGCTATGCGAATAATTGGCACGTATCAGGTAGCCAAAAGGTGCTAATTGTGGATTATTGGCATCGTATTTAAAATATTTTTTGTTGTTTAATTCGTAGTAAGCAGCACCACCATTGGCATCAATCACACCAAAATTAGCTTCGAGGCCTGTAGGTCTGGGTAATGAATCTAAATAAGCTTCAAAATCTTTTAAGTCTTTACATGTTGCTAAAGCTTCTTTCATTAGTTTACCTTCATTACCAATGAGTTCAGTACTATCACCCCTATTCAGGTTGTACGAGGCAGAATTCATAATGGCAAAACCCTGATCATTTACTCCTATCCAAACGTTTTTCCCTTTCGGATCGGCTGAATTTACGAGTCCCATGTATTTATATTTTCCATCGTCAAACTTTCTCAAATAGTTTTTCAGATAGTCTGTGTCGCGGTTTTTCCAAAGCATGGGTTTGCCGTTTTGTGTGTATTTTCCCGAAATTACAGCTGTGGTACATGCCATAATGTGAATGGGAAAATATATTGAAAAAAGAATTACGATTATGATTTGAGTTTTTTTCATGTGTTTATAATTTTTATTCCTGCCCCCTAACCCCCTAAAGGGGAATAAGACTGGTACTTTGAGTTTTTGTTATTTTATAATTAGCAATTTATATAAAAAAAATGGATTCAGATTATCAATAGATTATATGTTTTTTTGAAATTAATTCATTTCAAATAAGTTTTCACGTTGTAGTCGGCAACCCACTCTCCTTTCTTTTTCCCTCTCCTCAAGGAGATGGCTAGGGTGAGGTAGGGATGTGGGGTGAGGTAGGGCTAAGGTGAGGTGGATACTTGATATATTGATTTTTCGACCTCACCACTAACCCCCTCGTATGTTTGTCCCGTTTGCTGGAGAGAAGAGGGGGACAAGACACTGCAAATAGGAAGTTTTTTACATTTAAATAATATGCTCATATTCATATTTTTATACTTGCAAACCAACGGTCAGCGTAGCTAAAGTTGAATTACTAAACGAATAATGTTAATCTTAGAAAATTGATGCGGCTGTTTTTGTGGTCAGTTCTTCGAGAAAAAGTAAGCCTTTATATGAGTTACCTTTGCTATTAAGGCGGGGACTCCAAACTGCAACTGCATATTTTGAGGGATAAATGGCTACAATACCACCTCCAACACCACTTTTTCCGGGCAAGCCAACTTTAAAGGCAAATTCACCAGCTTCGTCATAAAAACCACAGGTTTGCATGATGGCATTGATGCGTTTGGTTTGACTGCTATTCAAAATTTGGGTTTTTGTATCCGGCACAATACCTTTGTTTGCCATAAATAAGAAGGTACTTGCTAACTCCCTACAAGTCATTTCGATACTGCAAATATGAAAATAGAAATTCAACACTTTATCAATGTCATTATGAATATTTCCGAATGATTTCATCAAGCTAATAATAGCATAATTTTTATAACCTGTTTTTTCCTCAGATTTCGCTATTTTTTCGTTGTATGCTATTGTTTTGTTGGCTGCTATCTCACGAATAAAATCGAGAAAATCATCCAAGGGATTATTCAGACAATCAATCAGTATATCGCAAAGTACTATAGCTCCAGCATTTATGAGCGGATTGCGGGGAATTCCCCGTTCTAACTCAAGCTGCACAATTGAATTAAATGAAGTCCCAGAAGGCTCGTAACCAATACGTGTCCAAATATTATCGCCTAAAAGTTGAAATGCAAGTGCAAGCAAAGGAACTTTTGCTATACTTTGTATAGAAAACTTCTCGTTATAATCACCAACGCCAAACCCTATTTCATTTACTGGTTGAAGAAAAACTCCAAATTTAGCTCCATTAACTTTTGCCAATTCGGGTATATATGCTGCAACATTACCGTAATTATTTTGTTCGGATAACTGCTGATATACGCTTGAAATAATTTTTTCGTAATTCATTTTAGATTAACTTCGCTAACAATAAACTATGTTTAAGAGGCTGTTGCAAAAGAGCAAAATTGCTATAATACAATAAACTTGTTTTGAAACAGCCTCTAAACATAATCACTCAATTTTTAATAATCTGACGAGTCTCTTTATAGTCAACTCCTTCAATTTGAAACAAATAAATTCCTTTTTCAAGGTTTTCGGTTTTTACTTCTATCGGCTCATTCGAATTATAAACTACACTTATAATCTGTTTCCCCGACAAATCGGTTATTCTAACTTGTTTTATCAGACTATTATCTTTCTGCGTAATTATAACCGCATTATTAATAATTGGATTTGGGAAAACATTAAAATTAGACGTTTTTGGACTACAAATTTTGGTTGTAGTGCTTATATCAGTCCAAACAGGGTCAATTTGCAAGCTAACATCAGCCACAGTAGTTGAATGTTCAAATATGCCACTTCCGGCATTTGTAGCATCGTTAGCAGTTGTTGTACCGGTACCTTCAGTAAAATTCATCAGCACTATTGCATCGGCATCGGTGGTGTAGGGTGTGCTTGTTATCGATGTTTGAAAATTTGCAAGATCTATTGCTTCTTTCGAAATGCGGATTTTATCCATGTATCCTTCGAAACCAAGAGGTGTTGTTTCTCCCATTAACGCTACAAAAAAACTTGAAGTAGCCTGGGTTGTCAATGCAACCATTGCCGGATTAGTGCCTAAAGTAACATCTACACCATTAGCATACAATTTAATTGTAGTACCATCATTCACCACGGCTATATGATTCCACTGATTCAGATTGATACAATTATCCGTGGTGTTGTAAAA
>DYSC01000028.1:11430-22241 GCA_020726365.1 Porphyromonas sp.
GGCTTTACCCAAGCCTCAATGGTATAAACATTAGCACCGTTCAAGTAATCAAACGCTTGTGTTGTTGCTACATCGTAAGGGATTTTCACATCATTGTAGCCATTAAATTGTAATGCATAATCTATTGCTTTTACACTGAATGAAGCAAAGATTAAAAGAATTGATAGAAGTATTGTTTTCATACTAATTAATTTTTAAATGCTTATTATTGGATTACTAATTTTCGGCTAACTTCTCCTTCAGAGCTTTGAATTTTAATAAAGTATATTCCTTTTGATAAGTCTTTTACATTTATTATTTGCTTGTTTTGATTTAGAAGTTCAAGGTTCTTAACTATTTTTCCTGTTAAATCGGATATGGAAACGCTATTTAAAACTGCATTCGAGTTAGTGTTTATTTCAACTGTTTCGATGGCAGGATTAGGATAAATTTTTAACGCAACCATATTTGCAGTTTTTACAGCTGTAGCGGCAACATCCACCCATGTAGCTGGTAGAGCAGGAGCCACACCAGCTGCTAAATTTATATCAGCATTGTTCACTTCGTTTTTTGAAGTTGTACCTGTGCCTTCGTTAAAATTAAATAGAGCAACTGTTTTTGCATCAACAGCGTAAGCAGCCGATGTAATGCTTGTTTGTGTAGTAGCAATATCGATTGCTTCTTTTTTAATACGAACTTTATCGAAAGTAGCATTGGTATACGTACTGCTTGCATAGCCTAAATACATATTGGCAACATACGTTCCCGAAACAGGATTTACTTCCAATGCAGGTAAGGCAGCTGTAGCTTCCAAAGTTACATCCACACCATTCACGTACATTTTAAAAGTATTGGTAACTGAATTGTTGATAGCTACAATATGGTTCCACTCGCCAATAGTTATTACATTATCTATTGTATTGACATAGATGTTGTTGAACCCACCAGTACCATTGGATAGATAATGTGTAAAATAAAAACGGCGTTTGTTATCAGTATCATCAGCTTCGGTAGCTGTTGCGGCATCTTTAAAAAATGTAAGGGCAAATGAATAAAATCTTTTGATTATTAGTTTATTGTTAAGCACAATCGAATCTGGTTTCACCCATAATTCAATAGTAAAATCCTGAACACCATTTAATTGATCCATGGTTGCATCGTTGGGATACATAATACGGGTATCCACACCATTCATTTTTACAGCCCAATCGGTTGCAAACAAATTACTTGCTACAAAAAGTAGCATAATTGCTGAAAGTTGTAATGTTTTTTTCATGATAAAAAATTGTTTAATTAATAATTATTATTGTAGTTGTTGCTGAAATTACGTTGTTTTTAATATTTAGCGTATAAACACCATTTTTCAAACCATTTACTTGTATATCTTTTTTATTTTCTGTTTTTATATCACCACTTTGTACTAATTTACCTGCTGTATCAAATATATTATAGGTAGTAAAATAAACAGCATCACTTAGTTGTATATGGATTACTCCGTTTGTAACCGGATTAGGAAATATTTTAACTTCGTTTGAGATATTCGGAAATACAACTCCTGTTTGACTATCAATTTGTTCGTACTTCCAACTTACATTTGTAGCTCTCATACTGAAGTTAAAAGCATTGTCCTTTAAGCGATTACTATGGATATTTTGAAACGTAAAATATGCTTTTGTATTGGCATCTACCGTTAATTCTTCGTTTCTGTTGGGTGTAAATAGAGCTGAATACCTTCCAATATTTGAAAATCGCAGTTGATCCATATCGGCATAAATAAATGAAGTATAACTCGAACGGTATTTTTCGCCCAAATTGAGTGCGTAATTCGATGTGGAAAGCGTAAATGTACCATCGGTATTTGTGTCGCATACCGTACCATTTACATATAGCTTAGCTGTAGTACCCGTTTTGGAAACAGCAATGTGATACCAGTCTCCTACTTTAAGTTTCAATCCGGCCGTATTGCTTAATAGTTCATCGTTCACTCTGAGCAAATTACGAAAAGCTACTGAATACTCTGTAAGGGTTACATCTCGTAACTCCATGGCATAACTGTCGCGTTGGTCAAATATCACATTACCACTTACATTGCCTGCTTTTATACGTATCCATGTTTCGAAAGTATAATCGCCCGAAAATGTTAAATCAGAATCGATAGATTGTGCTGCATAAGCATTCTGATGACCATCAAAACTTGCATATCCATTGTATTTACCCGAAACAGCATAAACTGCAATTTCGGACCATGAATCTAAAAAATAGGAACCTTGATACATAGTTTTTACTCTGAACAAATACACTTTTCCGGTTGGGTTTAATATGGTGTAGTTTTTCGATTTAATGCCAGTAGCTACATCTATCCAATCTCCATTATCTACTTTTTGCTGAAGTGTAAATTCGTCCCACACAAGTTTATTGCTTGCTTCCCAGTTGATTGTAAAATCGTTTCCGTTACCAATTGGGGCTATCGAAGTAATTTGAGGCGTTGGCAATATATCCAAAACAGCACCATCCACAACATTGTAACCAGTATTAGAAGTAGTCCAAGCTTGAATATTGTACCAACCATTAATATTATTATTGTTCCACCAGCCCCAGTTTAAATAATAATATGGTGAACCATTAATTTCTTTGAACCCGTTGATAATCAAATCATGTCCATCACCTGTTCTACTGGCAGTAACAGCTACTGAAACAGGAATGTGCAAAAGAATATTTTCTTTTAAACGTGTCCAAAACGATTCCCATGTTTTCAGTTCGTAATGTGATGAATACCTGAAGTAATTCGTTAAAATTGCAGGTACTTTTGTAACACTACTTGTTGAGCCTGCAGGTTCGTAATCCATTTCGAGTGCCACTCCCACACTTTTTGTTAATGCACCCACTGCTTGTTGCTGCTGTGTAGTAGAACTTGCTCCGTAGTATATGTCCAACATATTCGCCCAATCGTAATAGGTATTATCGAAAAACGACTCGTGTCGAACTGTTGTTGATGTGTTGTAAGTGTCGGAATATGAATTGTTTCCCATGCCTACAATGGGCCATTTGTAATAATTCATAACTTGTGATGTGGAAATAGCCACGCAACCCGGCGAACAATGAGAAGGTGTGTAGTAATTTGTAGGATAAATGTTTGAACCGTTATTGTCTGTACAATTTACGCCACCCCAAACGTCGGTTAAAAAAGGTTCGACAACTGTTTCGACAGATTTTACTTTCTTCAAATTTGTAACTTCTGTTACAATAGGACGTAATTTTGCATCGAATTTTAACACTTTGGCTTGTATTTTTTCTTTTCCAAAAAACAGATTTTCCTTTGTTGAAAATGTCCCTTTTTCAGAGAATCCAGATACCTGAAAATGCTTATTTTCAAACTTAACAAGTTTAAAGCCACCTTCAGAATCATAATTGATTACATAATTCTTCACTCCTGCTGAGTCGTTCAATAAAAAAATATCTTTTATTGATTTGCTTTCTATACCAGCCTGAACATCAAAATTATCTGCAAACGAAACCAATAAATCTGTTTCCTGTGCAAGCATTTTCTGCGCAACTGTCAATTGAAAAGCTAAAAAGAAAGCTAAAAATATTTTTTTATTGTTTATCATAAGTAATTTGAAATTAGTAGTAATATGTTTTTATTATTTTTCTGACCCCCAAACACCCAAAGGGGCATAGCCGTCAAGTTAATTTCAAGGTTTATACCAGCCATCCACAGAATAATCAACACCCGCTATTCCTTTTGGAGATTCAAGTCCACCAAAGTTATAAAACTCCAACCCCATAATCTCGAGTTGCTGAGCCGGTATCGGAAAATGTAACATGGAACCAGCTTGTAAAAGATCGCGACGACGCATATCGAAGAACTCAATTCCCATTCCAGTCAACGGTAATTCGATGCTTCTTTCGTAAAAAATGGCTTCGTCTAATGCTTGTTTTGTTGCCTCAACGGCTGCAAGCCCACCTCGAGTTACTCTTGTGCCAGCGTTGATTACAGCCGCTGCTTGTTCATATTTACCTAATTGCATAAATGCCTCAGCAATAAACAAATCGTTCTCTGCTTTTCGCATCATAACCACAGGTGCAAAAAAATTATCGTTAAAGTAGGTATCTAACCTTGAATATCGGATTGATGACCAACGATAAACACCTCGTTCAGGACGAAGATTGTAATTATTGAACTGGAAGTCGGTTGTGGCACGTGCATCGTTTGAACGTAAATAACCGCCATTTGGCAAAGATTTAAAACCACCATCTGGAAATGCATCTGTTGGATCGATAGGATAAAAAGTCGGAGCAGCATCTGTCCAATGCTCTGGCTGTGTATTGTCTAGCTTATGAACAATGCGCATATCTACTTTTCCCCATGTTGGACGAGCTAAATAATATTTGTACCACGACATCCATTTACGACCTGTGATATTACCATCGCCCATAATATTAAAATCAAGTTGAATACCAGACAAAGCGTGATCCAACACCTTTTGCCAGTTTGTAGCATCGTTTTCGGCTTTGTTGCGTGCCGAATAAACCAATAAGCGAGCAATAAACGAGTGTGCCAACTTCGACATATCCTGATTGGTGAATGCGTTTCCGTTTATCCATTCGGCCGGTAATGTAAATGTATTAGCATCGAAAATTACAATTGCCTTTTCGAGTTGTTCAACAGCCATATCAATAGATTTTGTATATGCCTGCTGCTCAAACTTATCGGTTTTTTCGTCCGAAGGATATCCTTTATCGTAAACTAAACCAATATAACCATTGCCAAGCCCTTGCATAAAGTGAGCCATACCTCTTACCATGGCTGTTTCACTACCATTTGTGCCAATTTTCATTCCTGCATCCAAAATTTTCAGCACATCGTTTGCCGTTGTAACTACTCCGTACATATTACGCCAGTAGTTTCGGAAATTTTCGTGATAAGCATAAGTAGGACTGTTATTTATGGAAATTCTGGGTTCGGTAGAAGCATCTAATGTTGCATAATTCGCAAATGTAACTGTTCCCCAATCAGACATCACCAACATGGCAGGTCCGGGCGAATATAAATTGTGTTGTTCGGAAAAGAACCAACTTTGAAACAGGCTACCCGCTAGCGCACGAATACCTTCGGGACTCGAGTATATATATTTGATCGATGGGTCATTAATATTTACCACATCCAAATCGGAACATGCACTGAATGACCCGATAACAATTATCAACAATATATTTTTTATTAAGCGTTTCATATTTTTTATATTAAATAATTTGATTAAAATTTAAGTTCAATTGATAATGAATAGTTTCGGAAATTTGGATAACCATAATTATCAAATAAAAAACCATCGTAACCAGCTTCGGGATCGTAACCGGTATATTTTGTAAATGTTAAAAGATTTTTTGCTGTTAAACCCACATTTATTGTATTAAAAAACGGATTTGTTTTGTTAAATACAGTACCTTTCAATTGATACTTCAAAGCTATTTCGCTTAATCGTACAAACGAGGCATCTTCAACCCAAAAACCGTTTAAAGCTTGAGCATCATATAAACCCTGATAATAATTTACGGTTTTTTTTTCGCTTTGTGCAATATTGGTCTGATCCATCATCGAATGTCTTAAATCTCGCACCAAGTATTGTGCAGTTCCGTTGTATAAATCACCACCATTTTTCCACTTCCACAAAGTGTAAAAGGTGAGGTTTTTATAGGTAAACGAAGTACTAATACCCATATTGAAGAGCGGATTAGTATTCCCGATTTTTCCATTTATTTTCACCCCCAACGTATCAGCCAAATAAATTGGTTTTTCGTTGAGTGTGCCAATGTCAGCAGTTTTAACTACAACGCCATCTCTATTCACAGAATAATTGCTTATATCATCTGTTGACAATAATTGAGCCTTCATTTGCTCTAATGTCCGCACAAAATCAACGCCATAGATTACGCCATATTCTTCCCCTTCTTTAATTTTAAATGCATTACGAGGACCTGTGCTGTACGAAGGAATATCTAATTTGGTGATACGCGATACCGACTTGTCAAATGTTAGCGATACATTGAATTTAATTTCCTTTGTATCAATGATTTTTGCTTTCAACATGGCTTCAAACGAATTGCTTTCAACCGTGCCACCGTTAATCCATTGATATTTGAAACCACCTGTTTGAGATGCTAATGGCGATAACAAAAATTGATCGTTGGTAATCGTTTTTGAATAGGTAGCTTCCAATGTGAACATTTTTAGAAACGATGCATCAATGCCAATTTCGGTTTCTTGTGAATTTGATGGTTTTAAATAATTATTACCAAGATTCTGCTTTGAATATGTTCCATTACTTGCACTAAATGTTTCGTATTGATAAGAATAACCGGGTCGCTGCCCTGAAGTTCCCGTAGCAACTCTTAATTTCAACTCCTCTACAGCAGGTATTTTGAAATCTTCTGTTAACCTATATGCTCCCGAAATACGATAGTATCCGTGCCATCTTTCGTTTACACCGAAAAGCGAAGATCCATCGTAACGGAATAGTCCATCTAATATATATCTATCTTTATAAACAGCTGATCCAATAACAAAGTAGTTTATTGATTTCACTATTTCAACATTATCGCTACTTACAAAACTTGTATTAGCAAAATAATTTAACGATGGCAAATCAGCCAAAGTAAATTTGGAGCCGGTAGTGCCAAAACTCTCAAATTTATTATCTTCATAAAGGTAGCTAAATTTCATTCTTGTTTCAAGCTCATTCCATTTTTTCGACAAATTTAAAGTAAGTCTGTAATTTTGGTTGTTAATATTTGATGTGTATTTATGTAACGAACCATCGCTTGTAGTCAGTGTATTGGTAGTCGCATCAATTCCATTAAAAGTTTTGAAAGGCGTGTAATCGCTGCTTTTGTAATTCTGAGTTTCGAAGGCATAAGAGCCTTCAATATTTGCCCAGTCGGTAACAATCCATTTAGCTTCGTAGTTGCCCATAAATCTGTCCTTTGCCGAATTGCTGTCTTTACGCCATAGGTCGTACAAAGGATTGTTTATTTGAGTATTCCAGTGGTTAGGATAATAATTATAATTTTGACCATCAATGTTTTTCTGAAATAAATCTACATCGGGATCCATCATCAAAACATCAAAAAAAGCTCCGGTACCGCCTCCCATAAAGTTATTACTTGTTTTTATGTAATTATTACTAACCGATAACTTTAACTTATCAGTTATTTGTTGGTCGATATTTACCCTGAAACTGTGGCGTTTGTAACCACCTGTTTCAACTACAATACCCTGATCAGTATTGTTCTCGTACGAAACAAATAAATTTGATTTTTGGCTTTTATGACCCAAGCCTAAGTAGTAAGTCGACGAATTTCCTTTTGTAAACATCGATTTTTGTAAATCGTTGTTGATGCGGAAAGGCTGATCCATGTACGCATCGGCTTTAATTGTCCGAGTACCAGTAATGGCCGGATTCCATCCCGAAACATAATCAGCGGGATAAGTAATATTACTGTATTTGGTGTACGAATTTACATCCATATAATCTGTGGCAAGCGTATATGGATGGGCATCGGCTAAATCGATATATTTCGCAACATCCTGAGTTCCAAATTCGCTTCGTAGAACCACCGAAGTTTTCCCGTTTTCGAGTTCTTTTCCTCGTTTCGATGTAACTACGATAACACCATTCCCTGCTCTTGAACCATACAACGAAGAGGCTGCCGCCCCTTTTACCACTTCAACCGAGGCAATATCATCGGCATTCAAATCGGCTAACGAGCCTTGCATAATTACACCATCAACTAAAACTAATGCCCCAGTTTGACCATTGATATTTGTAAAACCGCGTAAGTTAATTACAGGCGACCCACCCGGCGAACCATTAAAATTAACTACGTTTACGCCTGCAATTTTACCCTGTAACGAACTTGCAATGGAGGATTGCGATACCTCTGTAAAATCTTCGGCATTCAGTTTTGCCACCGAAACCGACATTTTCTTTTTTGAAGTACCTGCTGCCACCCCTGCAACTATAATCTCATTCAGTTGATTTATATCTGGTTCCAAATAGATTTGCAGATTATTTTTATTGCTGATGGTTATCGTTTGATCCTTGTAACCCAGATATTTAAAAATCAATACATCATTTAGATCTATCTCCATCGAAAACCGACCATTCACATCTGTAGCTGTACCTTTCTTTGTATTTTTAACTAGGATATTCACTCCGGGTAAAGGACTGTTACTTTCATCTTTTACAATACCGAATATTGTTTTATCGGTAGTTGAACTCGATGTGTCTCCGTTCTTTTTCCGAATGTAAATATTTTTTCCATCTATTTTATATTCTAAAGGGATTTTCTCGAACACTTTATCAAGTACTTTATCGACAGGCATATTAGTAACATTAAGTGTTATTTTTTCATCCAGTTCATTCAATGAATTATTGTAGAAAAACTGATAATCGGCAGTTCGTGTAATAAATTTAAACAAATCAACTACCTTTAAAGTATTCGAAATGCTTATTCCTTTTTCAACTTTAAGCGCGTTATCAAGTTGTGCATTTACAGGTTGGAACACAATCACCAAGGATAAAAGGAGCCAGCTTAATTTAAGTATTGGCATGTGTTTCAGTAATTTTGAGTTGTAATTCATGTGGTATCAAATTTTAGTTTTTATTTTCGGGATAATACTATTTCTTTGTCATTTATGCTATAACTTATTCCTTCGGCATATTGTAAGAATTCCATGAATTTTACTATACTTTCTTCTTTATTTATTCTACCTGTAAAATGTAAGTCTCTGATTCTGTCGTTAGGAATTCTGAACTTCACATCAAACCAACGCGAAGCTAATGAAGTGATTAGTTCGAGTGATTCATTGGAGAAATAATATTGATCATTTTGCCAAAATAGAACTTCTGCAAAATTAGCCTCTCCGATTGTTATAGACGATTTATTGCTTTTTACAGTTGCCATATCACCAGACAACAAGGTTTTGTTCCCGTAGCCATTACTGATATTTACAGAACCTTTTACTAAAGCAATCTGAGTTTTTGCATTTCCTTTATAGCTATTTACGTTAAATTCTGTGCCTAAAACTTTAATATTGGCTTCGTTAGTTTTAATTGTAAATGGGAATCGTGTTTGATGTGCGACCTTAAAAAATGCTTCCCCATTCAAAAAAACATTTGTTTGAGGTTCAACATTATTATTTGTAAACCTAATATTTGTTTTTTCGTTGAGTTGAATTTTAGTGCCATCGGTTAAAACAAGGTTGAAAAGCTGCTTGCGTGGAATAATTAATGAAAAATAGCCACCTTCATTGTTTTGGTAATCTTTGGTGTTTGAGAACATCAATTCCGATTCGTCGATAGCTACTAAAACTCCATGTTTTGTAAGCCATCTCAATTTTGATGTTTTATTTATTTCGTAGTACTTTCCGTTCTCACTCTGTATCAGTATTTTATCTTTGCTGTACGGAACTTCAGTTAGATGGTTTTTAAAAACATCCTTTGATTCGAATAATGATATTAAAAAAAGCGCAGAAAAATACAGAGCAACAAAAAGCCCGGAATAAATAAATATATTCCGAAAATTAAACAAAGTAACTGATTTTGCAAGTTCTTTGTTCGACTGCTCAATCAGTTCGATGTATTTACTGTCTAAAGGGTCAAGATTGTTTTGACTTGTGCTCATTCTATCCTATTTTCATTGAAATAAAATACTTATTTCAAAATTATATCATAAAGAGTACAGTCTTGTGAAATTGTACCAAAAAAATGAAGAAAAAATTTATTTTTTCTTCATTTTTTTTATAGCATTTGAAAGTGTGTTTCTAACTGTTTGATTGTCAATGCCAAGTATAGCTGAAATTTCGTTATTTTTATACTCTTGATAGTATTTCATATCAACAACCTGATATTCTCTTGGGCTTAACCGTTTTAATAATCTTTTTAAACCTAAAAGTAAACTTTCAGTGTGATCTTCTTCGGGTTCAGGATAAACTATTTCGTCGTTTTGCAATTCTACATGCACTTTATTCTTTTTAAGAAACCTGAAAATACGATTTCGAAAACTAACAAACAAATATGATTTTAAATCATTTGGTTGTTGTGTTGAATTGCGATGATGTAATAAATAAAGAAACAAATTTTGTATACAATCCTCAGTTTGTTCGTGTGATAAATGACGGATACCAAAGTTATATAAGGTTTGATAGGATAATTTATAGATTTTCCGAAACGATGTCATATCGCCCGCAACAAACTCAGACCACAGTTTTTCTGCGTTTATTTGTTCATCTATTTTTATACTATTTCCCATATTTAGGCGGTAGTTTTAGGGCAAAGATACAAAAATTATTGAATATGCTGTATAAATGATAAGTTTTCTACAAGTGCATTACAGACCCCTGTAATATGTCTATTAAACATTTCTGCAACTTTCATCACTTCTGGAATTTTCTCCCACACACAAAAAGATAACCAATCTTGATATTTATTAAATGCAGATTGATAACTTTCACTTTGAAATAATGGGTTAAAGCATTCTGTTCCTAAATCTAATAATCTGTCAAAAAAAAATTCTTGCATATCGAGGTAGTTTTTTTGCAAACTTACTAAAACCCACACGATTAAGGGTAGAACCAAGAATTTTATTGTTATCAAATTTACAAATTGGTTTATTAAAACCAAAATTATTATCATTCAAATTATTATTAAAAGTGGGTGGGCGTAGCCCACTCACTTTTAACTTTTTGTTTTTTGAAATTAAGCACAAATGTTTAAATTTAAGCACAATGCAAAAAACAAATATGCAAACACAATGCCCTTAAAAATACAAAA
>DYSC01000124.1 GCA_020726365.1 Porphyromonas sp.
AAAAGCAATTTTGAAAACGCTGAGGCAGATTATAACAGACACATAGAACTTGCAAAAGATAAAATTGTTTCTGAAAAAGAATTGCAAACCGCTAAAAATTTGTATCAAAACACAAAAGCGGTTTACGAAAATTTAATTAACAATTTTAGTGCAACAGGTCAAAGCATTACAAGTTCAATGTCGGGGTTTGTAAAGCAAATTTTTGTTTCAAACGGACAGTATGTAGAGGCAGGACAACCGCTTATTACAATTTCGCAAAATCAAACTCTTGTGTTAAATGCTTTTGTGCAACAACAATATATAAGTGTTTTATCATCAATTAATTCTGCAAATATTAAGACCTTATACGATAATAGAACTTACACTTTTGAAGAACTGAACGGAAAAGTTTTGTCTTACGGAAAATCGGCAAGTGAAGATAATTATTTGTTACCGGTTAATTTACAAATTGATAACAAAGGAAGTTTTGTGCAAGGAACTTTTGTTGAAATTTATTTAAAAACACTTACAAATTCACAAGCTGTAACCGTTCCAAATACCTCACTTTTAGAAGAACAAGGAAATTATTTTGTGTTTGTTCAAATTACACCCGAGTTGTTTGAAAAACGAGAAATAAAAATCGGTGTTTCAGACGGTATCAAAACCGAAATTACATCAGGATTACTACAAACCGAAAGGATTATTTCAAAAGGTGCTATGCTTGTGAAACTTGCACAGTCATCAGGTGCGTTAGATGCTCATTCAGGTCATGTTCATTAGAAATTTCATTATGATAAACAATATAATAAAATTTTCGCTGAACAACAAATATTTAATTTTAGTTGCTTCGGTGGTATTGCTGATTTTTGGAACGAAAACAGCAACAGAAATGGACGTGGACGTATTCCCCGACCTTACAGCTCCAACGGTTGTAGTTATGACAGATGCACACGGAATGGCATCGGAAGAAGTTGAAAGATTAGTAACTTTCCCGATTGAAGCCGAAGTAAACGGTGCAACAGGTGTTCGCAGAGTGCGTTCCGCTTCTATGCAAGGTTATTCTTTTGTTTGGGTTGAATTCGATTGGGGAACAGATGTTTTTAGAGCACGACAGATAGTTAGCGAAAAACTAATTTCAATAAACGAACAAATGCCGATTGGAATTGGACAACCTATATTAGCACCGCAATCGAGTGTTATGGGTGAAATATTTTTTGTTGGTTTGCAGGCAGAGACAACCGATTTGATGACTTTACGAACCATTGCAGAATGGAATATAAAACCCTTGATTTTGGCAACAGGCGGCGTTTCGCAAGTTACAATTATCGGAGGCGATTATAAACAATATCAAGTTTTGGCAGACCCAATGAAAATGAGTTTTTATAATGTTACATTAGAAGAACTTGCAACGGTTTGCGAAGGAATTAGTCAAAACTCGACAGGTGGAGTAATTCGTGAATACGGTAACGAATATGTTGTAAGAGGAATTGCAAGAACATCTGATTTAGAAGAACTTGCAAATACTTACATAAAATCGGCAAACAGTAAACCTATTAGAATTAATGATGTTGCCCAAGTTAAAATTGGTAGTGCCGTTAAAATGGGTTACGCTTCCGAAAATGCAAAACCTGCAATTATTATTTCAATATCAAAACAACCAAATGCAAATACATTGGAAGTTACCCAAAATATTGAAAAAAATTTAGCAACAATTAAAGAAACATTACCGGCTGATGTTGTGATAGATACTAAAATTTTCCGTCAAGCCGATTTTATCGAAACATCGGTAAACAATGTCCAAAATGCACTTATCGAAGGAGGAATTTTTGTAATTATTGTTTTGTTTTTCTTTTTGGGAAGTTTCAGAACTACAATTATTTCGCTTTTGGCAATTCCTTTGTCGTTACTTGGTGCAATTTTGGTTCTCAAAGTATTGGATTTCAATATAAATACCATGAGTTTGGGTGGAATGGCGATTGCAATTGGTTCGTTGGTTGACGATGCAATTATTGACGTTGAAAATGTTTATAAACGTCTGCGACAAAACAGGTTATTACCAATTGAACAACAACAAAATTCTTTTACGGTAGTTTTTGAGGCATCAAAAGAAATCAGAGCATCTATTTTAAATGCAACATTAATAATTATTGTTGCTTTTTTACCATTATTTTTCCTTTCGGGAATGGAAGGTGAAATGTTAAAACCGCTTGGAATTTCGTTTGTTGTATCGCTTGGAGTTTCGTTAATAGTTGCAATGACATTAACACCCTTACTCGCAAGAATGATGCTTTCGGGTGAAAAATATCTTGCAAAAAACGAAAAAGAGAGTTGGGTAACTCGCAAATTATCTGCAACATATGAAAAGTCATTGATTTGGTCAATGAAACATAAAAAAATTATACTGTTCCCTACACTCGGAATGTTTGTAATTGCAATGATTATTTTTTCAACTTTCGGAAGAAGTTTTTTACCCGAATTTAATGAAGGTGCATTAACGTTGTCTATTGTTACAAAGCCCGGAACATCGTTAGAAGAAAGCAATAATTTAGGTAATTTGGTAGAAACCGAACTATTATCAATTTCCGAAGTTACAAGCACCGCAAGACGCACAGGAAGAGGCGAATTAGACGAACATTCGCAAACTACAAACAGTGCAGAAGTTGATGTAAATTTCACAATTTCAGACCGTTCACAAGAAGAATTTATGGAAGATGTAAGAAGTAAACTTTCTGCAATACCCGGAATTGCCTACACAGTAGGGCAACCGCTCGGACATCGTATAGACCACATGTTATCAGGAACTCGTGCAAATATTGCAATAAAATTGTTTGGTAACGATTTGAATAAAATGTTTGAAATCGGCAACGAAATAAAATCTAATATCGTTGATATTGAGGGATTAGTAGATGTAAACGTTGACCAACAAGTAGAAATACCACAAATTCAAATTCGTGCAAATCGCGAAATGCTTGCTTTTTACGGAATTACACTTTCGCAATTTAATGAATTTATCGATATTTCGTTTGGTGGAGAAAAATTAGCAGATATTTACGAAGGACAAAGAAGTTTCGATTTAATTCTAAAATTAGATACAACTTATACACAGTCAATTGAAGGCATAAAAAATGCTTTGATTGATACCGAAAACGGCAATAAAATACCTTTATCGCAAGTTGCAGATATTGTTTCGGTTTCGGGTCCAAGTTCTATAAGTCGCGAAAATGTGCAACGAAAAATTGTAATTTCGGCAAACGTAGCAGGTCGTGATTTGCGAAGTGTTGTTGAAGATATTCAGGAAAATATTAAAACAAATATAACATTTCCCGAAGGTTACAGAGTTGAATACGGCGGACAATTTGAAAGCGAAGCAAAAGCATCACAAACTTTGTTGATAACTTCAATAATTGCAATTTTTATTATCTTTTTACTTTTGTATCAAGAATTTAAGAATTTCAAACTTGCCGGTATCATTTTGTTAAATTTACCACTTGCTTTAATTGGCGGTGTTTTCGCAATTTTTGTAACTTCAAATGTTTTAAGTATTCCTGCAATTATCGGATTTATAACACTTTTTGGAATTGCTACACGAAATGGAATTTTACTTGTTTCGCACTATCAGCAATTACAAGAACGAGGTGAACCGCTTTACGAAACAATTATTCATGGTTCAAAAGACCGATTAATTCCAATTCTAATGACTGCATTAACAGCGGCTTTGGCTTTAATACCGCTTGCATTAAAAGGCGATTTACCCGGAAACGAAATTCAAAGTCCAATGGCAAAAGTTATTTTAGGTGGTTTGCTAACATCTACATTATTAAATATTTATGTAGTTCCGGTAATTTTTAGTGTCTTAAAAATTCGTGGAATTTTAAAAACAGATTAATCATGAAAAAGATAATCATAATTTTAATCATAATGCTCTCGGGTTCACAAATTTTTTCGCAAAACACCGACAGCATAATTTCTCAAATAACAAGAAATAATATTACTTTAAAGGCATTAGCAAAAAGTAATACAGCCGACAGCGTTGGAAACCGCACGGATATTTATTTACAAAACCCGGAAATCGGATTTAATTATTTATTCGGAAATCCATCAGGGGTAGGAAACAGAACTGATTTTAGCGTTTTGCAAACTTTTGATTTTCCGACTGCATACATTTATAAAAGTCAAATTTCGGATTTAAAAAATGAACAGTTGCAATATTCGTATCAACAACAATACAAAACAATAGTTTTACAAACTAAATTACTCTGTATTGATTTGATTTATTATAATTTGTTGATAAAAGAATATCAAAATCGGTATGTAAATGCGGAAAAAATTGCAAAATCCTACAAATCAAAATTTGATATTGGAGAGGCAAATATTTTGGAATATAACAAAGCAGAACTGAATAAATTAAATACATCAAAAGAGTTAGAACTGTTGGAAATTGAAAAAAATGCACTTTTGAATGAATTAATCGGTTTAAACGGAAATATTCCGATAACTTTCAGCGATACTGTTTTTTTTGAAAATCAAATCCCTATTGATTTTGAACAATGGTATGCCGAAGCCGAAAAAAGAAATCCGATGTTAAGTTGGCTAAAATTGGAAATTGAATTGTCAGAAAAACAGGAAAATTTGAATTCTGCAATGAGTTTACCAAAATTTAAAGCGGGTTATATGAGTGAAATAACAACGGGACAAAATTTTCAGGGAATTAGTTTTGGCATTTCCATTCCGCTTTGGGAAAATAAAAATAAAACAAAATACGCAGAATTAAAAACTGAGGCAATGCAAAATTATGAAAATGCAAATAAACTGCAATATTACAATTCATTAAAAATGCTACACGCAAAAGCACTTGCTTTGCAAAAAAGTATAAATGAATACGAAACGAATTTGCAAGCTTTCAACAATTCTGAATTGCTCTATAAGGCACTTGAAAAAGGCGAATTAGATTTAATAAATTACATAATGGAACTCTCTTTTTACTACGAAAGTTATAGTAACTTATTGGATATGGAAAGAGAAATGCAGAAAATTACAGCACAAATGTATCAATATTAATATGTTATCTAAAATAAATTACAAAGTGCTATAATTGACAAAGTTTTGTATTTTTAAGGGCATTGTGTTTGCATATTTGTTTTTTGCATTGTGCTTAA
>DYSC01000125.1 GCA_020726365.1 Porphyromonas sp.
TCTAATTTACCAAAATATAATTTTAACCACAATAGAACACGAAGAACACAAAAAATCAACAGTTTAGCTAAAAAAAATAATAAATTAATAAATAATTAAACAATATGAAAATTGCAATTACATCCGAAGGGAATACTTTAAATGCACAAATCGATAGTCGATTTGGTCGCTGTTCTTATTTTGCTATTTACGATACAGAAACAAAGCAAACCGAATTTATTGAGAATCCAGGAAAAGAGGCATCAGGTGGTGCTGGACCGGCAGCAGTACAATTTGTTGCCAAACAAGGTGTTAGTAAAATTGTAGCTGGCGAATTTGGTGGCAAAACAGTACCATTGTTTCAAAGCTTAGGTATTGAAATGATTAATGAATCAGGCAAAACTATTGCCAAAATTATCGAACAGTTATAAATTTTAAAAAACTTATTTAAATAAAACGATTATGCCACATATGGATGGAACAGGTCCTGAAGGTAAAGGAGAATCGACAGGACGAAAATTAGGACAATGTAAGTCCACAAAAGAGGAACTCATCATTTCGAAACTTGGGAAAGGTATGGGTATGCGACGAAAATCGGGAGGTGGAAGCGGAGAACAAAAACGCCTTAAAAGTGGCGAACGTTTGTAGTACGCCCGAACAGTTTACGAAAAAAGAATATCCGGTTTTACGGATAGATAGAATAAAAATTACATTATTTTTTTTAAAAAAAAGGAGGTTATTATGCCTGGTTTTAATCAAACTGGTCCGATGGGTCAAGGATCCATGACTGGACGTAGAATGGGAAAATGTGCTAATACTGCAGCACAAGTACAGAATCAAACGTTGAATGAGGCTCAGGAGAACTCGCAAAATACTGCACTGAATTTTGGTCGCGGTATGGGTCGTGGTTTGGGACGTGGCTTTGGCGGAGGAGGCGGAATGGGTCGTGGCAGAGGTCTCGGTAATCGCGGAGGAGGCGGATTTTAACTATTAAAAAAAAGTAAAATAAATATAAACAGATGAATAAATGTATTGCTCTTCCTATGCAAAATGGGAAATTGTGTGCTCACTTTGGGCATTGTGAATATTTTACGATTGTTACAGTCGAAAATAATCAAATTGTTGATGTTAAAGAACTTGCGCCACCTGAACATGTTCCAGGATTATATCCTCGCTGGGTAGCGCAACAAGGTGCAACCGATGTTATAGCTGGTGGAATGGGACAAAAAGCCATCGACTTGTTTGTTGCTCAAAACATTAACGCTTTTGTTGGTGGACCCCAGAAAGATGCGAAATCGATTGTGGAAGATTTTATTGCCGACAAATTAAGTTTGAATGCCAACTACTGTAATCACGATGACAAACACGACCACAGTTGCAGCCACTAAAACAGCGTTTTGAAGTAGACGGGCGATGCATGGATTGTCAGTTTAAAACATTCGAAAAGTTACTCGATACCCATAAAGTGAATTATCAACAACGTCAAGATTTTTTTGGTTTTTATAATTTAACTATGGGCAGAAAGTACAACCTTACCATGCCCGAGATTCACCGCGAATTGAATGATGAATTTTGTCGAATAACCGGAGTTTCGGATATTTATTTGGAAGAAAAACAAATAAGTAACAAAATTGCACTCGAATTGTACCATCAATTAAAACCCGATGTACTTATTTCGTCCGACCCGTTCAATATGGCACTTCGCCTATCGATTGCAGGAAATATTATGGATTATGGCGCATTGACCGATTTTGATATTCACAAAACAATAGATAAAGTATTAAATTCTGATTTTGCTATTGACCATTCGATACAGCTAAAACAAGCTATTCAAAAAGCAAAAAAGATTGTTTATCTCGGCGATAATGCAGGTGAAATTGTATTTGATAAAATGCTGATTGAGTTAATGTTACACCCAAACGTAAACTATGTAGTGCGTGGCGCAGCAGTACTCAACGACGCTACTCGTGAAGATGCTAAATTCGTAGGAATGGATGTCGTTGCTGATGTTATAGACAACGGCAGCAAAGTTCCATCAACAGTGCTATCAACATGCAGTCCCGATTTTTTGAAAATTTACAACGAAGCCGATTTGATTATTTCGAAAGGTCAAGGAAATTTTGAAGGTTTGATGTACGAAAACGATCCTCGTATCTTCTTTTTACTTATGGTGAAATGCGATGTGGTAGCCGAACTTGTAGGGGTTGAAAAAGGGAATTTTGTTGTTTTTAATAATAGTAATAATTTATAATTTATTGTGTATGAAAGTATTAATAATCTTCAACCGTGAGCCTTACGACAACACGGATGTAACCTGGAATGGTTTACGACTTGCAGAAACATTGCGTAAAAACGGCAATGAAGTGCTAATTTTTTTAATGAACGATTCGGTCGACATGGCCAGAGATGTTTGTAAAGCACCCGAAGGTTACGACCAGGATTTGTCGCAGATGCTAAAAAATTTAATAGCGAACAATGTTCCTGTCAAAGTATGTGGAACTTGCATGTCGCGTTGTGGAATTCATAAAAACCATCCTTACTTCGAAGGCGCAGTAAAGTCAACAATGAACGAATTGGCCGAGTGGGTAGTAGAAAGCGATAAGGTTTTGACATTTTGATAATACAAGTCTCTGATGAACCCGGGTTTTCTTTACACATTAATCGCACTTTTTGCCGGTAGTATAGGTAGTGTGGCTTTGGTGGGCTTACTTTTACTACTCAACGACGAAAAATTACAAAAAATATCTACTTATTTAACCTATTTGGCAGGTGGAACTTTGCTCGGTGCAGCATTTTTGGGTATGATACCAAATGCTTTGAATATGCTTGATGCACCTAAAGTACTTCAATTAGTTTTGGGTGGCATTATGTTCTTTTTCGTGCTGGAGAAAATAATTTTATGGCGAACTTGTGGCAATAAAGACTGCGAACGGCATATAAATGCAGCTGCACCTATTATTCTGATTGGCGACGCGTTTCATAATGCAATTGATGGAATTGTAATTGCAGCTTCGTTTCTCACATCGACTGAATTGGGCATATTTGTAACCTTGTCGGTCGTTTTTCACGAAATTCCTCAGGAATTAGGTGATTTTGGAATACTGTTAAAAAGCGGAATGTCAAAGAAAAAAGCCTTGTTTTACAATGTCCTTTCGGGTAGTTCGGCTATTGTTACAGGCATTCTGGCTTATTTTTTTATGCAACAACTTAAAACCTATATGCCGTATGCCTTGGCTTTCTCGGCATCCAGTTTTTTATATATTGCTATGGCTGAATTAATACCGGAAATGCATAAAAAATCGAAGACACTCGAGTCTATATCGCAAATCTTATTGATTTTGACAGGTATCCTTTTTATTTACATCATAAAATTTTTACATTGAAAAAAAATATTAAAATAGCTATCGCCAGTGGAAAAGGCGGTACAGGTAAAACATTTATTTCCACCAATTTATTCAACGCTTTGCAAAAAGCAGGTGAAAAAGTAAGTTTAGTCGATTGTGATGCAGAGGAACCCAACGACCGCGAATTTATTGCTGGCGAATTTCTGCAATCGTTCGATGTTACACAGAAAATACCCGTTATCGACGAATCGAAATGTACGTATTGTGGCAAATGCTACGAATATTGCAACTATAACGCCATTTTCTTTTTGGGCGAACAACGCATGATTCGAGTGCTCGAAGACCAATGCCATGGTTGCGGTGCCTGCTCGGTGGCATGTGAGTATGGTGCTATTACCGAAAAAGACGATTTGCTGGGTGCAGTTTCAACTTACAAAGTGCAACAAAACAGCAATCTTATCGAAGCCCGCATGAAGGTAGGTGTTCACTCGGCTGTGCCTGTAATAAAAGCTGCTATTAAATCGGCTGTCGATGCGGATGTCGTTTTACTCGATTCGCCTCCGGGTACTTCTTGCCCGTTTATACAAACCGTAGAAACTGCCAATTATGTGGTACTTGTAACTGAACCAACTCCCTTTGGTTTGAGTGATTTACGCCAATCGGTTGACACATTAAAAAGTATGGGTAAAAGATGTGGCGTAATTGTAAATCGTGCCGGACTGGGCAATGATGAGGTATTCGATTATCTGAAAAAAGAAAATATTGCATTACTTATGTCAGTGCCTTTCGATAAATCCATTGCCATGACCTATTCGAACGGAAAACTCATCAGCAACGAAAGTCCCGAATGGGAAAATAAATTCTCTCAATTGTTTAAAATAATTCTTCAGGAAAATGGAAATAGCAGTAATTAGCGGAAAAGGCGGAACAGGAAAAAGTAGCATAAGTGCCGCATTTGCTACCATGCAACCTAATGTAGTGCTTGCCGACTGCGATGTGGATGCTGCCAACCTTTATATTTTATTTAACCCTGCTCACGAAAAGGAAGAAGTTTTTGTTTCGATTTACAAAGCAGTTATCGACAAAGACATCTGCACCAATTGCGGCTTATGTATCGACTATTGTCGCTTTGATGCCATTCACGATGTGGACGGCGAAGTGTTGATTGACGAAACAGCCTGTGATGGCTGTAAACTTTGTTCACGAGTTTGCCCTGCTGAGGCTATTTCGATGGTTCCAGAGGATAAAAGCAGAATGTATTCGGGCACTTTCCGCAATGGTAAAATGGTGTACGGACGTCTATCTCCAGGTGAAGAAAATTCCGGGCGATTGGTGGATATGGTGCGCGAAGAGGCTAAAAGCATTGCCAAAGCAAATGAATTGGATACTATTATTATTGATGGACCTCCGGGAATCGGTTGTTCGGTAATTTCTACCATTACTGGTGTAAACAAAGTAGTGATTGTAACTGAACCTACGCTTTCGGGCTTGCACGATTTGAAACGGACAGTGGAAATTGTGTCGAAGTTTAAACTTACTAAATCGGTCATTATTAATAAATACGACTTGAATGCCGATATGGCAAATACCATTGAGGATTATTGTAACTCGCAGAATGTAAAAGTTATAGCTAAACTTCCTTTCGATAAAGTGGTAGTTGATGCTATGGTAAACTGTAAAAGTATAGTGGAATATGCACCCGATTCGCAAATTGTCGGATTACTTCGTGATGCTTATCGGAAGCTAATTGATAATTAAAAAAA
>DYSC01000126.1 GCA_020726365.1 Porphyromonas sp.
ATCATTATTTCAAAGTGAAAGTTATCAATCTGCATTTAATAAATTTGGTTCTACCACTTATTTGTACCCACACAAATAAGGGTAGAACCAAAAACCGAAATAAAACCGAAAAATTAATTGAGTTGTGGAAAAATCGATTAATCATTAAAAATATTATGACGAAAGGTATTTAACAATTAGATAATCAGCTACTAAGATAGAAAAACAATTTAAAAAGGAAACATAAAATGTAAATTTGTAAAATTATTTTACACAACGATTGATATTTAGTACTTTTGCAAACTACAAACAGTAACAGAGAAACAGTGTCAATCAGCATATCCAATCTTTCGAAAAACTACGGCAAACAAACGGTACTGAACAATATCGGGTTCGAAATTGGTGCAGGTGAAGTGGTAGGTTTTCTTGGTCCGAATGGTGCCGGGAAAACGACTACTATGAAAATTATTGCCGGAGCATTGTCGTATAATACAGGTTCTGTGCAGGTTTGTGGTGTGGAAGTAAAAGATAATACGCTGCAAACGAATTCATTAATAGGTTATTTACCGGAACAAAATCCGCTTTATCCTGAAATGTATGTGAAAGAATATCTTCTTTTTGCGGCTGAAACACATGGAATTGACAAAGGAAAAGAGAAACTGGTTGATGAACTGATTGATAAAGTTGGCTTGCGACCTGAATTTCAGAAAAAAATTGGGCAACTATCGAAAGGTTATCGTCAGCGGGTTGGATTGGCTCAGGCATTGATTCCAAATCCTAAAGTACTGATATTGGATGAGCCCACTACCGGGCTTGACCCCAATCAGTTGGAAGAAATCCGTAGCCTGATTCGCGAATTGGGAAAAGACAGAACAGTAATTTTCAGCACACACATTATGCAGGAAATCAAAGCAATATGTAATCGGGTGTTGATAATAAACAAAGGCGAAATTGTGGCTGATTATACGGATATTTCAAAAATAAATATGTTTGACGAAAATAATTTGCAATACGAAGTAGAGTTTTTGAATGAAGCAGAAATTTCGGGAATAGAAGGCATTAATTCGGTAACTCCAAAAGAAAATAACACATATACAATACTTGCAACCAAAGACGTGCGTAGTGATATTTTCGATTTTGCAGTAAAAACCCAAAATAAAATTTTGATGATAAAGCCATTGGAGCGAACCATGGAAGAGGTTTTTAAGAGTCTTACTGCCCCCTAAATCCCACTTGGGGACTTTAAGTGTGCATATTATGAAGTATAAAACTAATATTAAATCCCCTTTGGGGGTCTAAGGGGCTTATGGAAGAAAATTTTGACATACGAAACAATAAAAATGGCGAGAAAGAATTTGAGAACGCTTTAAGACCACTGTCATTCGATGATTTTAAGGGACAAAACAAAATAGTGGAGAACCTAAAGATTTTCGTGCAGGCAGCTCGTATGCGTACCGAATCGCTCGACCATGTTTTGCTGCACGGACCTCCGGGACTTGGCAAAACTACGCTCTCGAATATTATTGCCAACGAGTTGAATGTAGGTTTTAAAATAACCTCAGGTCCTGTATTGGATAAACCAGGTGATCTGGCGGGCTTGCTTACAAGCCTTGAACCAAACGATGTACTTTTTATTGACGAAATTCACCGTCTGAGTCCTATTGTAGAGGAATATCTGTATTCGGCCATGGAGGATTATCGCATTGATATAATGATAGATAAAGGACCGAGTGCACGTTCGATTCAACTCGATTTAAATCCATTTACACTTATTGGTGCAACCACCCGAAGTGGTTTACTCACAGCTCCGCTCCGTGCCCGCTTTGGTATAAATAGCCATTTCGAATATTATGATATTGAAGTAATTACAGGAATTATTAAGCGTTCGGCGAGCCTGTTGAATGTGCCTATTGAGCCAAAAGCTGCCGTAGAAATTGGAGGTCGCAGTCGTGGTACACCACGTATTGCCAACGCGCTGCTCCGACGAGTGCGCGATTTTGCACAAGTAAAAGGCAATGGCACTATCAATCACGAAATTGCACTTTATGCACTCGATGCTCTGAATATAGACAAATATGGTTTGGACGAGATTGATAATAAGATTCTGAACACCATTATCGATAAATTTAAAGGTGGTCCAGTTGGTTTAACAACTATTGCCACTGCTCTTGGCGAAGATGCAGGTACAATTGAAGAGGTTTACGAACCTTTTTTGATTAAAGAAGGCTTTATGAAACGAACCCCGCGTGGTCGCGAAGTAACAGAATTAGCCTATAAACATTTGGGAAAAGTAAAATCGGGAGAAACAGGAATGCTATTTTAAAATAATTCTTTAAAAAACATATTATCTTGCTGTTTTACAATATATTTACTATCTTTGCATTCAAATTATACTTGTCGAATTACATGATAATTTAAACTGATACTTTAAATTATCATGTAATAAACAAAATAGAAAGCATATTTAATGTATAATAGAAAGCAAACATTTATAGATTCGGAACAAGAAAGTATCTTTTTCTGGGGAGCACGACAAACAGGGAAAAGCACTTTGCTAAAAACATTATTTCCAAATGCTTTGTGGTTTGATTTGTTGCTTTCGAACGAATACGAACGGTTAAGCAAAAAGCCTGAGTTGCTGCGCGAAACAATTTTGGCAAATTTGAATGTAACTCCTGTTATCATTGATGAAATTCAACGAATACCTGAATTATTAAATGAAGTACATTGGCTTATTTCAAATCACAATGTTCGGTTTATTTTGAGTGGTTCAAGTCCACGTAAAATACTTCGAAATGGAGCTAATCTATTAGGTGGAAGAGCTTTGAGATACGAACTTTATCCGCTAATAAGTGTAGAGATACCCGATTTTGATTTAATTAGAGCATTAAATCATGGACTTTTACCCCGACATTATGACTCGGCAAATCCTCACAAATTGATATCTTCATATATCGGAAGTTATCTTAAAGATGAAATTGTTGCTGAAGCTCGCATTCGGAATGTACAAACGTTTTCAAGGTTTTTAGAGATTGCGGCGCTTACCAATGGCGAAATGGTGAACTACTCAAACATTGCTACTGATTGTGGAATTAGTGTGCCAACAATAAAAGAATATTTTCAAATACTTGAAGATACCCTGATTGGTAGATACTTACCTTCGTTTCAGAAACTACCAAAACGAAGAGTAATTACAGCACCCAAGTTCTACTTGTTTGATGTTGGGATTACAAATTACTTATTGAACAGAAGTAAAATTGAAATTGGAACAGAATTGTTTGGCAAAGCATTCGAACATTTTATATATCAGGAACTCTATGCACACAGTCGTTATTCGGAAGTAAATTACCCAATCTCTTATTGGCGCACCGCTTCGCAACTAGAAATTGACTTTGTGCTTGGCGACCATGAAGTAGCAATAGAAGTAAAATCTACAAATGAGGCTAATCCTCGACATTTGAAAGGATTAAAGGCATTCGCAGAGGAATATGAAGTAAAAAAACTAATTTTGATTAGCAACGACCCAATGCCACGCTTGGTAGAAAATATTGAAATTTTACCTTGGAAAATATTCTTGGAACGTTTATGGTCAGGACAAATAATATAAAAATATGGAACACAAATTATACATTTACAACACATTAAGTCGCAAAAAAGAGCAATTCATTCCGCTGCACGAAAACACGGTGGGCATGTATGTTTGCGGACCTACAGTTTATGGTGATGCGCATCTGGGTCATGCACGACCAGCCATCACTTTCGATATTTTATTTCGCTATTTGCAGCATTTAGGCTACAAAGTGCGTTACGTACGCAACATTACCGATGTGGGTCATCTTGAAAATGATGCTGACAGTGGTGAAGATAAAATTGCTAAAAAAGCACGTCTCGAACGACTCGAACCTATGGAAGTGGTTCAGTATTATGTAAATCGCTACCACAAAGCGATGGAAGCACTAAATGTAATGCCCCCAAGTATCGAGCCACATGCTTCGGGACACATTATGGAGCAAATAGAGTTTACGCAAAAAATACTCGATGCTGGTTTTGCTTACGAAAGCGAAGGTTCTGTATATTTTGATGTTGTAAAATACAACGAAACAAATAATTACGGTATACTTTCGGGACGCAATATCGACGAAATGCTCGAAACCACCCGCGACCTCGACGGACAAAGCGAAAAACGCCGCAGTGTGGATTTTGCCCTTTGGAAAAAAGCTTCACCCGAACACATTATGCGTTGGAAAGCACCATGGAGCGATGGTTTTCCAGGTTGGCACATGGAGTGCTCGGCTATGGGAACAAAATATTTAGGCGAAGAGTTTGACATTCACGGCGGTGGAATGGATTTGATGTTTCCACACCACGAATGCGAAATTGCACAAAATAAAGCTGGCTTGGGCAAAGACACTGTAAAATACTGGATGCATAACAATATGATTACCATTGGCGGACAGAAAATGGGAAAATCGCTGGGTAACTTTATTCAACTTCACGAGTTTTTCGAAGGAACACACAAACTGCTTTCGAAAGCATTTAGCCCAATGACTATTCGTTTTTTTATATTGCAGGCACACTATCGCAGCACGGTTGATTTTAGTAGCGAAGCTCTCGAAGCCTCTGAGAAAGGTCTCGAACGCCTAATGGACGGCTATGCACGCTTGCAAAAATTAACCCCTTCGGCTACAAGTACTGTTAATACTGTCGGACTTCGGGCAAAATGCGAGGAAGCCTTGAATGACGATTTGAACACACCAATCACTATTTCGTATTTATTTGAAGCGCTCAAAGCTATCAATTTGGTACACGATGGAAAAGCTACAATTTCGGCAGCCGATTTAAGCGAACTTCAATCTGTTTTCAAACTTATGGTTGAAGATTTACTCGGTTTAAAAGTTGAAACAGCTGCCACAGGAACCAATGATGCTTACAAAAAAGCCATCGACATGCTTTTGGCAATGCGTCTCGAAGCCAAACGAAACAAAGATTGGGCTACAAGCGACAAAATACGTAACGAGCTAACAGCGTTCGGATTTGAAATAAAAGATACCAAGGATGGGTTTGAGTGGAAGATGTAA
>DYSC01000127.1 GCA_020726365.1 Porphyromonas sp.
TGTGAACATTCCTCAAAATCTGCTTCAAATATCGGTTCTATGATTAGTTTTAACGACATTTGTACGATGCGGTCTTTAATGCAACCGATGCCAATGGGACGTAATTTCCCGTTGGCTTTTTCTATGTAAATACGTTTAATTGGCTGTGGCTGATAGGTTTGTTTGCGTATTTCTTCGCCCAACTCTTGCAAATATTTTTCTACTCCGTAACGCTCTACATCGGCTACGGTTTGATTATCTACTCCCGCTGCGCTATTCTTGGCTTTTACCATTCGCCATGCCTCGCGTAATACATACGGTACAAATAATTTGTCGTACAGAACATAGAATTTATAAGCCTTTTCTGTTTTCGACTTTTGATATAATTTCTCTTGCAACATTTGTAACCTTTCCCAATCAGGCATATCTTTGTGCCGTCTGTAAAACAACTCTCCTTCGCCTGATGTTTCGTCTTTTTTCTGATAGTTCATGACCAATTTTTACGGTTAACTATTGATTTGAAATTTCTTTTGCAGCAATGTCCCTTCGCTACGTCCGCTTTTACCTTTTCGGACATCGAACACTACTATGGACATATCCGACTCCCTCGAACTGAATTTCGGACTTTAAAATTCATCGTTAGGGTATCCCACGTTCATGCGCTATCTTTGATAATCACGCAACATAATTTTACTCCGAGCAGTCCTGTTGGTTTTGTCGTTGATAAGATACAATGCCTCTTTCTTATTTTATCCAACATGGTTACAGGTTTCAGCATCTCTGGGAGATTGACCACTGCTATTAGCGTAACGAAGCCTTATTTATGCAGCTTGATGTATCCACTTTCTGTGCGCTTTAACGTTTTCGTTTCCTCAAACGTTAGCACTTCGGCTTCAACCCGAACGACAAATTTGGTTGGTTGTAACTTGCATACAACTAGATATTTAATTATTTATATAAACGCACGCCTCGTGGCGCACCAAAGAAAACAAAGAAGAGCACAAAGAATTTACCATCTTTTTGCCTTTGTGAACTTCTTTATGTTCTTAGTGGTGAATATTTTTTTATTAAATAGCTTAATTTATCTAATTGACTGATTGTTAATTTACAGCAAGTCTATTATAAATTATTGAAAATCAATTTGCAACAAGTCTAATGAAGAATTTTGCTTTCGCCTGATATGCTGATATTTGCAAAATTATTCACTCTTTTTTATTTAATCCTAAAATCAGCAAATCATCGTATCAATCTGTTAGCAAACAGATTGATACGATGATTTACTGATTTTAGGTTAATAATTAATTCATAATTCCGGTAGCTCCGTGGCAATTTTTGTATTTTTTCCCGCTTCCACAAGGACAAAGGTCATTGCGACCTATTTTGGGTTCATTGCGCACTACGGTTTGCACCTTTTGAGTAGGTTGTTGATTGTTTTGAGTTTCGGGATTTGGGCTTGCAAGCGTTGAGCCTACATCGCTTTTTTGGGTTTTGTATTTACTCATGTCTGTTCGGCGGCGTTGCGGAGCGGCTTCGCGCACATTTTCAGCTTGTTCTATAAATACATGACCTTTCATAAGGGTTGCCACTACGCGTTTGTTGTTTCTATCGAGCATGGTTTTGAACAAATTGAACGACTCAAATTTGTAAATCAAAAGCGGGTCTTTTTGTTCGTAACTGGCATTTTGAACCGATTGTTTCAAATCGTCCATTTCGCGCAAGTGTTCTTTCCAAAGTTCGTCTATGGTTAGCAAAATAACGGTTTTTTCAAAAGCTCGAACAGTTTCGCGGCTTCGGTTCTTTACGGCAGCCTCCAGATTAACCAACACATTGTAAACTCCTTTTCCATCGGCTATCGGAACCATTACTTCTTTAACAGTCATACCGCGCTCTTGATGCAAACGCTCTAAAATAGGGAACGTTTGGTCTTGAATAGCTACCATTTTGCGTTTGAAAATTTCAATAACTACATCATAGAGTTTATCAATTATTTGGGTGGGTTTCATAGCCAAATACTCTTCGCTGTTGATGGGCGAATTGATGGAAAGATAACGAATGATTTGCATTTTGAAATCTTCAAAATCGGTAATTCCATGATTTTCATCTACTATCGATTGGCAAACATCATAAATCATGTTGGCAATTTCCACTTCCAATCGTTCACCGAAAAGGGCATTTCTGCGTTTGCGATAAATTGCCGAACGCTGCGTATTCATTACGTCGTCGTATTCGAGCAGGCGTTTACGCATACCAAAGTTGTTTTCTTCTACTTTCTTTTGGGCGCGTTCAATGGATTTTGAAATCATGGAGTGTTGAATCACTTCGCCTTCTTTCAAGCCCATTCGGTCCATGACTTTTGCAATTCGTTCCGAACCAAACAGACGCATCAAATCGTCTTCGAGTGAAACAAAAAACTGTGAAGACCCCACATCGCCTTGTCTGCCCGAACGCCCGCGCAACTGTCTGTCCACGCGGCGGCTTTCGTGTCGCTCGGTACCAATGATAGCCAAACCTCCGGCTTTTTTTACTTCTTCGCTCAATTTAATGTCCGTTCCGCGACCTGCCATGTTGGTGGCAATAGTTACCACGCCTTTTTGTCCGGCTTGTTGCACAATGTCAGCCTCGCGTGCGTGGAGTTTTGCGTTCAAAACATTGTGTTCAATGTTTTTTCGTTGAAGCATACGGCTTAAAAGTTCCGAAATTTCAACGGAAGTTGTACCTACCAAAACGGGTCGTCCGGCATTTACAAGTTCTACTATTTCGTTGGCTACGGCATTGTATTTTTCGCGTTTGGTTTTGAAAACCAAATCTTCGCGGTCGTTTCTAATTACGGGCAAGTTGGTAGGAATAACCACTACATCGAGTTTGTAAATGTCCCAAAATTCACCGGCTTCAGTTTCGGCTGTTCCGGTCATACCGGCTAATTTGTGGTACATTCTGAAATAATTTTGCAGCGTAATGGTTGCAAAAGTTTGTGTAGCGGCTTCTACTTTAACGTTTTCTTTGGCTTCAATTGCTTGATGCAAACCGTCAGAATAGCGCCTTCCTTCCATAACGCGACCGGTTTGTTCGTCCACTATTTTTACTTTTCCTTCTACCAAAATGTATTCATCGTCTTTTTCAAAAAGCGTGTAGGCTTTCAAAAGTTGATTTACCGTATGCACACGTTCGGACTTTATGGCATAATCTGCCAATAAATCGTCCTTTTTTTGAAGTTTTTCATTTTCCAAAAGACCGGATTTTTCAATATCGGCAAGTTCGCTTCCTATATCGGGCAAAATGAAAAAATTATGGTCTGACACATCTTTTGACAAAAAGTCAATGCCTTTATCGGTCAAATCAATGGAATTGTGTTTTTCGTCTATAACAAAAAAGAGTTCGTCAGTAACTTCGGGCATACGCTTTCCGTTTTCAGCCATGTAAATATCTTCGGTTTTGAGCATAACGCTTTTAACGCCCATTTCGCTCAAAAATTTAATCAAAGGTTTGTTTTTGGGTAAACCTTTGTAGGCTTGCAACAGGGCAAATGCGCCCTTGTTGTCTTTGTTTCCTTCGGCAATTAATTTTTTGGCATCAACCAATTTTTGTCCGACTAATTTTTTTTGAGCTTCAACCAATCGGGCTATCTGAGGTTTGTACTCATCAAAGAGCTGTTTGTCGCCGCGCGGAACGGGACCTGAAATAATGAGAGGAGTACGGGCATCGTCAATCAAAACTGAATCGACCTCATCAACAATGGCGTAATTATGACGGCGTTGCACCAATTCTTCGGGGTTAATGGTCATATTGTCGCGCAAATAGTCGAAACCAAATTCGTTGTTCGTTCCGTAGGTTATATCGGCATGATAAGCAGCGCGGCGTTGGTCGGTATTTGCTGGGTGCTTGTCGATGCAATCCACCGAAAGTCCGTGAAACTGAAAAATCGGACCCATCCATTCGGAGTCGCGTTTTGCCAAATAATCGTTCACAGTAACTATATGCACGCCGCGTCCGGTGAGTGCATTTAAGAAAATGGGCAAGGTGGCAACGAGGGTTTTTCCTTCGCCGGTAGCCATTTCGGCTATTTTGCCTTGATGCAAAATGATACCGCCTATCAATTGCACATCGTAATGCACCATGTTCCAGAGCATTTCATTTCCTCCGGCAAGCCAACGGTTATTGAAAATGGCGTAGTCGCCTTCGATGCGAATATGTGTGTATTTAGTAGCTAAATTGCGGTCAAAATCTGTTGCCAGAACTTTTACTTCGTCGTGGTCTTTGAAGAGTGCTGCCGTTTTTTTAACAATTGCAAAAGCCTCAGGAAGAGCTTCGAGCAAAACATCTTCTAATTTTTTATTAATTTGCTCTTCTAAACTATCTATTTTTTTATAAACATCTTCTCTCTCTTCTATCGAATATTTATCGGCATTAATGTCTTCTTTGTATCGGTCTATCTGATTTTGCAAATCCTCAACACTTTTTTTGATTTTTTGCTTTAGCTTATTTGTTTTTTCGCGTAAGCCATCTACGGAAATATTTCTAAATCCTTCATAAATTTTTAGTATTTCCGCTACAATTGGCATTATTTCTTTAATGTCTTTGTCCGATTTTTTACCAAAAATATTTTTTAAAAAATCACTAAATCCCATTTTTATCTATTTTGTTTTTAATTGATTACGATTTTTTCTATGTAATTTAAAATATTCTTCAAAAAAATATTAAAAATACAAATTTTACAAACCGCAAAAGTAATTATTTAGTTTGAATTACAAAAGTATTGCCAATTGGTTTTTTATGCCAATTTGTCATAACTTTTGTTAAATTGTTGTTTTTCAATATTGACAAAATAAAAATTTAACTCTTCCAAAAAGGCAACGTTTTTCTACGCGAAAATGTAAAAAATAAAAATTACCAAATTTCTTTGTTCTAAAAAATTTGATAATCTGTTTGAGGAATTTAATATACGTAAGTTTCCATAAGATTTATAGCATTTCTAATTCCAATTCAAATTCTTTGAGCGTTTTTAAATAATCAAGTTCTACTTGCGTTAATCCGGTTAATTCAATGATTTCTAAATCAGTATATTTTTTTTTA
>DYSC01000128.1 GCA_020726365.1 Porphyromonas sp.
TCAATTAAATATTAATCAAATGAATTATAAATCAATTAAATATTAATCAAATGAATTATAAATCAATTAAATATTAATCAAATGAAAAAAACAATCACACTCACTGTAATGCTATTTATTGTATTAGCATTTACAAAAGCTCAAACAACTTATGTGCTCGACGATTTCGAAAGTGGAGCTGTAAGTTTCACTACCGAAGTACATGTTAACCCTGCTGATAATATGCTACAAGCAGTTGTTGATAATCATGTAGTTGCAGGATTAAATACAAGTACTAAAGTATGGAAATGGACTCGTCAGGATGCAGCTACCGATCAGCAATGGGCTGGTTTTTGGGCTAATCTTGTAACTGCTATTCCTGCAGGATATACCAGTATCGAAGTTAAATTTTTGCGAACCAATGCTACCTCACAATTACGCATTAAATGTGTAGGTGCTATTACAAAAGAATTTAGCTCTGTAAATACAGCCACAAAGACAAATGAATGGGAAACCATTGTGTTTGATTTAATTGGAAATGGAATACAAGATATTACTCAAATTAGTTTATTTCCCGATTATTACACGCCAATTGATGTAGCTGCGATAAGTTATATCGATGAAATTAAAATTGTATATGACCCATCAATTGTTCCTCCTCCTGCACCAACATCAGAAATACTTTTTGATAATAGTGCTAATAATCGATTTCGCGATCAAAGTTGGTCTCCAAAAGCAACAGCACCAAGCACTTTAGTATTAGAACATTGGCAAGGAGCTGGCTTACCTGATGGTGACAAATTCCCTGTTGTAACATCGCCGGTAAAAGCTGGAGCTAACGCTTTGAAACTTCAATGGATATCTGCTGTAGGTGGTGATTGGTCTATTCTTTTGGCAGGTGATAGTTGGAAATCAATTGATGTTTCAACAATGGACAACCTTAAATTTTGGGTAAACTCACCTGTAACTTTATCAAAATCCGCATTGCCAAAATTATTTTTGGAAGCACATAGTGGAAATCCAAAAATAACAGGAAAAATTCAAATGAGTAATTATTTGACCGTAGATATTGCTGCAAATACATGGACGGAAGTAGTAATACCGTTGGCTGATTTCTGGGCTGCTGATGCCACGTTTGCAGCTAAGAATGTAATTAAAGGCGTGTTTTTTCAACAAAATGCAACTGATAATGTTGAACATACATTATATATGGACGAGTTTACATTTAACGAAGTTAGCTCTACCGTACTTATGGATTTTGGCGATCCTGGTGCTTCAAATATAAGTGCTTCTCCATGGAATAATGTTACTAACGAGCTAACAACTAAAGCTGCTACTGCACTTAATGATAATCTTGGTAACTCAACGGGATATTCATTAACGACAACAGGCAATTTTCAGATGGGTTATAATACTTCAGGTACTACAGCTCCTGCTGGCGATGCTGCTGCACTTGGTTTTCCGGCTACAGCCACAAAAGACAATTTTTACATAGGAATTAACTGGGGATCACCTGCGGCCAATATCTTACTGGCTAGTTTCGATATATCTGGTTTGGATCCATCAAAGTATTATTCGTTCTCCATTTTTGGTTCAAGAGCCGGTGTTAGTGATATCCGTTCTGCCTTATATACGATAACCGGTAATGCCTCTACAGGAAAAACTGCTACTTTGAACGCTTCAAATAATACTTCAAATGTGGCCAGTATTATTGATATTATGCCAACTGCTGCCGGTGTTATCAGTTTTTCGATAGCTCCCAATGCCGATAATAACAATGGAAATAAATTTGCCTATTTAGGTGCAATTAAAATGTTGCGCTCTGATGTACCAACTGTACTAACCGGATTAGCAAATCAAACTAAAAACGGTTTAAATGGAGTTTACTATAACAATGGTTATTTACGTTTAAATGATTATACCGGTATGGTGAAAGTGTATAGTGTTGATGGAAGGTTAATTAAAGAAGCTAATGCTATTTTTGGCTATTTGCAAGTCAATATTCAAAAAGGGGCCTATGTAATTAATACTGAAATTGGGACAACCAAGCTTGTAGTAAATTAGTATTTTATATAATTTCTCCGTAGTGATACCTGTACTACGGAGAAATTTTTTCATGCACTAATTTTCAACCTAATTTCAGAATATAAATTCAGCAAAAGCTTGTTGAATGTTTTAAATAATTATTCATGGCGGGTTAGGTATATGGATGCCAATCAAAAATGGAGTGCTTGGTCGGAGTTTTCGCTTGTAACTTTAAATGCCGGCCTTATACAAAATAAATTCGGAGAATTTAAAATTGCTTTCAATAAATCGAACAGCAATATCCAAATTGAAAGTGATAAAGCAATAAGTTCTATTCAACTATTTAATATTCAAGGGCTTTTAATTAAAGATGAAAAAAACACCAAAAATCTTTCATCTATCAAATTGAATGTTAATATGTTGCCATCTGGTGTATATTTACTTAAAATAGACAATTCTCTTTCTAAAATAATACTTTAAATAAAAATCCAATATTATTAAAATTATGAAAAACCTATTTCTTTCATTTGCATTAATTGCGTCATTTTGTTTTACTTATGCTCAATATCCGCGTGAAGCTACATGGTTAAGCACTATCAATGGTTTTGCATCGCAGGATGCGGTTAATGGTGTACAAAAAGATGTAGTTCTTTTTGTTGGGAGTTCTACTTTTACTATGTGGTCAAGCCTGAAAACTGATTTTCCCAATTCAAAAGTGCTTAATCGTGCTTTCGGTGGCTCTATGATGACGGATTTATTATACTTTTTTAATCAGGTGGTAGCTCCTTACAGTCCACGTCAGGTTGTTATTTATGAGGGTGATAATGATCTTTTTGGTACTACCAAAACAGCTGATCAGTTTATGGACGATGTGATTACCATGACAAGATTAATTAATATTTATTTTCCAAATGCAAAAATATTATACGTTTCAATTAAGCCAAGTCCTTCACGTACAAGTGCTTTTGCTATTTATCAAGCAGCTAATTTGCTTATGAAAAACTATGCCGATAAATATGATTATATTGATTATGCGGACACCTGGACACCGATGTTAAAACCGGATAAAACTCCAAACGCAACTTTGTTTGGTAGTGATATGCTTCACATGAATGCTTCAGGTTATGCCCTTTGGAAAACCATACTTGAACCATTTTTACTAACATCGACCGGCGAACCTGAGCCAACAAATGATATTACAGTTTTTACCGAAAGTACACATGGAACATATCATGATCCAAGTTGGGTTAACGTTACTGCTCCAAGCATATTTACTACTGCCAAAGCTGAGAAAATTTCATGTGATAGTGCCTATTTTCACAATGGAAAAACATCGTTAAAAATTGCATATCAAAGTAGTACTAGTGGTGATTGGAAAGCTTGTGTAGCTGCTAAAGACTGGGTGAAATACGATATTAGTCAGATGAAAGAACTTGAAATGTACATATACGCTCCAACCAAAGTCGACTCAATTAATTTTCCTTATATTTATATAGAATCAGGTACTGGTACTACAACCGAAAAACTCAGATTATCAAAATACCTGACTGAAATTCCTGCTGCTACATGGACAAAACTTACTATCCCTATTCAGGATTGGAAAGCAAAATCTCCGTCATTTACATATTCTAATGTTAAAACAATTTTCTTCTCACAATTAAATATCAATTCTGCTCCCATAGCTTTTTTCATCGATGATATTGTATATAGGGCTGAAAGTGGGAACGATCCGGGCACAAATAACTCTGGAAGTGTACTTATCGATTTTGGGTCAACAAACACAACAACTTCAGGTAACTGGAATAATATTACCGATCACCAAGCGGCTAATACAGAACTGATTGATGATAAGGGTGTAAAAACAGGTGTTACTCTTAAAGTTGCCGATCCATTTTACAATGGTTATAACACTTCGGGTATTAGTTCAGCTACTGGCGATGCTGCAATTTTTCCATCAACAGCTACGAGCGACAATTTTTTCGGACATGGAAACGCATGGGGGGCAACTCCCGCAAATCCGGCAGGTATTATTACGCTTAGCGGATTAGATAAAACAAGGTATTTTAGTTTTAAAATTTTTGCATCACGTCCAAGTACGACCGATAATAGGGAAACTAAATACACAATTACCGGTAGTGAAACAAAAACTGCAACACTTAATGCAGCTATTAATACCGACAAACTTGCAGTAATTGATAGTATTTTACCAGATAATAACGGTACAATTACTTTAACATGCGAAGCCGGAGTAAATAATACTTCAGCCGAAAAATTTTATTATATAGGAGCTATGAAAATAACTATTCTCGATAATCAGACATCGGTTAATGCGCCGTATATCGGAGATTTTAATGCCTTTTATGTCAACGGTGAAATATGCATTAAAAATTATGCCGGAAGTATTATGGTAACTGATTTAGCCGGTAAAATTTTGGCTAAAAAAATGACCAACAATGGCAAAGCGCAATTGAAACTCAGTAAAGGCATATACATTGTAAATACAAGCAACAGTAATTCAAAAATGATGGTTTATTAGCAAATCTTTTTATAATATTGTGCTGCCACTCGGCGAAGATAAAGGTGGTCCAATGTTTTTTGCACATTATTCGTTTATGGGGCTCGATCCGCGTGGTCTGTCCGACGCTTATGCTAATTATTGGGAACAAAACACAGCACATGCACAAATAAATTACCGCTATTGTGTGGCTAATCCTCGAAAACATTATGGTTACAGCGAAAATATCTGGGGACTTATGGCAAGCGACATTCCTTCGGGATACACAGCTTCGTCGCCCAACAACGACGGTGGAACTATTGCACCCACAGCCGCTCTTGCGTCGTTTCCCTACACGCCTATCGAAAGTATGCGTGCATTGCGCTATTTTTATTACGTTCTGGGCAATAGGCTGTGGGGTGAATATGGTTTCCGCGATGCTTTCAATTTAA
>DYSC01000129.1 GCA_020726365.1 Porphyromonas sp.
AGAGTTACCCTTAATTCATTACATAAACTAACGATTGTTACCCTAATTTTATTACGCAAAATTGAGAATATGACCCTTAATCTATTACAAAATATACTAATTGTTACCCTAAATTCATTACAAATTATTATCTTTGTGCAGTTTTAAAATACTGAATATATGATAAATAGAAATTTAATTTCGTATTTGAGAAATTGGGCAAAAGATGACGACAGAAAACCTTTGGTTTTGCGTGGTGCACGTCAGGTGGGTAAAACTACTTTGGTGAACGATTTTTCGAATGATTTTGAGGTTTATCTGAAGTTGAATTTGGATAAAGAGGAGGATTGCTCGCTGTTTGATGATTACAGAGAGATAAACTCGCTCATTTCGGCTATTTATGTGTTGAATGGGCAGGTGAAACGCGATGTGCCAACGCTTTTGTTTATCGACGAAGTTCAGAGTTCGCCGCGCGCGGTGGCTATGTTGCGCTATTTTTACGAGGAGGCAAACTGGCTGTATGTGATAGCAGCTGGTTCGCTGCTCGAAAGTTTGATTAATCGAACTATATCGTTTCCGGTGGGGCGGGTGGAATATTTAGCTGTTCATTCTTGTTCGTTTACGGAGTTTATGAACGGAATTGGCGAAACTTTCGACCAAAATTTGGTTGAAACGCTACAAGCCGAAGCTGTACATAAGCGCGTAATGCAGCAGTTTAAGAATTTCGCCGTAGTTGGAGGTATGCCCGGTGTAATAATGAAATATGCGCAAAAAAGAGATATTTTGGTTTGCAACAAGGTGTATGATAGTCTGTTGACTTCGTACAGCGATGATGTTGAAAAATATGCCCATACCGATACGCTGATTCAGATAGTGCGGTTTTTGATAGCCGAGGGTTGGCGATATGCGGGTGCGACCATAGCTTTTGAGCGATTTGGGGGTAGCAATTACCGTTCGCGGGAAGTGGGCGAAGCATTTCGCTTATTAGAAAAAACTATGTTGCTCGAATTGGTGTATCCTACCACGTCGGCGCAGCTACCATTATTAACAGCCCGTAGCCGAAAACCAAAGCTGATATGGTTAGATGGGGGCATTGTGAATTACGTGGCTGGTGTACGCAAAGAGTTATTTTCGGCTACCGACATATTGGATGTGTGGCGTGGCATGTATGCCGAGCAGATAGTAGCACAAGAGTTAATTGCCTTAGAAACACGAGTTAGCTGCAGCAGGCAGTTTTGGATGCGAGAGAAAACAACTTCGTCGGCAGAAATAGATTTTGTAATTAATTTTGACGGAAAAGCTATTCCTATTGAAGTAAAAAGCGGAACAAATTCAAAACTAAAATCGCTACATTTGTTTATGGACGAAGCACCACACGATGTGGCAGTTAGGGTATGGTCGCAGCCACTGTCGGTTGATGTAGTTCGCACGCAAACGGGCAAAGAGTTTCGGTTGATAAATGTGCCGTTTTATTATGTGTGTGTGCTGGAGCGGGTGTTGGAAAAGATTTTAAAAAATCGATAAAATGGCAAAAATTCATATAACTTTGGTTGGTGGACAAACAACGCCAATATATCAGGGAATAATAGCTTCTAATCCCGACCTTGTAATTCTTGTTCATTCCAAAGATACGGTTGACCTTGCCAATCGGATTTATACGGAGATAGATGCAAGCTGCGAACTGATAAAATTTGATCCTGTAGAAATTTCGCTTATAGATGAGGCTGTCAGGAGTTTGAAAGCAAGATTCATGAATGACAACGAGATAAGTGTGAATATAACGAGTGGAACAAAGCCATGGGCACTTCTTTTTTATGCTAATTTTTCGGTTTTGGATAATGCTACTTTGATTTATGTTGACCAAAATAATAAAATTTGGGACTTAAAAACACAGCGAAGTAGCACTGTGGATTTTGATATGAATGCGCAGTTTCGGTTGCTTGGCAACGAGCTAAAGCAATATAATAGTATTGATTCATATACCGAAGATGACAAAAATCTGATAAAAAGTATTAGAGATGCTCGCAAACACAACTATCAGGACTTTAACGAAATGACTGAGTATTTGGCAAGATTTGCAAACCAAACTAAAGCCAATGGCAAAGGTGGTTCTACATTAATATGGGATGCTACTAAAAAAAGCTTTGAGGCAAAAATGATTAACAAACAAAGTAAGTTGCTGTCTATAATCTTGAAATCGGATCATGCCCGTCAATTGCTACTTAACACTGGGTGGTTCGAGTACGAAATTGCCGAAGTGCTTTCGCTGTGGAAATATGCCAAAGAAATTAGGATGAATTGCAAGTTTCCGACTACTACGGGCAGCCCCAAAAACGAGATTGACATTATTGTAAACACTGGCAACAAATTACTTTTTGTGGAATGTAAAACACAAATTAAGAATGAAACAGATATAGATAAATTTGCTTCGGCGGTAAAAGTGTATGGCGGTGTAGGTAGTAAAGCTTTGTTTGTAACCGATGCCCCAATGAGTGAAAAAGCTTTGGAAAAATGTGCCGACCATGGAATAATTACTTTTAGTTTGCAAGATAATGTATTTGGTTTAGCACCAGAGAAATTACTGTTTTTGAAGTTAGAAAATGAGTTGTTTAATATTAATGCGAAATAAGACGAATATGAAAACATTATTGATTAGTTTAGTAAGTGACCAAACTGTACCTAATGTGCAGTTAATTAACGAATTTAAAAGCGAGGACGTGCACTATCAGTTTATTACAACAAATGCTATGGAAGCTAAAGGTTGTCGTAAATGGATTGAAACAGCAGCAAATATAACTTGTGTTGGTGAGCCAATACTTGTGAATGAGTATTCGTACGATGATATTCAACAAAAACTAAATAATTTTGATTTTTCAGTTTACGAAAAATGTATTGTGAATCTAACAGGTGGTACAAAAGTAATGACAATAGCAGCTCACGAATTTTTTAAAGAAGAAGGAGCTGATATATATTATGTAACAGGAGTTGATAAGAAGTATATAAAAGTATTTCCAGGCAAAAAGAAAATTGAGTATAAGATTAACAAGACACTAAGTGTAGAGGAATATCTTATTGCTTATGGATTTAATGTAAAGAAATCGGAATCGCCTCGTTTTGATACAAAAATCACTGAAAAAATTTTCGAATTGTTTATGGATAAATCAATTCAAAACTATTGGGAAACCATAAATTTCCTTCGAAATCATAGAAAAAAAGGATTGAGAAAAGTTGATTTTAACAGCAATGTAGAACTACTTCTTGAAAATGTCGGATTAACACCACAGATGCATGAATCACTGACTGCAGAAGAAGTAAAGTATTTAACTGGTGAATGGTTTGAACAATATATTTACAATAAAGTGAAATTTGATTTTGAGCTCGATGATACAAAAATTCTCATGGGTGTTAAGCTGAATAAAGATGTAAAAGATAACGATTCAAAAATTGTAAAACAACTTTTACAAACAGAAGATGTGCAACAGGCTAAGCCGGATAACGAAATTGATGTGATATTTATGTTTAATGGAAATATTTATATTATTGAATGTAAATCGTCGATAATTGATTTAAAGGAAGTAGAGATTGAGAAAAATGGTCAAATGATTAAGGAGCCAAAAGAGGAAAACATATTGGGTGAAACCATTTATAAATCAGACTCAATTAAAAATAAATTTGGTTTATTTGCACAATCCTATATCTGTACATTAACAAATTTTGCTGAATATGTTGATAGTGGAAATTTGAACGACACCAATAATAAAAAAAGAAAGATGGAAGAGCTAATTAACAGAGCCTCTTTGTCGCGCGTATCTATTATAGATGGAAATATGTTATCTCAAAAAGAGTCGATTAAATCAATAATACTTCCCCATGCTTATTAACCTCACCAACCACCCTTCCACGTTTTGGGATGAGCCACAACTGCAAGCCGCTGCCGAATATGGCGAAGTGGTGGATATGCCTTTCCCTGCTATTGATGCCAAAAGCGATGAGGCGAGTATTGAAACACTTGTAAATGAGTATTTTGAAAAAATCAGCGAATTGGCTAAAAATAACCGAATTACGGTACACATAATGGGCGAAATGACATTTTGCTTCGGACTTATTTCGGGCTTGTCACGGCTGGGCATCGATTGTATTGCTTCCACTTCGGTACGCGATGTAGTAAATACTGATAATGGGCAAAAGCAAGTAAATTTCAACTTTGTACGATTCCGCAAATACAATTTATAGCCCATGAAATCCGATTTCAAACTCAAAGCCGGTCAGCAGGCTGCGTTGGATAAGTTTAAAGACTTTATTCAAACAAGCTCGACACGAATTTTTATCCTGAAGGGATATGCAGGTACAGGTAAAACTACTTTGTTGCGGATGTTGGTGAAGGAACTTACCGAACGCGAGTGTAATTTCAAGTTGTTGGCTTCGACGGGCAGGGCAGCCAAAATTGTAAGCAATATAACCGGCGCCGAAACAAAGACTGTTCACAGTTTGATTTATACCTTTCAGGAATTGAATCAGGACATAGCGCAAATAGTGGATGACCGCAAAGCGACAGGAGTGGATAAATCGGGGCAATTATTACTCAATTTTGAGCTGGTGAATGCCAATTGCCACCCGTAGCTCAAAACTTTTCGCCTGCGCTGAGTGTTGGTTATATTTCTTCTACTTTTAAGCTGAAAGCTGAAGAAGCTGCACTGACCGAAATTGTTCGTCAGCAAGGTGACAACGATATAATTGTGGCATCAAAGAAAGTCCGTGATTTATATCATTACCCACCCAATATTAAATGGGCGAAATTCCCACTCCGTGGATTTAGGAACATAAAATTATACCCCGACCAAGCTTCGCTCATAAGGCATTATGTGGATAATATAAAGCAAAATGGCTACAACGACAGTACATTTATTTGCTATTCGAACCGAACGTGCGATATTGTAACTTCGATGATACGCCCCATGATG
>DYSC01000029.1:0-2986 GCA_020726365.1 Porphyromonas sp.
TTTTGTTTAAAGATAATACAATTCTATCTTATCTTAATGTCCTGTTTTAGGGGAGAATCAAAGTTTCACGCCAAAAGCCAAATCACCAGCATCGCCAATTCCGGGAATTATGTACGAATGGTCGTTCAATTCAGGGTCTATAGCCGCTGTCCAAAGCGTAATTCCTGAGCCTGCAAAAGTTTTTTTCAGGTATTTAACGGCTTGTTTACTTGCAATAACGGTGGCAATATGCACATTAGCCGGCGTTCCTTTTGTAAGCAAAGCACCATAAGTCAGCTCCATAGATCCGCCGGTCGCTAACATGGGGTCAATAATAATTAGCGTTTTACCTGTTAAATCTGGAGACGCAATGTATTCGATATGAATATCAAATTTCAAAGCATCCTTGTATTTGCGATAGGCGGATACAAAAGCATTTTCGGCCTGATCGAAATAGCTCAGAAAACCCTGATGCAAAGGTAAACCAGCACGAAGAATGGTTGAGAGCACTATTTTTTCGTCAATCACGCTTACGGGGGAAATGCCAAGCGGAGTCTGCACATTTTCCGAAACATAGTGCATCTTTTTACTTATTTCGTAAGCCATAATTTCGCCAATTCGTTCAATATTTCTTCGAAAACGCATAGCGTCTTTCTGAATTTCAACCGAGCGAATTTCTTTGATGTAATGATTGAGAATGGAATTGTTTTCCGATAAATTCACTATTTGCATAATTATTTTTTGTTATTTGCACTTCGTGCGTTATTTGGCTTCGCCGTTATTTGTTTCGCGTTATTAATATTTATTTTATTATCCTAAGTCTTCTGATTTTTGACATTTATAGTATTTTCGTTCCTCCGTTCCTATTTATCAAATCAGCCCGCGTTATAACTACTTGTTTTACACCGGCATTAATAGCTTCGAAAGCATTTTCTAATTTTGGAATCATTCCTCCATTGATAATTCCATCGGCTACATATTTTTCGAACAAATCGGGTGTAATTTCCGAAATCACGCTTTCGTCGTCCGATTCGTTTAAAAGTACACCTTTTTTTTCAAAACAATACATTAATATTACTTCAAAATGTTTTGCCAACGCTTTAGCAGCTTCTCCAGCAATGGTATCGGCATTGGTGTTGAGCATATTACCTTGCATATCGTGCGTTAGCGGAGCTAAAATCGGCACTACTCCTTTTGCAATTAAATCGGCTAAAATTTCGGCATTTACTTCTTTTACATCGCCTACAAAACCATAATCCACATCTTTTACGGGGCGTTTCTCTGAACGCATATAGTTTAAGTCGGCACCGGTAAGTCCAAGCGCATTTACACCAATTGCCTGCAAACCAGCCACTATCTGTTTGTTCACCAAACCACCGTACACCATCGTTACCACTTTGAGCGTTTCTTCATCGGTAACACGCCGACCATTCACCATTGTACTTTCAATGCCAAGTTTAGCAGCCATAGCCGTAGCCGACCGTCCGCCACCATGAACCAGCACTTTATTTCCTTCAATTTTTGAAAAATCGGATAACAACTGTTTCAGGCTTTGAGACTCTTCTACAATTTTGCCTCCCACTTTTACGAGTGTAAGTTTGTTCATTGTTTTATTTTTTAATATTTTATTTAGAGTACTCATTATCAAACATATTACTAATTGATTATTTTATCACTCCAAAGCTCTTTTAAGAATTCAACGGCTGGAAAAATTTCAACCTCATTTAAAATTCGCTTATTTTTATCCATCGAAACAACCATTGCTCTTGCAGCTGGAAAATCTTCTTTAAATGCTTTTAAGCCTTTTAAATGCCGTGAACTAACTTCGCTATTCGACTTTATTTCAATAGCAACAAGCCCGTCCCCAATAATTGCATCCACTTCGTAACCGCTACTTGTGCGCCAGTAAGTTAATGCGTTATCCGAATTATGGTAGCTAAGATAGGCAATAATTTCTTGTATAATAAAATGTTCGAACGCATGACCAAAAGCATCAGTGCCCTGAATAATATTTTTTCGATTACTCAAATAATTGGCAACACCCACATCAAAATAATAAAATTTAGGAGCTAAAATTGCTTTTCTTTTTTTAGTAGCCGCAAATCCCGGAATTAAATAACCTATCAAAGTGTCCTGCAAAATTTCAAAATACTCTTTTACTGTTCGATGGTCTATACCACAATCCTGAGCAATATTTTTATAAACTACCATTTCGGTATTGCTAAATGCAGCAACCTCTAAAAATCGCGAAAACGAATTTAGTTTTCTCGAAATAGCCTCTTCTCTTATTTCTTCATTCAGGTAAACACCAATATATGCCCTAAAACGTTCCCATGGATTATTTACGGTGTAATGCCGAGGAATCATACCATTATTTACTGCCTTTAAAATATCAAAATCGGGAATTTCAGCACTTACTAACGGAAAAAGCGTTTTTTTCAATGCCCTACCACCTAACAAATTGGCTCCCACCCGTTTCAATTTTCGCGGACTGGAACCACTGAGTATAAATCGAAGCTTTTTTCGGTGTATTAATCGGTGTATTTCGTCTAACAATTGTGGTACTTTCTGAATTTCATCAATAATCACCAATTCTCCTTCGTTGGCTGTTTCCAACTCTTCACTCAACAGCGCAGGACGACGAAAAAACCGTTCAAACTCTGTTGCTTGCAACAAATCGTAATACCGAGCGTTGGGATACCGATTTTCTAACAAAGTAGTTTTCCCTACCTGACGAGCTCCCCATAAAAAAACACTATCTTCATATTCGTTTTCAATAGCTAACTTTCGTATATACATAGCACTAAATGTTATTATATCATGATAAAATTACATTATATGTCGCAAATGTATAATTTTATTTTCATAAATGCATTATTATGAGCAAATTATTAATAATTTATACACGAATGGCATTTTTAACAGATTCTAAAAGTATCAATCCATTACCACACACATTTAGGATTTAAAAGCGAAATGCTTATTCTAAATTTTGGTTGAAAAGCAA
>DYSC01000029.1:3086-15483 GCA_020726365.1 Porphyromonas sp.
TTAAGTTACTGGTTGCAAACAATCAAATTAATTTAAAACTTTATCAGCGCATGAATATCTTTAGCTCCATGTAAACGCTCCCGACCATTCAGAAATTCGAGTTCAATCAAAAAACTTACATAAACGTGGCTGTGCGCAAATTCGGTAAGTAATTTTAAGGCTGCACTGGCACTTCCGCCGGTTGCAAGTAAATCGTCGTGAAGCAACACAACATCGTTTTCGTCGATAGAGTCTTTGTGAATTTCGAGTGAATCGGTACCATACTCCAATTCATACTCCACCTTGAAGGTTTCGGATGGTAATTTACCGGGCTTGCGTAACAATACAAAACCAGCTCCGAGTTTGTATGCCAAAATACTCCCCAATACAAAACCACGACTTTCCACACCAACTACTTTGGTAATGCCCCTGTTTTTGTAATAATAATATAACTCGTCGGCAATGTAATGCAGCACTTCGGCATCTTTCAACGCCGTGGTTATGTCTTTAAATAAAATACCTGGTTTGGGAAAATCCGGCACGTTGCGTATCGACGCAATAACTTGTTCTATATTCATTTTGAGTTTTCTAATAATCTTTTAATCACTACCTGAGCCGATATTTCGCGGTTGGCGGCTTGGGGAATTACTATAGAGCGAGCACCTTCAATCACTTCGTCGGTTACAATCATATTGCGGCGCACGGGCAAGCAATGCATAAAATGCGCATTGTTTGTAACAGCCATCTGGCGGTCGCTCACTGTCCACGAGCGGTCGGTGTTGAGTATTTTTCCGTAATTTGGGTCTTGATAAGCAGCCCAGTTTTTGGCATACACAAAATCGGCTACTTCGAATGCTTTTAGTTGGTCGTATTCCACACGTGCACCACGTACAAATTCAGGTGCTAACTCGTATCCTTCGGGATGTGTAATTACAAAATCAACATCAGCTTCATTCATAAAGTCGGCAAACGAGTTGGGAACGGCTTGTGGCAATGCTTTGGGATGTGGCGCCCAAGTCAAAACTACTTTGGGTCGGGGCGTTTCTTTGTATTCTTCGATGGTTATTAAATCGGCAAAAGCCTGCAAAGGATGCGAAGTGGCTCCTTCCATGCTAAAAACAGGCTTACCGGAATATTTAATAAACTGATTGATAATGGTTTCCTGATAGTCGAACTCTTTACTCTCGAACTGAGCAAAAGCTCGAACGCCAATAATATCGCAATAGCTTGCCATAACCGGAATGGCTTCCAAAATATGCTCAGGTTTATCGCCATCCATAATAACACCACGTTCGGTTTCCAATTTCCACGCACCCGCATTCACATCGAGCACCATTGTATTCATACCCAAATTCATACCTGCTTTTTGAGTACTCAATCGAGTTCGTAGGCTGGAGTTGAAAAACACCATCAACAGTGTTTTATTTTCGCCAATATGCTTGTAAGCAAAGCGATTTTTCTTTATTTCCAACGCTTCCTGAATTGCCTCTTGCAAATTGCCGAGGTCTTTTACGTTTGTATAGTTGTTCATATTGTTTGTTTAACCGCAAAGAACACAGAGGTTTTCGCAAAGTTATTTTAAAAATTATTTACTACTCTTTTTAATCCATCTACCAACCTAACAACATTAAAATTAATCAATAACCCTAATTTGCAATTTGTTAATTTTAAATACGTTATAGTTTGAGCAAGATGTACTTCACTTAGAGCTTCAACAGATTTTAATTCAACAATAACTTTGTTTTTTACCATCAAATCTAATCTGTATCCTACATCCAATTTTACTTCTTTGTAAACTAAAGGAAGTGCCTTTTGTTTATCAACATTTAATCCAATCTCTTTCAATTCAAAATAAAGACATTCCTGATAGGCACTTTCTAACAAACCATGCCCCAAGGCTTTATGTACTTGAATGGCACATCCAATATTTTTTTGAGATATTTCATTTTAAGTCATAGCGAATTTATCTGCGTTTTTCTTTGCGAACTCTGCGGTAAAAAGAATTATTTTGGCTCCATCACTATCAGCGGTATCAGCATTTCCTCCAACGAAATACCACCATGCTGGAACGTGTTTTTATAATAACTTACATAATGATTATAATTGTTTGGATATGCAAAAAAATCTTTGTTGGTAGCAAAAATATACGCCGAACTTATATTGGGACTTGGCAAACCTACTTTGGCGGGTTGTGTTATTTCAAAAACTTCTTTTTTGTTGTAGCTCAGATTTTTACCAACTTTGTAGCGCAAATTAACATTCGTATTTTTATCGCCAATTACTTTTATGGCGTTATCAGTTTGAATTGTTCCGTGGTCGGTGGTAAAAATTACTTTGCAGCCGTGTTTGGCAATAGCTTTCATCAATTCGTAAGTTGGTGAATGGCGAAACCACGATAACGTAAGCGAACGATATGCCTGCGCGTCGTTAGCCAATTCGCGCATCATTTTCGACTCTGTACGGGCGTGCGAAAGCATATCGATAAAGTTCAACACAATCACGTTGAGTTGATTATTTTCGATGCGTGGTAATTGTTCAATCACTTTTTCACAAAAAGCCGATTCGTTAATTTTTTGATAAGAAAAAGTGTAGTTTTTTCGAAAACGATGCAACTGGGTTTGAATCAAATCTTTTTCATTCATGTTTTTTCCTTCTTCCTCCTCTTCATCAACCCATAAATCGGGGAACATTTGCTGAATTTGCAACGGCATTAAACCCGAAAAAATGGCGTTTCGGGCATATTGAGTAGCTGTAGGCAAAATTCCACAATACATTCCTTCTTCTGAAAAAGTAAACAATTCACTCATCAACTCACGAATCACTTTCCATTGGTCGTAACGGAAATTATCCACCAAAATAAAAAACACTTTTTCGCCTTTATCAATCAGCGGAAAAACTTTTGTTTTAAATAAATCGGGACTAAGTAACGGACGTTTAGTCGGATTTTCGAACCACGACACATAATTTCGCTTGATAAATTTACTAAATGTGGTATTTGCTTCCGTTTTTTGCATCCGAAGCATTTCGTCCATACCATTGTCGGTTTCGGCAAGTTCCAATTCCCAATAAACCAACTTTTTATACACTTCCACCCAATCCTCATACGTCAGCGAATCGTTTATTTGCATGCCAATTCGTCCAAATTCCGAACGGTAAGTAGAAGTTGCATGTTCGGAAACGATTTCCTTTTTGTGAATATTTTTTTTGAGTGTCAACAAGATCTGACTTGGATTCACAGGTTTAGTCAGGTAATCGGCAATTTTATTGCCAATAGCCATATTCATAATATTCTCCTCTTCGCTCTTGGTAATCATTACCATAGGCACGTTGGCATCAATTTCTTTTATCAATGCTAAGGTTTCGAGGCCACTCAGCCCCGGCATATTTTCGTCTAAGAAAATAATGTCGAAACTCTCTTTTTGACAAAGTTCCACGGCATCTTTTCCGTTGTTGGCTGTAACAACCTCGTATCCTTTTTCTTCGAGAAATAAAACATAGGCGCGAAGCAAATCAATTTCGTCGTCAGCCCAAAGTATGCGGTCTTTTTTCATTTTTATTTTAAATAATATTCTTGCATAAATTCGAAATAGGTAGTCATTGCATTTTGCTGCATCATGACATTTAAATTGCGTTGCGAGCCAATTAAATTGCGATAATTCGTACCTTTTATTTGTTCGTACAAAGCAGCTTCCTGCACAATACGGAAAAGGTACGATTTGGCAATACCGGCATCAGCAAACGAACCGATAATTATAATTTGCTGTTTATCAAACACATCTTTCGACACTTTCAGGTTTAGCATTCCGTAATTTTTAGCATTAAATGCATCGAATGCTGTTTTTAGTTTTTCAAAATCGAACGTTCCGCTCAATACCGAAATTGCCATATAATGTGGCTCATTGGCGCGATAGGCAAACAAATTTTTGAACAATGGCACATTATCCTGAACAGGCTCTGCTTTGGTAGCAACAGACTGTTGAATAGGCGTTTGCACAGGTTTCGGACTTGGTTGCTGAGCAGGGGTTGGTTCCGCTTTCTTTTCTGCAACCGACTCGGTTTTCTTTTCTGTTGCGGGCTCTATTTTCTTTTCAACTGTTGTCTGTAGTTTAACTTCGGGTTGTTTTTCAACTACCTTTTGAGAAATTACGGGAGCTACTACAACCGGCTTTTCTGCTTTAGGTTTAGTCTCTTTAGAAGCTATCCTTTTATCGGTTACAGCCAATTGTTTTGGTGCAGCCGTTTCCCTGAAACCTGAATTTAAGAATGCGATGTAGGCATCTAAACCAAGAAACGAAAACATAGTTCCGAAATTTGTTTCAGAAATAATTAGCTTTCGAATATCGGGAGCCGATAGCAATTGATTTAACAGGGAATCTCCTTTTACCGAATTCAGATACCATTCAGCTTCTTCGAAGGACTCAAAATTAGTAACCGATAGTATGGTTTGTGTGCTATCCAATTTAGTGTTTATCAAATCAAAATCCTTTACCATAAATCGGGTAAAATTAAAAGCAGCTACATTGAATAACAGTTTATTAAGCCGCTCGGTCGAAGACTTGAAAAGCAGCATCAATCGATGCTTTCCGGTTTTATCGGCAACGAATTTTCGTTCTTCCACATTCTCAATTTCCTGCTTCACAGCTTCATCGCGACGGGCGAGCAGCGACCCCGATGATGTGCCGGCTTTTGCCTCATTGCCTTGTTTGATAAGTGCCAAAATATCTTTCGACATGGAACTCACATCGCTTTTAGGATATTTTTCGACTAACTCAGAAAGTGCTTTTTCAAAAACTTCGGGCTTTTCAGTTTTACCAATACTCAACGCATTCAGGAACAAAAATTTTGGCAATAAAGTGGAAAGCGGATATGTTTTCTGAATATATTCAGAGTTCGATTTCACGGCTTTAAAGTCGCTCGCATTGTAGGCTTTGTAAGTTGCAAAATACAAGGAATCCTGCACTTCGTACATACGATTAAGTCGGTCTAAATAATCGGGTTGCGAAATGACCTCCACATATTTCGAATTTGGGAAATCGGCTATCAATTTGGCTTTGTATCCTTCGGCTGCTGCTGTATTTTCCAAGCGGGTTTGGAGCAAATAGCTGTAATAATAAGTTTCTACGCGGCGCTCATCGATTGGAAAGCGGCGTTCAAACTCATCGAAAGTTTTTAAAGCCATAGGCAAATCCTCCACCTTATCTTTATAAATAAAACCCATATTGTAAAGTGCATTGGCTAATTCTTCGTTCGATTTGTCGAATTGTGCTTTCGAAACCGGAATCTGACGCAAGTAAAAATCCAGCGATTTGGTATCGTCCACTACTGCCGAATCTTTTTGTAAACTATCCTTGGGCACTCCTGCAGCATTTGTATTTGCTGTTTCGTCGTTAAATAGCGATGCCGTTTTATTGGTTCGTCGCCAGTTATCCTCAAGTTTACGGGTTCCCCATTTTTTACGAAATTCGTTAACACCCGATTTTATAATGGTTGGATTATAAAAATACCAATCGCCACTTTGCGGCGCCATGCCAATAGGAGGCATCATATCAAAATTATCGTCGAAATTTTGCGGACGGTTTTGATTAGCAAGCTTTTTTTCAGCCTCTTCGGCTGCCTTTTCGTCGGCAATTAGTTTGTCAATAATTTTCTGAACAATTTCTTTTTGCTTGTCAACAGGCAAAGTTGCCAATTGTTGTAAACTATCCTGAAGCGTTACAATATCGTGCTGAACAACCAATTCACTTAGCGTTTCGGCACGTTTCGAAACCAGTGCATAATCTTCCTTATCTACTGTAATAATTTTCGAAGCTTCGTTGTAGCAGGGCTGTGCTTTGATGTAATTTTGTTTTTTGTAATACAAATCACCAAGGGTAATCAGCGTTACCGCTTTATCGTATCCATTGCGCGAGCTTGTATCAGCCGAAATAATAAAGTTCTCAATAGCACGCACCGTATCACCTTCCTGTAGGTACGTTTTACCCAACACATAATACAACTGATCTTTGTATTCCTTGTTATTCGGATTGGCAATCATTTTTTTTAATTCCTTACGAACTGATGGAATATTATCGCTCAACTCTGCCCTGTAAATGCGGGCATTAAAGTCCATTTCGTAAGGCGGATTTAGCTTTGTAACGGCAGTAAAAGCATTATAAGCCTCGGTTGTATTTCCGTTTTTATGATAAAGTTGTGCCAATAAGTACGTGAAACGTTGTTTTTGAACTTTAGCCTTTTCTTTTTTCAACGACAATTCCAAAAAAGGCAATGCTTCTTTGTACTGACGTTTTTTAAGTAGCAAATCGGCATTTACAGCAGCAAAAAAACCGATATTCTGAGTTTTTAAATCGTCCTGTTTTAATTTAAGCAGGACTTGTTCGGCTTCATAAATCCAGCCCATTTCGGAGTATGCACGGGCAATCCAAAGCTGACAAAGCGCTACCATGTCTTTATCGTTCGAAAAATAGCGCGAGATATAGGTAAATGTTCCTACCGCTCCTAAAAAATCGCCTTTGTGAAATTCAGCTTTGGCTAACAACAACCAAGCATCTTTCAATGCGGGATTAAATTCTTTTTGATTGTACCAAGCCTGATATTCAGGGTCTTCCCATTTTTTATTATCACGTTCGGGCTTTTGTTTTATCGAATGAAGTTTTATCGCTTTTCGGCATTTTTCGATGGTGCGCTCCATGTTCGATTTAGCGGCATTCGCGTTGTCGTGTTTGCTAATGGCATACATATTTATCAGCGAAGCATAATCGTCGGTATTTGCTTGATTAATATTTCGGATGCCTTCGTCGTAGCTGTTCATGCCATTAAAATAAACGTTGTATCGTGTATTCAGGGCTTTAAAGGCTCGTGTGGTAGATGTATTCCTTTTCATAGAGCAACTCGAAATGAGAATTACCACCAATAAAAAGAAAGGTATATTTCTGATTTTCAATAACATTTATAATTGAGAATAAATTAAAATTGTTTTAAAGGAATTAAGAGTACTTTGATGTCAAAATTGATATAACAAACTTAAAAATACTAATTCTATTGTATTTTGACTTACAAAAATACGGATTTTTAAGTACAAAACCCTAACTTTGCACCGAATTTTACGTTGTGTTAATTACAAAAACAAAAATATTATGCTTATTTTAGTTGTTATACTTATTAGTTTTGGTTTGTTACTATTTGTACTAACTTATTTTAATCGTAAAAATAAAAACGAAGAAGTAAAAATAACCCTGAATGAAAACGTAGAATGTTGCGGAGCACACGAGGTTTGCGAAGTCGATTCGTTATTAATCGGAACTGATAAACCGGAATATTTCGATGACGAAGAATTGGATGCTTTGGCTTGCATGAATCCCGAAAACTATACCGAAAATCAAATCAATCAAATTGCGGATGTTTTTTATACACTCAAAGAAAATGATGTAGCCACTTGGTTACGCAGTTTACAAATTCGACGCATTGAACTTCCTGTTTCGCTACGCGACGAAGCGTTACTGATTGTGAGCGAACGCCGACAAGGTGCTTAAAGCTTTTGTCCTACAATTTTGTTTATTATTGGTATGAATTTTATCGGAAAATCACGTTTTACCAAAATAAACAAATAGACGAACATTAAAACCGATTTCAGAGCAATATTCAACATCCAATAAGGCGTATCAATTAACAGACTCGCTACAAAAAGTACGACTGCAATCCCTGTGTAAAGCCCTATTGTTTTTAAATCGTAGTTTATTGGTAAATGCTTTTGTCCGAAATAATACGATATTAGCATCATGACCAAATAGCACGCAAATGCAGCCCATGCCGAAGCCATATAACTGAATATTGGCACAAACATTATGTTGATAACCAACGTGATAACTAAGCCAAACACCGAAAACCACGCGCCATACATGGTTTTATCAACTAATTTGTACCACAGCGATAAATTGAAGAACACACCCTGAAAAATATACGAAAACAGCACAATCGGAACAACCTTTAGTCCCACCCAATAATCTTCGCGAATAAGCAATTTGAAAACATCCAAATAAAATACCATGCCCAAAAATATGAGCAAGGAGAAAATTATAAAGTATTTCATGGCATCGGCATAAGCCTCTTTGCTATTTTTATCTTTATGCTGCGCAAAAATAAAAGGTTCGTAAGCATAACGGAAGGCCTGGGTAAACATCATCATAACCATCGAAATTTTGAAACAGGCACCGTAAATACCTAACTCAGATTTAGCTAATGCGGGGTCGGATATCAGATAGGGGAAAATAATTTTATCAAGCGTTTGGTTCATAATGCCAGCCACTCCAAGCACCAACAACGGAAGTGAATAGCGTAGAATTTGTTTGGTGAGCGCGGCATCGTACCGGAATTTTGCTTTCATCACATCGGGCAACAAAGCCAGCGTAACTACCACAGTTTGAATAACATTAGCCACAAAAACATAGCCTACACCATAATGCGGATTGTAAAACCAGTCAATAGTTGCCGGTGCGTTTTTCATCAACCACGGACAAATTACCAAAAAGAAGATATTAAAAAAGATATTGACAAGAATCATCAAAATCTTGAGCGATGCAAATTTTATAGGACGGCTTTTGAAACGCAAATAAGCAAACGGTATAGCTCCAAAAGCATCCATAGCCACTACCACACCAAGCATGGCAATGTATTCTGGATTAAGCGGATAACCCATTAAAGTGGCAATTGGCTGAGCAAAAACTACCGTAATAATTGCAAAAAGTAAAGAAGTAAAACCAACAACAATCAACGAATTTCCATACACTTTGTCGGCATTCTCTTTATCCTTGTTTGCAAATCGGAAAAAGCCAGTTTCCATGCCATAAGTCAGTATTACCAGCAAAAGTGCCGTCCATGCATAAAGATTTACAACCACACCGTAATCGGCTGAATTTTCGAGTGTAAAAGTGTACAAAGGCACCAGCATCCAATTCAGGAACTTGCCCAGAATACTACTTACACCGTAAATGGCAGTTTCCTTTGCCAAGGTTTTCATTTGTTTTTCAGCCATAATATTGATGTGATAATGTGATAATGTTAATAACAACATAGCATTTCAATCGGGTGTGATAAAACAATAGGTCGAGATAATAATCCTTTTCGGAAACGTGCAATTGGTATTGTTGCCCTAAAAAAGCAAAACCCTTCCCTAATTCGAGCAAAAATTTAGTTATGTGCTTTATCAACTGATTTTCAATATCCCGCTCCACAAAGGGTTTTGTCAGATAAAGAAAATCGAAATTATACGGGTCTTTGAGCGTTTGTTGAGCCAAGTCGGATAAAGGTTCGGGCAGCGTATTTTTAAAATTAGTAATGGCTTTACCCGAGCGATGGTATAAATCAGATTTTATTTGCAATGCCAAAGTTTCTCGTCCCCAATTGTTTTCTTTGGTTTGATTTAAGTAAAAAAATGCTTCTTCTATTTCTTTTGACTTAGTGAAAATCAATATGTTATGTCCCCATGGAGTTTGGACAACAAGTTGTTGACTAATTAATCCAACAGCTTGTTGGACTAATTCATTTGTATAAAATTGGTAGAACTGTTTGCAATAAAATAAATTGCTTCTTGACAGTCCTTTGATTTCAGAAAATTCTGCTTTCAAATCACTTGCAACTTGTTCGATAAGTTTACTGCCCCATACATTCTCTTTTTCGCTAATGGATTTCCCTAAATCCCAATAAAATTCAATTAGAGCAGAGTTTACCGCAATAGAAGCCTTAATTTGAGTAGAATATATCTTCTTTTTTAACTCGGCAATCCAATTTTTATACTCGTTATTCGAAATTTTATTCATACCTCAATCCTTTTAAATTATTCTTAATTTCGGTTTCCAATGTTCTGCTTTAGGCAACTCCTAACTCATTCCTTTTGCCTTCTTGATAGTTTCGTAAGCTTCATTTATGGTACGAAATTTTTCGTGTGCCGATTTTTTCATTTCCTCGCCTAAATTATGTACTTTGTCGGGGTGAAACTTCATAGCCATACGTCGGTAGGCTTTTTTAATTTCATCTTCGGTGGCTGTTGGTTCTATTTCGAGTGTTTTGTATGCCCAAGTAGGATCCGAATTTTTAAAATAAGGAGCTTTAAGCGATTCAAAATCGGCTTTCGAGATACGGAATATAGTTGCAATACGCTCGAGCATTGCTTGTTCGGACGGATGAACTTCGCCATCGGACATGGCTATATCGAACAACAGATGAACCAATTGCAGTTTTGCTGAATAATTCATATATTGATTTATCTGCATAGCTACTTCGGTTTCATTGATATCTTGCTCCAATAGATTCTTCAATATCTGCAACGCTTCTAAAGCTCCATCTTCGCCAAAGTTAGCAACCAGAAACCTTTTTACAATAGCCAATTCCGATTTCTGAATGCGTCCGTCGGCTTTCATCACACAAGCTATAAGAACCAACAAGCTCATTTTGAAGTCATTCTGCGCCGATGCTGCTCTATCCTGAGTTGTTTTAACTGTAATAGTTGGCGCATCGAACATCGAGCCTACTGCAAAACCTATCAAACCACCTATTGGACCACCAAAAGCCCAACCAAGTCCACCACCTAACCATTTACCAAATCCGTCCATATTCTCTTTTTGTAAATTTTAAAATAATTTACAAAGATACAAAAACACACACAAAATATTATTTTTATCGCACATAATTTGTTACTTTCGTTTGTTTTATTTAATTTTGACTTTAATTCTGAAAATATATATTTTAAAGTTGTCAACAATAATTTTTCTATAAAACCACATTCACAGAAGTATGAATAAAATTATTATAATTGCAATAATCAGCACTATAGGAAATGTTTATGCTCAACATCGTCAATTGATTAACGAAGATTTTTATCAAAAAATGATGGATTTTAATCTGGCATGGACAGATTTTGATATGCCTACTAAAATCAACGAACGCGAAGGACGTTTCTCCGCCTATCAATGTAAATATTATTCGGGTGCTAAACCGGCAAAGCCATCGGAATGTTCGAAAGGAATCGTACAGATTGAAGCAAGTAAAGGCAACTATGTTCCCTATTTTGAATTTCCTGAGCTACCCTCATGCAGTATTCTCCGCATAGGTATACAGGCCGGCGATAAAGGAAAAGTTTGTAGAATTGCCCTACAACGATTGGAAAACGATTCGTGGATACAAATTGACGAAACGGATATTGATGTAAGGGAAAAATGCATTTTTTGGGAACCAGAAAATATTAAATCTGATAGCCCTGTTAAGTTCAGATTGGTAGCAAACAAAGCCGGAAGTGTTTTTTTAACCGATGTTTATGCCGAAAGTTACTGATTGGTCTTACTTTCTCAGATTCCAATTTTCAGACAGATAATCAGCTTTGTAAACGTTTATTTTCAATTCATCAAAATCAGCATTGCTCATTTTGATGGTTTTATAGTGTTTTTCGGACAGGGCAATTAACTTGTCCATAAAATCGACAGCCACAAAATCGGCATTCTTACTTTCCTGTAAATAATTCAGAATATTCTTTGTTTTACTTCGTACCGAAAGGGTTGCTTTTACCGTTGTATTAACTATTTGAACATACAAAGCCTGTTTCAAAAACTCCAAATTGGTATCCACAAGCAGTGTACCATGATGCAATTCGCGGTTTTTACGTACATGCGATGCTGTTCCTGTAATTTTATGTCCGTCGGGCAACCACAAATCTTTGCGTTCGCCTATGGTAGCTGCCACGCCCAATTCGCTTAACCAACCTACAACAGGCTGCAAAAAATCACCCGAAAGTGAATTTTTATCAGCCACTTTATTCCGAATAAAACTAAAATTGAGATTCCCTGAATCGTGGTAGACAGCTCCACCACCCGATTTACGACGAACTATCTGAATGTCATTCGCTTTGCAAAACTCCTGATTTACCTCGTTGAGCACCGATTGATTAGAGCCCACAATAACACTTTTATCGTTTACATAAAACAATAAAAATTCATCCTGAAACTCCGAAAACAGAAATTCTTCGAGTGCCAGATTATAACTGGGAGAATTAGAGATCGAATGAATAATCTTCATTTCAAATTATTTTTATTAAATTTGTGCTGTGAAACGAACAATTACAATATTACTATTAATAATTATCCATGCTTTTAGTGCTTTCTCGTTAATTACTAAGGCAAATTCGGTTCACAATATCAGTTCAGTTGAGAATCATCACCACGCAAACAACGCCGAAAAACAGCATTCATGGTATTATAATACAAGTACATTTATTTCTTCAGGAGCCGAAAGTGTAGTTGTTAACTTTGGCTTTAACCTGCTTAAACTTCCACAACGTATACATTTTGGTTCGGAACATGCTGAAAGAATTCGAAATTTCAAACTTTTGGTACAGCAAAAACTGACATGTACAAACAAGTCAACAACCATGTGG
>DYSC01000029.1:15583-21118 GCA_020726365.1 Porphyromonas sp.
GTACCGAAGATATGAGCATTTGCTTTTCGCAGGTGATTGGATATGTACCTTTTGATGATGTTGCCTTTACAGAACCTGTCAGACACACATTACACGAAGCCGAATACTTAAAAAAGTTGCTGGCTTAAGTATAACTGATTATAATTATAGCGGCTGACTCATAACTGAGTTCAGCCGCTTATTTTTCAAATATGCTTGTACACCTCATCGAAAGGAATGCGAACTCTATCGCCCCAGATGCCTTTGTTTCCATTACGTATACCGCAAGGGATAACCATATTTATTTCCGCACCATAAGGCAAACCGAGAATTTTCTTTACACGCCGACCGTCAAAGCCTTCGATTGGACAGGTATCGTAGCCTTCGGCAGCCATTGCTATCATAAAAGTCTGAGCGGCAAGCCCGCAACTTTTATGCGCCATCACACGCACATCGCTTTCCGAAACAAAAGTCGTCATGGGGCGAAACAAGCTAATTGCAGTTGATAGTAATTTTCGAAAAACACCCAACAAACCAAAAAATCGACTATAAAGAAGCGGCAGCACTTTTCCATAATATAATTTTTGAATTTTAATGCGATTTTGCAGCTTTTCGACCGGACTATTACGAAGAATATTATCACGGGTCAGTGCAAATACCTGCTTTGCCCGCTTTCGATGCAAATCCTGACGAGTAACAAAAACCACCACCTGCGGTGCTGTTGTAGCTGCACTTTGCGACAAACAAGCCTCTCCCACGAGCTTTAATGCTTCGGGGTCGGTAATATGATAAAACTCCCACAACTGCATATTAGAGCTGTTTGGAGCCAGTGCAGCCAATTCCAAACAATGCTTTACTTTATCAACTTCAGGTAAATTCTCCTTCGAAAAATTTCGCACCGAACGGCGAAAATTCAACACGTCTTCCAGATTCATATTCTAATTATTCTTTTTGCAAAGATAATGCTTTCTCAATAATTCAAGAGCTTAGCTAACCATTAGCTATTTCATTTTACAAATTTTACAAAAAAAGGGTATGTTTATGCAGAAAAAAGAATTAAATTTGCAAGCTATTTTAATGTATATAAAATAAAAATTCAACAAAACATACAATTATGAATATTACCAAACGATTCTTGAAATATGTAAGTTTTACAACTACATCCGACGAAAATACCAAAATGACTCCAAGCACACCCGGACAAATGATTTTTGCACAATACTTATTTGAAGAACTCAAATCAATTGGTTTACAAGATGTTGACTTGGATAGCTATGGTTATGTAATGGCTACGCTTCCGGCTAATACAGAAAAAAAAATACCGGTAATTGGTTTTGTTTCGCACATGGATACCAGTCCGGACATGACAGCTAAAAATGTAAAAGCGCGTATTGTAAATAACTACGATGGTGGAGATATTTTATTAAATGAGGAAAAACTAATTGTACTCGAAACAGAGAAGTTTCCCGAAATTGTGCAATACAAAGGTCAGGATATAATTGTTACCGATGGAACAACGCTGCTCGGAGCCGACGACAAAGCCGGACTGGCTGAAATTGTTACGGCTATGGAATACCTGATAGCACATCCCGAAATTGAACATGGAAAAATACGGATTGGTTTCACTCCCGACGAAGAGATTGGACAGGGAGCCGACCACTTTGATGTAGCCAAATTTGGTGCAGAATGGGCTTACACCATGGATGGTGGCGAAATTGGCGAACTGGAATTTGAAAACTTTAATGCTGCGGCCGCTAAAATTACTGTTAAAGGATTAAATGTACACCCAGGTTATGCTAAACATAAAATGTTGAACTCAATGCGAGTAGCACAACAGTTTACAAGCATGCTTCCTCGCCACGAAACACCCGAACATACCGAAAAATACGAAGGTTTTTATCATTTGGTGGGCATGGAGGGGACAGTTGAAAAATCGTCGCTCAGCTATATCATCCGCGACCACGACCGCGACCGTTTCGACCGCCGAAAAAAGGAAATGCAGCATTTGGTGAATAAAATAAACTCGGAGTTTGGCGAAGGTACCGCCACGCTCGAACTACGCGACCAATACTACAATATGCGCGAAAAGGTGGAACCTGTAATGCACATTGTGGACTTGGCTTTCGAAGCTATGGAAGCAGTAGGTGTTAAACCAAACGTTAAACCTATCCGCGGTGGTACTGATGGTGCCCGACTTTCATTCGAAGACCTCCCCTGCCCTAATATTTTTGCTGGTGGCCATAATTTCCACGGACGTTTTGAATATGTTCCCGTACAATCAATGGAAAAAGCCATGATGGTGATTGTGAAGATTGCGGAAATAATGGGTGGAAAATAAATTATACAAATAAGTTTCTTAACTTTGAAATCCGCTTTGAAATAATTTTAAAAAATCAGAAAAATGAAGACGACTCCTTTTACCGAAAAGCATATTGCGCTCGGGGCAAAAATGCACGAATTTGCAGGTTATAATATGCCAATTGAATACCCTACGGGAATTACAAACGAACACCTAACTGTACGGAATGGTGTGGGTGTGTTTGATGTGTCACACATGGGCGAATTTTGGGTAAAGGGTGCAAACGCATTGACATTTTTGCAAAAAGTAACGTCGAACGATGTGAGTGCGCTGACGATAGGCAAAATTCAGTATGCTTGTTTCCCAAACGGGAAAGGCGGCATTGTGGATGACCTACTTGTATATCGCTACGAGAATGAAAAATACCTGCTGGTGGTAAATGCGTCGAATATTGAAAAAGACTGGAACTGGTGTGTAGCGAATAATACGGAAGGTGCGGAGCTCGAAAATGCATCGGACTGGATGGCACAATTGGCCGTGCAGGGACATAAAGCTACTGAAATGCTACAAAAACTCACATCGGTAAATCTTTCCGAAATTCCTTATTACAGTTTTAAAACAGGTGATTTTGCAGGAGTGAAAGATGTTATTCTTTCGAATACCGGTTACACGGGAGCAGGTGGTTTTGAACTTTATTTTTACCCCGAACATGCAGATGTAATTTGGAATGCTCTTTTTGAAACTGGCACAGCCTACGACCTGAAACCAATAGGACTTGGTGCGCGCGACACCCTGCGTCTCGAAAAAGGATATTGCTTGTATGGAAACGATATTGACGATACGACTTCGCCCATAGAAGCTGGACTTGGTTGGATTACAAAACTGACACATGGAAAAAATTTGATAGACAGAACTTTATTAGAAAAACAAAAAGCGGAAGGTGTAAATCGCAAATTGGTGCGATTTGAACTAACTGAGCGCGGCATTCCACGTTACGGATACGAAATTACAAACTTACAGGGTGAAAAAATCGGTGAAGTTACTTCTGGCTGTATGATTCCGGGCACAAAAACGGGAATTGGAATGGGTTATGTGCAATCAGCATGGTCGAAAGCGGGGTCGGAAATTGGCATACAAATCAGAAATAATAATTTGAAAGCCGTAGTTGTAAATTAACAACACTTTTTTTGGCAGCAAAAGTAATATTAAATGTTATTTTTGCTGCCAAAAATTTTTATTCGAAACTTTTATTCGAAATTCAGCTTTCAGAACTATGCATTATTCCTTAGCTCTTCCAACTCCTCGCTTAGCAGCTCCCATTCGTACATTTTATGCTCGAGTTCGCGCTGTTTTTTTTGGTATTGCATAATAAAATCGCTATCAGAAGCAAACTCAGGAAGTTGTAGTTTTTGGTTCATTTCAGCCAACTCACTTTCAAATTTCTGAATAAGCAGCTCCATTTCTTCCACTTCTTTTTCGGCTTTACGGATTTTTCGATTCAGCTCCTTGCGTGCCTCGTAGCTTAATTTATTTTCGGAAACTGCCTTTTCCGATTCTTGTGATTCTTTCTTTTCCTGCACCTTGACTTCGAGTTCGTTCAGGTTTTGCATTTTTTTATATTGCAAAAAGGCATAAATCCCCCCCAAATGTTCGCGCACTTTTTTACCGCCAAATTCATATACTTTATCAACAAGTCCATCGAGAAATTCGCGGTCGTGCGACACAATGATTGCTGTGCCATCGAAGGCTTTGATAGCTTCCTTAAGCACTTCTTTGGATCGCATATCTAAGTGATTGGTAGGCTCATCGAGTATCAATAAATTTACAGGTTCGAGCAGTAGTCGTATCATTGCTAATCTACTGCGCTCCCCACCTGAGAGTACTTTCACTTTTTTGTCCGACGCTTCGCCACCAAACATAAATGCCCCCAAAATATCGCGTATTTTAGTACGAATATCACCAACAGCTACATAATCAATGGTCTCGAAAACTGTTCGATTTTCGTCTAACAACGAAGCCTGATTTTGAGCAAAATAGCCAATTTTTACATTATGTCCGTGTTTTAATTTTCCAGAAAACTCAATTTCGTTCATAATGCACTTTACAAGCGTAGATTTTCCCTCACCATTTTTACCAACAAAAGCTACTTTTTCGCCTCGGTTTATAATCAGACCAATATTATCAAGCACTACATGGTCGCCATATGCTTTTGTGAGATGCTCCACTTCGATAGGGATAATACCCGAATGTAGAGCTGGCGGAAATTTGAGATGCAGACGTGAATTGTCCTCCATATCCACTTCGAGGCGTTCTAATTTATTAAGCTGCTTTATGCGCGACTGAACCTGAATCGCTTTAGTTGCTTTTGAGCGAAACCGATCGATGAAGTCTTCGGTATCCTGAATCATTTTTTGTTGATTCTCATACGCACGCACTTGTTGTTCGTGTCGTTCTATACGTAGTTCAATATACTTTGAATAGTTTACATTGTAATCGTAAATTTTCCCCAATGATATTTCGATGGTGCGTGTAGTTACCGCATCGACAAAAGCCTTATCGTGCGAAACAAGCAGCACGGCGCTACCCGAAGTAACTAAGAAATTTTCGAGCCATTGAATGGATTCAATATCTAAGTGATTGGTAGGCTCATCGAGCAACAAAATATCAGGACGTTGCAGGAGAATTTTAGCCAATTCGATACGCATACGCCAACCACCACTAAATTCGGAACATTGCCGTTCGAAATCGGAACGTAAAAATCCTAAACCCAACAATGTTTTTTCAATTTCGGCATAAAAATTTCCGCTTCCCACTATATTCAAATGTTCGGTATGATGCGAAAGTCGATCGATTAAATCGTGATACGAAACGCTATCGTAATCGGTACGTACAGAAAGCTCTTGACTTATTTCGTCGATTTGAACCTGAATGGAAGTAATATGTTCGAAAGCTTTTTCGGCTTCCTGCATCACCGTTGTTCCATGATTGTGAATCATGTGTTGCGGTAAATAACCAATGGTAAGGTCTTTGGGAATGGTAATATTTCCACGCGTCGGAGGCTGTATTCCGGCTAAAACTTTCAGTAAAGTAGTTTTGCCAGCGCCATTTTTGCCAACAAGTGCAATTTTATCTTTTTGATTTACAAGAAATGTAATTTCGTCGAACAAAGGCGACCCTCCAAATTCGATTGTAAGTTGTTCTACTGAAATCATTTATTGATGTGATGATTAATTACTTTACAAACTTTATAACTTTAC
>DYSC01000130.1 GCA_020726365.1 Porphyromonas sp.
TACATCAACACATTACTTACACACCACCTTGTAGCTTTTATTATTTACTTTTAAAAAATAAATACCGGCGCGGGTGGGAATAAAAAATCGTCCCTGTACAAGGTTGCCCGTCCAAACCACCTCACCTGTAAGCGAGAAAAGTTTTACATTGCCAACGGCTTTGGGCAAGGTTATAAAAATGCCATCCGAATTGGTACTAAAAACAATTCCTTCGGCTATGGTTTGTGCGTTGCTCGTTGGTGCATTTTCGCTATCGGCTTTATTCCAACCGCCCTCCGACTTTACCACAGCCGGACGGTGCTCAGAAGCACTTCTGCTTTGTGCAAAACTTGCCAAAACAAAAAGAAACAGCACAACAAGAACTAAATACGTTTTCATTTTAATCGGTTTTATCGTTCACTTTTCATTCGTTTTGGATAATCAATCGTATAGTGCAAGCCCCTGCTTTCTTTGCGGCGGAGTGCATGTTTAATAATCAGATAAGCCACACTAATCACATTTCGCAGTTCACATATTTCGTGCGAAACTACCGAACGGTCGAACAAATCTTCGGTTTCGCTGTACAAAATCTCCAAGCGGCTCATGGCTCTTTTCAAACGCAAATTGGAACGAACTATCCCCACATAAGTGCTCATAATCTGTTCCACTTCGCGGAAACTCTGCGTTATCAATACCATTTCCTCCGGAAGTTTCGTTCCCTCATCATTCCAATCCGGAATAAATTCATTCCATTTTATCGTTTCCAAATGCGTTACCGCATGTTTTACAGCCGCATCGGCATATACAATAGCTTCGAGCAATGAATTGGAAGCCAATCGGTTTGCACCGTGAAGTCCTGTACAAGTACATTCACCCGCTGCGTAAAGGTTATTTATCGACGACTTAGCATGCTCATCAACAACTATGCCACCACACAAATAATGCTGTGTAGGCGACACAGGAATCATATCTTTGGTAATATCTATGCCCAGCGACAAACATTTTTTGTAAATATTCGGAAAATGTTCTTTAGTTTGTTCAGCATCTTTGTGTGTAACATCCAAATATACAAACTGATGACCACGAATTTTCATTTCGTTATCAATAGCACGAGCCACAATATCACGTGGTGCAAGCGAACCTCTCTCGTCGTATTTTTGCATAAACTCTTGTCCTTCTTTGCAGCGTAAAACTGCCCCATAGCCACGAATAGCTTCGGTAATGAGGAAGGTAGGTCGTTCGCCCGGATTGTAAAGCCCTGTGGGATGAAACTGAACAAACTCCATATCCTGAATAACGCCACGTGCACGGTGTACCATAGCAATACCATCACCCGTGGCAATTTCGGGGTTGGTGGTGGTGGCATACACACTACCAATTCCGCCGGTTGCCATCGTGGTTATTTTGGCCAAAAATGTATGAATATGATTAGTTTGCTGATTGAGCACATAAGCTCCATAACACTCAATATCAGGCGTATGAAGTGTTACTACTTCACCCAAATGATGTTGCGTCAGAATTTCGATAGCAAAATAATTCTCGAAAATTTCTATATTGGGGTTGTTACGAATTTTTTCAATCAGGCTTTTTTGAATTTCGAAACCGGTATTGTCCTTGTGATGTAAAATTCGAAATTCGGAATGTCCTCCTTCTTTGTGTAAATCAAATTTTCCCGTCTTGTCTTTATCAAAATCAACACCCCAATTTATTAACTCGTCAATTTGTGCCGGAGCCTCTTGAATTACCTTACGCACAACCTCTTCCTTGCAATGACCATCACCCGCAATAAGTGTATCCTCGATGTGTTTTTCAAAATTATCGGGGTCATAGGTTACTGCAGCTATTCCACCTTGTGCATAACTTGTGTTGGTATCATCGAGCGTGGATTTACTTATCAATGCCACTTTTCCATATTCCGAAGCTTTAATAGCAAAACTAATTCCTGCCAAGCCGCTTCCTATAACTAAAAAGTCAAACTTACGTGTCATAAAACTAATGTGGTAATATGTTGATATGATGTAATAATTAATTAAAGATTATCATATTAACTCGATATTTATAGTAAAAAAAATAAATAAAATTTTATAATTTAAAAATTATAATTTCCCAGAATTCTCAGTGTAAACAACGAAAGCATCATCACATCATCACATCAAATTGTTTTAATATAAGCTCTCCTACGTTTGTGATTTACATTTTCGAAACTTCCCCATTGCGACGACATTTTCATATTTGTTTCTAATTCGGGGTTCGATTCGGCAAATTTATAACCATTCTTAGCGGCATTGGGCATTATATCGGCAAACATAATTGAATTTACACCTTTACTCTGATAATCAGGATGAACAGCCATTAAATACAAGTCCACAATATCGTTTTTTTGGAGAGCACGTAACATGTAAAACCAACCAAATGGGAACAGATTACCTTTGGCTTTTTGCAAGGCTTTTGTAAAACTGGGCATGGCAATACCCAGCGCCACCACATCATCTTTTTCGTCGACCACTATTGATATAGTATCCAAACGGAAAAAGCTGAAATACAACTTGATATAAAACGCAATCTGCTTTTCGCTTAATTTTGCAAAACCATATAAATCTTTGTAACATAGATTCAGCAAATCAAAAATTTTGTTTGCATAATTAGCTACCACCTCTTTGCGCGACTTGAAATGCAACGAACGCAATTTGTATTTTTGTTTTACTATTTCAGCAATACGGAAGTATTTCTCTGGAAAAACTTCAGGAATGGTTATCAGGTATTCTTTCCAATCAATTTCCTTCTCAAAGCCATAGTCTTCGATATGTTTAACATAATATGGATAGTTATAAATAGTTGCCAACGTACTTGGTTTATCATAGCCCTCAATTAGCAATCCTTCCGGGTCGAAATCGGTAAAACCGAGTGGACCACAAATTTCGTGCATTCCTTTACTTTTTGCCCAAGCAATAGCGGCATCGAATAAAGCATTCGAGACGGCATCGTCGTCAATGAAATCAACCCACCCAAAACGTGCTTTTTTTTCGTTCCATGTTTCGTTGGCAACAGGATTAATAATTGCTGCAATTCGCCCTGCAATTTTACCGTTTTTTTTTGCAACGAAATAAGCAGTTTCACAAAAATCAAGTGCCGGATTACTGCCTTTTGTCAGGTTTAGCAAGTCGTCCATCATTAATGGTGGCGCTGCAAACTCACAATTTTTATACAAATTAATTCCGAACCAAATAAACTCCTTTAACTCCTTTTTCGACTTAACTTCGTGAATTTCAATTACCATATTATAATTAGTTTAATTTTTTTTTGTTCTAACAAAAAATAATACCGACGATAAAATCGCAACGGCTATTCCACTACCAATAGATATCGTTTGTGACAGATGGAAACCTTCGGGCGCCATCAGAATATAACTCACCGTTACGGCTGTCATAAACAGAGCTGGAAGGAGCGAAATGCCATAAAACTTATTTTCTTTAGAGAGATAAACTGTTATTGCCCAAAGGGTAAACACTGCCAGTGTTTGATTGCACCATGCAAAATAGCGCCATAGGATATTGAAATCCATTTGCAGTACTAAAAACGTTATAATAAAAAGTGGAACCGAAATTATCAAACGTTTCACAATTGGTTTTTGATCGAACTTCAGAAAATCAGCTGCAATTAAACGTGCCGAACGCAATGCTGTATCGCCCGAAGTGAGCGGAGCTGCAATAACCCCTAACAGCGCCAACACGCCACCTACGGGTCCGAGCCACGATTTCGAAATCTGATCCACAATTTGTGCCGGAGCATTTACATTTCCGAGCGAAGCCACATGTTCCTGTAAACCCTGAATTGAACCATAAAAACTTGATGCAGCTGCTGCCCAAATCAAAGCCACAATTCCTTCGGCTACCATACTGCCATAGAATACACGTCGACCCAACTTTTCGTTTTCGATGCAACGTGCCATCAAAGGCGATTGTGTGGCATGAAAACCCGAAATTGCTCCACAAGCAATAGAGACGAACATTATCGGGAAAATGGGAAGTTGTTTTGGATGGAGATTGGCAAAACCTTCGGTAAATTCCGGAATTGGCGTTTTGTTGATTATCATTGCCGCCATAATTCCCACTGCCATAAAAAGCAATGCAAAACCAAATACAGGATATATTTTACCAATAATTTTATCAATTGGAAGCAGTGTTGCCAAAACATAATAAGCAAATACAATTACTATCCACCACGTTACATTAATCGAATCAGGAGTCATCTTTGCCAACAAACCAGCCGGTCCCGATACAAAAACTGCTCCTACCAACACCATTAATATTAGCGAAAAACCGCGCATAAATTGCTTTACCCCATCGCCCAAGTGCATACCAACTAATTCGGACTGACTGGCTCCATTAGCACGAACCGACATCATACCCGAAATATAATCGTGAACACCACCAGCAAAAATAGTACCGAGCACTATCCACAAAAACGATGCAGACCCAAACATAATGCCCATAATAGCGCCAAAAATAGGTCCAAGACCTGCAATATTCAGAAACTGGATTAAAAAAACCTTCCACCAAGGCAGGGGTACATAATCCACCCCATCGGGATTGGCAATGGCAGGAGTTTTGCGATTTTCGTCGATTCCAAAAACCTTTTCAGTTATTTTTCCATAAATAATGTAGCCAACTATCAGTGCTACAATGGATAATAAAAAGCTGTACATAAATAATTAGTTTATAAAGTTCGTAAAGTT
>DYSC01000131.1 GCA_020726365.1 Porphyromonas sp.
AACCCACAAATTTAATTCTAATTTGTGGGGTGTTTTTGTTTGCCTTGTTCCCTCTCCTTTTGGGAGAGGTTTAGGAAAAGGTGCTACAAAAATCCCAACTCCAACTTTGCTTCTTCGCTCATCATTTCTTTATCCCACGTAGGTTCAAATACGATATTTACTTCCACGCTGTTGATGCCTTCCACGCTACCGGCTTTCATTCGCACATCTTCCACAATAAAATCTACCGCCGGACAATTTGGTGCCGTAAGGGTCATATCAATATCAAGATGGCCATTTTCCTGTATGTCAATTTTATAAATAAGTCCTAAATCGTAGATGTTTACGGGAATTTCGGGGTCGTATACGGTTCGAAGCATCCGCACAATTTTTTCTTCGGTTTCTAAAAATTCGTTCATATTCAATTTGTTATATCTTAATGTGTTGTTGTTTAATTCAATTAGATATTAAACAAGCAAATCCTCAAAATAGTTTGTTACACAATGCACTTTTTGATTCGGTCTTACTTGTAACTCGCAACTATCTTATATCAATCAGCTTATCAAATTCAGGCAACGAAGTTCCAAGTTTTCCGTTAATAACCACTACGGCATTCACTTTTGCTGTAATGGCGAGTTTATTGTCGGCTTTTCGGTAGATAGCCTGATGGAAAACATAACGCACCCCTTCTTTTTGTACATACAGTTTAGAAACAAACAAATCGCATGGTCTGAGCGGTGTTTTGTAGGCAATTTCGATACTCGAAACCATAGCATCGATGCCACGTTTGTGTAACTCTGCAAAACTAATGTTGTTTGCTTCCAAAAATTCATGGCGGGTATGTTCTAAATAATTCTGATACACCGAGTTATTAACCACGCCTTGTATGTCGCATTCGTAATCGCGCACTTTCAGTTCTAATTCGTAGATATACATTCTTTTATGCTTCGCGTTATTAAATTGTTATTAATAGCCTTTCTGTTGTCCGTCGTCCGTTGACAGTTGTCTTTTAAAGAATGCAAAGTTACAAAAAAAATACGTGTCACGGAGTTTAACCCGCTACACGTATTCTCAAACATACAAACACCAACTTATTTTTTTATGATTTTATGGATTTCTTTTCCCTCATTACAAATTACTTCCACTAAATAAAGACCATTACTTAAATTATCAATATTTATTTCCGATTGATTAGTCTTAGTCATCAATTTTTTACCTTGAAGGTTATAAATACTAATTTTATTTTCGATTGTTGGAGTACTAATAAATATCTTGCCTGTTGTAGTTGAAGGATATACATTTGAAAATTCTGATATATTTTCTTTCTTTATTGAATTTGACAGATTAATTTGTTTATCTGTAAATATCAACACTTTACCGGCTTCAATATCTATTGGCGAATTGGCATAACCAACATAAAATAATTCTCCAGTTAATAAATTATACCAAGATCCTGTTTTCGGGAAATCAGGGAATGCCGAAATAGTTGTACTCGCTTTAAAATTTCCTAAAGCTACTAAATTCAAATCATTGTGTGTAATTGCAATTCTTTTACCGTTATCCCAATCACTTGCACTTGCCTGTACCGAAAGTGTACCTTCATTAAAAACAGCAGGATACATTTTACGTAAGGTTAATATTTTGGCAGAAGCGTCAGCAGCCGCTTTACGGTGTGTCAAATTTAACAAACTCCATGCAGATGGCTTTGGATTAGTACGACCACCATTTGAATCAATTGAATAATCATACCCCATTTCGCCGAACTGCCAAATCATTTTAGGTCCTGGAATTAGTGCTGTAAAAGCAATATTTAAAGGTACTCGACTAATGCGACAAATTGAGTCCGTTTTTATAACTCCATCACCATAGGTTTTTGCTTTAAAGAAATTTCGTTCTTCATCATGACTTTCAGCATAACCAACCCATCGACGAGGAATGCTATTTAACCCACCAAAGTCGCTATCACTCTGAAAACCCATTGCTGCCTGCGAAAAGGAGTTATTTACATTTCGCCACAAGTACATTCCCTTGTTAGCAAGTTCCAGTTCTTCATCGTAGGCACAAAAATGTTCCAGAATAAACATAACATCACTTTTGACTTCTTTTGCCGCGTTATAATATTCAGTAAGGTAATCAATTCGGGATTGATCTTTAACTGACTCTGTACCTGAATTTTGAGTAAACCCTTTCGTTAAGTCAAGTCGGTATCCATCTACTTTATATTCGGTTAGCCAGTATTTCAGAACACGTTTAAAGTATTCGCGAGTAGGCACATAGCTATGATTAAAATCGTTGAGCACGCTAAATTGATGTGGAGCCACAGGATTCATCCAAGGGTTGTTTGATGCGGGGCGACTGTTTACACCATCCCAATACAAAGCTGCAAATGGATGTAAGCCTGTTGATTGATTGAATACAACATCTAATAACACAGCCATTCCACGTTTATGACATTCGTCAACGAATTTTTTATACATATCGGCATTTCCATACGCTTTGTCGGGAGCAAAATACAGATTTGGATTGTAACCCCACGAGTTATTTCCTTCAAACTCTTGTATAGGCATTAATTCAATTGCTGTAATTCCTAAGTTCTTTAGATAGTCGAGTTTCTCAATTGCTGCAGCAAGTGATTTTTCAACTGTAAAGTCGCGCAACAAAAGTTCATAAATTACCATATTATCTTTCGATGGCATGGTGAATGTAGGAACTTCCCAAGTGTATGTCGATGGCTTAGCTGTTTGAAATATAGCAACAAGACTTTCAGTTTTACCATCAGGATATGATTTTAAATTTGGATAAATCAGGTAATTTTCGTTTATCCATTTGTCATTCCAAGGGTCGAGAGCCATTTCGGTGTACGGGTCAGCTATTTTGATAGCTCCGTCTACAAGGTACTGAAAACCATAAATTTTTCCGGGAATAAGATCATTAAGTGTTATCCACCAATATTCACCATCTTTTTTCAGTTGATATGCATTTAATTGCGACCAGTCATTAAATTCGCCTATAAGGAAAACGCTCGATTTATTGGGAGCATGCAAAACGAGTGTAACGCTTGAATTGCTTATATAATTAATACCCGGAAGTAATCCTGCCGGACGAGCCTGATTTGTTACAGCTTCTGGAACACAAATTTTCACCGTATCGTATAGAACCGTGTTGTTTAATGAGGCAGAAGCAATTAATGTGTAATCGCCTGTTGAGCTAAATATTTGTGAATGAGTGAGTGTAGTAGCTGCCGTAGCTGTTTTAATGCTGGTGTTATTCATTTTCAGTTCAAGGTCGGCTGCCAACGATGAGCTAACAGTAAAGTCTACTGTGCTGCCCACAGAAATGCTTTTGTTGCCCGATGGAGCGATAAATGCTACGTTTAACCCTGAATCGTAAATTGTAACAAAAATATCTGTACCACCAGTATCTTTTCCTTCTTTGGTTTTTAAGCCATTGCGGAAAACCATAGCTAATTTTTTTACAATCTCACCTGAATTGAGACTGAAATAGGTTGACATGTTAGGAGAAATAGTTAATTTCCATTTGTTATTTCCCAACGATGTAAGTTTATATTTCTCTGAATTATCTCCCCAAGTAGGAGCATGTTTCCAATCACTGTTGCTGGTACTTTCATTCGTAATTACACCAATATGCGCATAAACTCCATCGGAACCGGTGTAATTTTTAAGACCGGCAGTACCTTGTGTTGCATCGTAGGTCAATTCTATAACTCCTGTATAGTCTTTTGTAATAAAAACAGGACTTGAAGTGATAATCTGGCTCCACAACGAAATGGTGAAAGCCACAAAAAATAGCGTAAAAATTGATTTCTTCATTTTATATCGGTCTTATATTTTATTATCTCTATGTGTTTTATTATTAAATTATTGGCAAATGTAAGTTATATTTTATTTGTGTAATGTATAACAAATTAAAATTGACTTTGTTTTTATCGCAAACGATTGCAACTATCTTTAAGTCTATAAATTATTGATTTTTTTATCAGAATTTAAAATAGCCGTATTTTTGTTGAAATTAAAAATTAAGCATTCCTCTACTTTGCTTAACGACAATAAACACATCATAAAATGAAACAGTCAAAAGTTTTTTTTATCATATTATTTATACTTTTATCTGAAAATTGTGTTTATTCGTTGCCCACTTTTACCAAACCTCCCATGTGGTCAAAAAATGTAGTTTGGTATCAAATATTTGTGGAAAGATTTAACAATGGCGATAAAACAAACGATCCTACTGTCGAAAATACGACTGTCGCCAACATGAGTATTGTACCTCCTGCTGGTTGGAATGTTACTGAATGGACTGGAGATTGGTTTGGGCGTGATAAGTGGATGAAAGGTTCAGATAAATCGTTTAATGACTTATTGCAATACCGTCGCTATGGTGGAGATTTGCAAGGAATTATAAATAAACTCGATTATTTGACTGATTTGGGAATAACGGCTATTTACCTGAATCCGATTAATGATGCTCCATCGTTACACAAATACGATGCCCGTAATTATCATCATGTGGATATTAATTTCGGACCAGACCCTGAAGGAGATAAAAAACTAATGGCTACCGAAAATCCGGCTGACCCAAATACTTGGAAATGGACTTCGGCAGATAAATTATTTTTAAAACTAATTGACGAACTTCACAAACGGGGCATTCGGATAATAATGGATTTCTCGTGGAA
>DYSC01000132.1 GCA_020726365.1 Porphyromonas sp.
TAATTTGTAACATTTATTTATTGACAGTTACTATGTGTGTAAGCGCACTTTCATCTATATAGTTGTCTATAAGTATAATTTCGGTTGTGGCTTTTTTTATAATATCCGAAACAAATACATAAGCATCAAATACTTTTTCGTCGAAGAAAATGCCTTGATTGGGTAATGCTGAGGATTTAATTTGCAGGGAAATTGCATTTACTTTTTCTTCCAAATTTTCTACATTGTTTTCAATGCGATTCATTCGTTGATTAAGTGTATATCCATTTAGTAGATAGTCTCTTAAAAACATTCGTTGCCCAAATTCTGAATTGAGTTCCTTGTTTTGATTTCACTCTGTAACCAACAGAAATGATTACATCGAGGTTATAAACGTTTCTACAATAAATTACTTGCCAACTCTGATAAATAACTGCGCTCGCCTTTCAGTAGGTTTATATGCGCAAATAAATTTTGTCCACGCATGCGGTCGATCATATACACCAAACCGTTGGAAAACATATCTAAATACGGCGAATCAATTTGTTGAATATCACCTGTAAACACAATTTTAGTTCCTTCGCCGGCACGGGTAATGATGGTTTTTATTTCGTGTGGCGTAAGGTTTTGCGCTTCGTCCACAATGAAGAAGGTATCGGATAGACTTCGTCCGCGAATATAAGCCAGCGCTTCAATTACCAATTGCTCGTTGCGTTGCATTTCCTCAATCTGACGGATTTCTTTTCCCTGATACGAGAAATTGTGTTTTATCACATTCAAATTATCAAAAAGTGGCTGCATATAGGGTGCAATTTTCTGTTTTTCGTCGCCTGGCAAAAATCCTAAATCCTTGTTTGCCAACGCTACAATGGGGCGGGCAAGAAGAATCTGTTTGTAATTTTCATTTTTATGAAGTGCGGCTGCCAGTGCCAGCAGAGTTTTACCTGTACCCGACTTTCCGGTGAGAGCCACGAGCTTAATATCGTCGTCGAGCAATACATTCATGGCAAAAGCCTGTTCGGCATTACGCGGTTCAATGCCAAAGCAGCGCTCTTTTTCCACCCGTTTTACCATTCCTGTAAAAGGGTTGTAGCGAGCCAATATGCTTGAGCGTATGCTTTTCAGTACAAAACAGTCCTGCGGTTCTATATCGGCTGCAAAATCAAGTTCATCGACTGCTACCGAACCATCGCCCGAATACATTTTATCGATAATTTCGGTGGAAATATTGGTGTAAGTTTCGTGGTTTTTCTCGAAAATATTGATATTGGTTACTTTGTCGTTGATATAATCTTCGGCTTCGAGGCCAAGTGAGAGCGCTTTCATGCGCAGATTTATATCTTTGGTAACGAGTATGGTGTGTTGTCCTTTTTTTGAGTCGCGTAGTGTGTAAGTAGCAGCCAGAATGCGGTGGTCGGGCGTATGCTCTACAAATGATTTTGAAATTATATCGGGATAATCACTTCCGGTGAGTATAAAAAGCCGTCCTTTTCCTGCGCCTAATTCCACACCTTTTTTAAATAATGATTCGTTGGCGGTTAGGTCGAGTTCGCGGGCAAATTCACGTGCATTAAAATTTATTTGTTCGTTTCCCTTTTTAAAATGGTCGAGTTCCTCGAGTACAACAATAGGAATGTAAATGTCATTTTCTTCGAAATTCCAGATGCATTTGAAATCGTGTAAAATGACATTGGTATCGAGCACAAAATTTTTCTTTTTACTCATAGTGTTAATTGTTTATCAGTCAGTTGTTTAAAAAATACTTATTTCCACGCTGTTTCCGTTTGTAAATATATTCATTAAATTGAATGTTGCAATAGCTTTCAGCCATTTAAAAAACAGGAATCTACACGTTGTATGTGCCGATTCCTGTTTTTTTAAATACGAATTTGGTTTTAATTTTTAGCCGAATTATTTTATAGCTTTATTTAAAATAATATGAGCAAAAAAACCAACTACTAATAGAGCACCTGCCGAAATTAAATAGGTATTAGAATGCGAATTAGTGAAAAAATAAACGGACAAAATTGCCACGCCAATAAGCATTAAAATCGGACCAAGATTTGTTAATAAGCTTTTCATTGATATTGAATTATTTAGTATTTAACTGATTACTATTTATCTGCAAAAAGGATATAAAATATTTTTGAATACAAATTAAACGCTTTTTTGCCAACTAATCAAATTATTTGCCTAAAAATTTATTTTTTTAACCTGCAAAAAATTATTCAGGATTAGTATTTTACAATTTTATGCGTTCCGATTTCGGAAGCTGACCGTATATTTAAAAGATAAATGCCATTTGGGAGCTCTGAAATATCGATAACTGACGAATTGATGTTCGAACCTGAATTTTTATAAACGGTTCCATTCAGTCCGCTTAATGTCCATGTGGAGTTTGATGCTTCGAAATTTGAAATATAAAATACGCCGTGCGAAGGATTCGGATAAACCCTTACGAGCGATGATTGAGAAGCATTATTTACCATTACCGCTGATTCAATAAATGGAACATAGCTGAGTTGAATTGTTTCGGCTTTACGAATAATTGTTTCGTCGTTGAACGGGAAAGCAATATGTGTGTTGAGCTTGTCGCCCGCTTTGCCACCCCAAAATCCGTAGACCGACTCGATGGTCATGTTATGCGAATCGGGCTGACGGAGGTAATTCACCGAATTTGTATTACGCCAATCGCGGTAAATGGGCGTTGAAACTAATTTTTTATACAATTGATTTTTAGTGTCGTACAGGTAATTGTAACGTAAAACCTGTTGCCAATACATGGAATTCCATTGCCATGAGATTTCCTCTTGTATATTTCCTGTAGCGTCGTACAGATATTCTAACTTGGTGTCGTTTTCCCAAATCGAGCTTTTGCTGTTCCAGCTATAATTTCGAAGTGATTCAATGGCGTTTGCTTTGTAACTATACACCGATTTTGAGACATTAATGTACATTAATTCAAAGTCATTTTTTACCTTAACAATAATTGACTTTAAACTTGCATTAGGATAATAATTGTAGTATGTTTTGTAAGAAGATTTTAGAGTGCCGTTTTCGTACCGAATTACTATAGTTGAATCGGTTAAGTTGTTCGACGAATAGAAAAAAGTGGTTTCTAAAACTTTATTCCAGTTGTTGTTTGCTTTGCTGTATTCGGTTTGTGTGGTTTTCAGGTTATTCGTCGAGGCAAATTCAATCTTCCGGATTTCTGTTTCGATGTTATTTTCAATTACGAAGTGTGTTTCAATTATTTTAGCGTCAATTTGTTGGTAACGAATGCTGTATCTGCCATTCCATTTGTTATCTGCCCAAATGCGTTCTACTTGTCCAGCGTGTAAATCGGCTTGTCGGAACCATTCGGTTTGTGAAATATTTTCCCATGTAGTGCCGTTTTTTAGTGTTTTTGTTTCAACAACGGGCTGTGCTTGATTGTTGTATAAGTAGTTGTATTTAAAAATACTATCGTTGTTGCTAACATGTATTTCGGCAACTACCTGTTTGTTTTCGGCGCTGAGTTGTAGCGCAAAACAAAAGCTAAGCAGTAACACAATTTTAATAGGTAACAGTCGAAACATATTTTATTTAAAATTTAAACTTAAAAGCATTGTTAGAGACTAACGAAGTTTGTAAGCGCTAAAAAGTTTTCAAAAATACACAATTTTATTTGTTTCGGCAAATAGTAAAACAATGCTTTCATAAAACTATTTTAAGTTACATAAACGGAGTTCGAATAATTTTTAGTATAATTGTAGCGCAAATAGGTTAGTTAAAAAAATAAAAGTAAGATGAAAAAACTACAGGTACCATATTATCCGCAAATTTCAGGTAAAAACTTAGCTGAATTAACAAATATACTCGTTGAAAATGGCGTTAGCGACATGGTGGAAAAGGTGAATTGGGCGAATCAGTTTCCGTATAAGCCGCTCACTGAGTTTAATTTGCTACGGAGCGACGAGAGTTTGTTTGTTCGTTTTAATGTGCGCGGTAATTTGCTGAAAGCAGTTTATACCGATGACCAAAGTCCGGTGCACAAAGACAGTTGCGTGGAATTTTTCTGTCAGGTATCCGGAAGTGCTTATTATACTAACTTTGAATTTAACTGCATAGGAACTTGTTCTGCTTCCCGCCGCAAAGGTCGTAACGACGATGTGCAGGAATTCAGTAAATCCGAAATGCAAACCATAAAACGCTTACCATCCATTGGCCGACGTGCATTCAACGAGATGCAGGGAAATTTTGAGTGGGAGCTAAGTGTCGAAATTCCTTTTGCTCTTATTGGTATCGATATGGCTAATTTACCCGAAAAAATTAACGCTAACTTCTACAAATGTGCCGATGATACCGACAGCCCGCATTTTGTAAGTTGGAATTCTATTCTCACTGAACAACCCGACTTCCACCGACCTGAGTTTTTTGGCGAATTGTTGTTCTGATATATGCTTAAAAAGTAAACTTGCCGTCAGTTTGTTACAAAGCTTTCATTTTCAGTTCGTCTTCAATTTATTATATTCCCTCGTACTTACACCAAACTCGGCTTTGAAGCAGGTGCTAAAATATTTCGGATCGTTGAAACCTACTGAGTAAGCAATGTCCGACACATTTCCGGTTTCGTTTTTGAGCATAATACAAACACGAAATCGGAGAATAACAGATTCCAAATCGGAATCCAATAAATGCTCGTACTCTC
>DYSC01000133.1 GCA_020726365.1 Porphyromonas sp.
AATGACTATAACAGTTCGTGGTTTCGTGTTTGGTTAAAACCGAATCTAACCACACGCTTGGTGGTTCCGTTCTCGTTTAACAGCGGTGCGAGTGTGGTAGGCAGTTTTCCGAGCGCAATGTTTGAGAGTGATTTCAGGGTATCGTCATAATCTTTTACAATGCGGTCGGGTGTTTGCGTGTCCGCGATGTGTGCATACAGATAGTAACAAGTGAGTGAAACCGTCCACATCAGCAAACTTGCATGGCGGTCGGTATCGGTTTTGGCAAACTCGGCGGTGGTGTCGTAATTGCCCGAAAGTAAATCGGTTATCATACCGATTGCCTGCGTTTCGGCTGTTGAAATTCGGGTATCGTCGCCTCCCGTAATTTGTGCAAGTATCTGTGCGGGTATGCGCTGCTCAATGTCCGTTTTTGTGCTGAATATCATAAATTTCGATTTTGAGGTTTACGGAATTTTCCGGAGCGAATGTTGAAATTCGATACACGGAGGTAATTTTCAAGGTAACGTATTGCCTGTTCATCGGCATCGGGCGCATCGTCATGCGAACGGTAACCCGGTTCGATACCGAATAACTGCTGTAACCCGATTTGAGTGTCGGCATGTGCTTTTTTGTCTTTGTCCCAAACTATTCGGCTGTTCTGAAAATAGGGTTGCAGCCGTTCAATTCTGTCGTATTTTCTGCCGCGCGGGGCTTCTGTTTTTACGATGTTTAAGTTTAGTTTAAATTCGTTTTGGACTTCGTTTATCACACGTTGCACTTCGTCGTTCCAGAACTGTGCCTCGAACCGCCATTGTATCGTTACCGTCTGCGGCAGCCGTTTTTGGTAGTCGCACATCCATTGCACGGCTTCGCGCATTTTGGTTTGTTTTACGAATGAATCCAAATACCAAAAGTCGGAATTATACAAACCCCACACACGCACGGCGTTGTAGTCGGATGTACTGTTGCCGGCATACGCAACGTCCCAATGCCCTACGATTTTTCGGAACTGATTTTTATGCGGAGCTTGCCCCCACTGAATTTGTTCTTGTTTGAATATTTTGCCCTGCACATGCGGCGTATTATTGTATTCGGCATTTGCCTTAATCACGCCGATTTCACGTTCGATTTGTCGCCAGTAGTCCGGGGTGTATTTTGCCGCCCACCGCGATTCGTAGCTTGCCGGGTTATAAGCGTTCACTCGGTCAATTGTCCATGTGTCGGTTAGCTCCTCTAACACCGTTTGTATCATGCGCGGTGCAAAGCGGTTGTTTGCGAGTAAGAACCGTGCACGGTCGCCGTCCATGGTCGGAATTACGGCTGACAGAATCCAGTCGGCGAGTTCGTCTTGTTTTTTCGGATTCCGCACGGTGTCTTTATCTTCGAGGTCATCGGCAACAATATAGTCCGGGCGTTTTGCCTTCATGCGTAAGCCGCGCACATCCTGCCCCGCGCCTACGGCTTTGGCGATGAATCCGTTTTTAGTAATGAAATAGCCCTTTTCCCAAGTACCGTAGCGCATTTGCGTTCCGAAATCGTGTTTCAGTTGCTCGTTTGCCTCAAATTCGGCCTGTAAATCGGACAGTAATATTTTCGCTTTCTCTTCGTTGTTTCCGATAAGAACCAGATACCCGATGTCGTCGTTAATCCAGAGCCACAGCGGCAATATCAAATCGGCAAGCACAGATTTTGCGTGTGCACGCGCCCAACGCATAATTGCTTTGATGCGTTTGTTTTTTTTAACTTTGGCTGCAAACGCAATGTGAAAGTCCGGCGTTTCAATGATTTTGCCGTCGGCATCCGAAATGTAATGCCGCAGATAGGTTTTAACGAAATAGGCAATATCTTTTTTTGCACGGTTAATCCGTGCCGTTTGCGTTTCTTTGGTTTCAAAAACGTCAATATCGCCGCTCGCCTTGATGCGTTCCAGTTTCGCGCGATAGTCTTCTAAGATGCGTTTATCTGCGAGTTTCATTATCCGAGTTCGTTAGTGATGTCCGTAGTGTGTTGTTCCTGAAACGCAATGGTTTGATAATGCAATTTTGAGTCGAAAACTTGCATGGCACGGAATACGCGCTCCATAACGGTAAGGTAGGTGCCGAGTGTAATACGCGTTTCCTTTTCGGCATTTTCGAGCGTTTTGTTCCAGTTGGCAATGGTGCCGTCTATGCCTGCCATTTCCATACGGATTTGCTGCCGGCGTTCTTTATCGGAATTTGTTTTAACCAAATCCGACAGTTCTGCTTGCAGTTCGATGCGTTGTTCGGCAATGTTGTCAATAATACGTTTCAGATTGTCAATGCGGGCATCGCGGCTTGTAACCTTAGCCGTAAGTCGCGATTTCCAACCGTATTTGTTTACCCAGACAGAAATTGTTTTCTCGGACACGCCGAGCAGTTCGGCAATTTCTTTTGCCGATTTGCCTTGCTCTATATATAATATGTGTGCCGTATTGCGCTCTTTGTCTTTTCGCATGTGTGTATCTCTTATTTTTGAAACAAAGCTAAGCAATGTGAGACATTTGTAATAATTTTAATGTACAGAGATGCTCTGTACAGACTTATTAAGCATGTACAGAGCATCTCTGTACATTAAAATTTTGTTGAAAAAATAAAAAATCGGAAACTTGCATTAAAAATAATTGCACACATGGCTCACAACATCAAACCGCACACCTTCAAATTGTCAGACGAGAGCCTAAACAGTTACGGGTTTTGGATACGAACTTCCGGGATTGACTTGGAACAGTTCAAAAAGAATCCCGTAATGTTATATGACCATCGCTCTTACAGCATGATGCCCATAGGACGTTGGGAAAATATCCGTATTGAAAACGACGAACTGCTTGCCGATGCCGTATTCGACCAAGACGATGAAAATGCAAAACTCATTGAAAGCAAAGTTGAGAACGGGTTTTTAAAAGGCGTCTCCATCGGCTTCGACTACAAAGAACTCAGCGATTCCGCTCAGGATTTAAAACCGGGGCAAACGCGCTCAACCGTAACCAAATCGGTCATTGTAGAGGCAAGTATCACGCCGTTTCCGTCCAACAGCAACGCCTTGAAATTACACCATAACGGACAGATAATTACCTTGTCTGCCGACAGTGCAGAACTTAACCAAGCCATTCCAAATCTCAAACAAATAAATATGAACGAAGTGAAACGATTGCTCGGACTTAGCGATAATGCGACCGAGCGCGACATTGAAACAGCCGTTGCGAAACTAAAAACGGAACGCGAAACGGCAGTAAACGAACTCGCGGCGACACGAACCGAGCGCATTGACAAACTTATGAAACATGCCGACGTAACAGACGAAAACAAAGAATCGTTGCGTAAACTTGCCGAAACGGATTTCCAACTTGCCGAAAAGACATTGGAGCTGCTCAGCAAAAAAAGCACAATGCCGGACAAAAACTTTCGTCTTTCAAAAGGTGTGGCCCAACCGAATACCGGAACCGAAGAAACGTTTGACACGCTGCAAAAATCAAACCCGGAACGTCTCTCGTATCTGCGCGATAACGAACCGGAAACCTTCAAAAAATTAGTCGAAAATCACGTAAAATCAAAGTAAATATGAAACAGTTATTTTCCATGCTGAGCATTTTGCTCACAATCGTATTCAACAGCACACTCGGCGCGTTCGGGGCGATGCTTATTGACCTCAACCCGCTGGTGGGGGTGGGTGTCGCCAATGCCCTGTCATTTATTCCGCAGGTAAGCGGAGCCTTATCGGTTAAACTGACCAAAGAAATTTGGACGAACGACATCCGCGACAAATTCTACCCAAACATGAGTTTTTTAAACGAAGCTCAAGATTGGAGCATGTGGGTAGAAAACGACACAATAAACTTTGCGGAAGTGGGTGGAACGCCTTCGGTACTGAAAAACAATACCGCATTTCCGATACCCGTAGAAAGTTTGGCAGACACGCCTTTGGATATAGTACTCGAATACTACACCTCGAAGCCAACACACATGCCGTCTTCCGAGCTTATAGAGTTATCTTACGACAAACGTACATCCGTCGTAAACCGCCACAAAACTGCACTCTTCCAAAAATATGCCGAAGCCGGTGCCTTCAATTACACCCCTGTTTCTGACGACACGTTTACACCTGTAATACCGACCACAGGCAGTGCGAGCGGCACACGTAAAAACATCAAATTTGCTGACATTTTGAGCTTAAAAGAACGATTTGATGACATGGATTTGCCCGAAGACAGAGTTTTGGTTTTAAATCCGCGACACTTTAACCAGCTCACGCTCGAAGATTTGGCACTGATGAAGGCAGTTATGAACAATAACGATTTGTTCGGATTCAAACTTTACACGTACAGCAAAACGCCCTTGTTTAACCTTGCCGATGCTACTAAAATTTTAGCCGGACAAACCGTTGCCCCGGCAGACCAAACCTTTGCATCGTTTGCATTCTTAGGCTCGGAAGTCATGCGCTCCTTAGGCAGCATCGAAATGTTTTCCTCCGAAAAGGACCCGCAGTATGCAGGCGACCTCATTAACTTCCAACTCAGAGCCTTAGCACGCTCGGTGCGCAATAAATACATCGCGGCTATCTATGCCGATGCCGTATAACCGAAATACGCAAAACAACCCATGACAAAGTTCATCGAATATATCATCGCTTTATTTTCGCAATTCAGTCCGGCAC
>DYSC01000134.1 GCA_020726365.1 Porphyromonas sp.
ATTTTATTATTAAAAAAAGCTGACTCGAGTTAAAATAGAGTCAGCTTTTTGAATTTTTATTTTCCGATACAAAACTTCCCAAAAATATTTCCAAGTATTTCATTATTAGATATATGCCCCGTTATTTCACCTATATAATGTAAACATTCTCGTATATCATGCGAAAGAAAATCGCCCGAAATACCACTTTCGAGACCTTCGGAAACGCGACGAATAGAAGTGAGCGCTTGTTGAAGTGCTTCGTAATGGCGAATATTATTCACTACTACATCACCGGGTTGAATATCAGGGAGTTGAGCTGCACGTATAAGAGCAGCTTCTAAGGCATCGGTATTTAGGCGATTTTTTGCTGAAATATAAACGCGTTCTCCTTCAATCTGGTCAAAAAGATGACTCAACACATCGCGTTCATCTTCGGCAATTTTATCAATTTTATTGAAAACTAAAATTACTTTCTTACCCTCAGAACGCTTCTGAATACGTTCGGTAAGCCATTCAATATGTTCGCTAAGTTGTGTGCAATCCAAAATCCACAAAACTATAGCAGCTTGTTCAATTTTTTGGTATGTTCGCTCAATTCCAAGGCTTTCAATTTTGTCCCTTGTATCGCGTATGCCGGCTGTATCAATAAAACGGAACGTAATACCTTGCAGAACAATCGAATCCTCAATTACATCGCGCGTAGTGCCATGAATGTCCGAAACAATGGCTTTTTCTTCGTTGAGCAATACATTGAGCAAAGTTGATTTTCCAACATTTGTTTCGCCTATCAATGCCACAGGAATACCGTTTTTCAAGGCATTTCCCACACGGAACGAATCGGAAAGGCGAGAAATAAGTTGTTCTATTTCTATAACTAATTGTTTGAGCTGTGAGCGATTGGCAAACTCCACTTCCTCTTCAGAAAAATCGAGTTCCAGCTCAACAAGCGACACGAAATTAAGCAGTTGCGTTCGCAATTTTTGCAATTCATCCGAAAATCCGCCCCGCATCTGCGTCATAGCCATACGATGCGAAGCTGCTGAGGTAGATGCAATAAGGTCGGCAACCGCTTCGGCTTGCGACAAGTCCATTTTGCCATTAAGAAAAGCACGTTGCGTAAATTCACCTGCACGAGCAAGCGTACATCCATTTTCAATCAATAATTGTAAAATACGTTGTTGTATAAAAATCGACCCATGACATGCTATTTCGACCACATCTTCGCCCGTAAACGAGTGTGGCGCTCTAAAAACGGAAAGCAACACCTCATCAACTATTTCGTTATTATTATCGACAATATTTCCAAAACTTATTGTATTGGCTTCTTGTGCTAATAATGAAAATGATGTTTTCTTTGGCTTAAAAATTTTTGCAGAAACAGAAAAAGCCTCTGAACCCGAAACTCGAATTACAGCAATTCCACCTATTCCAGGTGCAGTTGATATAGCAGCTATGGTAGTTGACATTCTTTTTACTTTAAAAACTTTATGAACTTTACAAACCTTACGAACTTTATATTTTATATCCTATCCAACACCGTTGTTACCAACTTTTCGATATAGAGTTTGTAATCCGTATTGGCAGCTTCCACACGCCTGTTGGCAATAATGCAGCAAACTGTCATGGCTTTGTGCCCCATGAGTTTAGATAAACCAGCAATGGCTGAGCCTTCCATTTCGTAATTGGTGATTTTGTAGTTAGCAAAGCGGAAACTTTCTATTTTATCGTTCAATTGCATATCGGCCAAATCCAAACGCAACACCCGTCCTTGTGGACCGTAAAAGCCATTAGCCGAAATAGTTACACCACGAAGCATATCGTCCTTTCCGATGCGATTTACCAGCTCAACATCAGCATCTACAATGTATGGAGCTGCAAATTGTGGATTCCAATTTAGATGTTTTTTCATAGCCTCTTCAAATTCCAAATCGCTTACCGAATCGCGTCCGGCATAAAAATTAAGCATGCCATCGAAGCCTATCGATTTTTCGGAAATCAAAAAACTGCCCAACGGAATATCGGGCTGCATACCTCCTGAAGTGCCAATGCGTACAATATTCAACTGTCTGAACTCAGTTTTTTCCACCCGATTTACCAAATCGATATTTGATAATGCGTCTAATTCGTTCATTACAATATCAATATTATCGGTGCCAATACCAGTCGAAATCACCGAGATGCGTTTGCCTTTATAGCTGCCGGTTATGGTGTTAAACTCACGGCTCGAAACACTGCATTCCTGCGAATCGAAATAGGCAGCTACCAACGCCACACGACCAGGGTCACCTACAAGAATCACATTATCAGCCAATTGTTCGGGTTTCAGATGCAAATGGAAAATACTTCCATCGGAGTTTACAATTAATTCGGAAGGAGGGAAATGTTTCATAAATATGAGTTATGAGTTATGAATTATGAGTATTCAGTTTGAAAAAAAACGCCCGATAGTTCGGGCGTTGATGAAAATACAGTTAAAATTTTCTATCTCAGCCTGTTAAGCGACTTAATGAGAGCTTCATCTTTACCTATGGCACGAATGACCAAAAAAGTAAGAATTATATTTACCAACGGAAAAGCAGTAACCATTTCGAGATACCACTCGGCATCCAACGTATTTCCCGTTTGCCATAAATAAATAAACAATAAGCCATAATAACCTGCCAAAAGTACGCTATTAATTATAGATAAACGAATTTGCAACAATCTTTTTTTATACAAAAAAATAGTTACCAAAGCTATCGCCGTTATTAATACGTTTAAAGTAGTAAGCGACCACACATTTTTTAAAAAATCCATTCCTGTAGTTTGTACCTGAAAAATGCCTTTGTAATTGAGAATATATTGGGCTGCATCGGCATTTCCTACGAAACCTGCCTGTACCGAAAACAGTGTAATTCCCGAAAGAATCACAACAGTTAATAAATAGAGCGTTTGAATTCGTTGAATCATTATTTCATTTACTATTTTTACATCCGTCAGTGGACGGACAAGTTTTACAATTTATCATTTATTCATCACATCACTACATCATTTCTTCCACTGCGCATCACGCAATGCATAAATCCGTTCGATAATATCTACCACTTTAAGCCCTTCGAGTACGTTGGTTGTAATTGTTCCCTTATCGGTCAGTTTTTCAATCACATTTTCAATCACATAATGATGGTTTTGAGCCGAACCTTTGTACAAACCATAATCGTTAGGTGGATTGGATGGTGCTAATTCAGGCATCATATAATCTTTTATATGACAATACGTTACCTCATTCATATACTGTCCGGCAACTTTTACAGTACCCTGCGAACCAATAATGGTGATACTGCTTTCGAGGTTAGTATCCCATACAGAAGTAGAATAGTTTAAACTACCCATTCCACCATTAATAAAGTCGAAAGTAACTACACCACTGTCTTCAAAATCGGTCAACTCTTTGTGATTAAAATCGGCAAAATTGCCACGAATATTCTTAATATCTCCAAATAACCAATACATTATATCAATAAAATGCGAAAACTGCGTAAAAAGCGTTCCACCGTCAAGTTCAGCGTTACCATGCCAGTTACCTTTTTTATAATACCGACTGTCGCGATTCCAATAACAATCCAACTTAACCATAAATATATCGCCAAGTATTTTATTATCAACCAATTCCTTTAACCATACCGAAGGTGGCGAATAACGATTTTGCATCACACTAAAAACATGATGCGATACTTCCAGCGATTTAAAAAGTATTTTTTCTGCATCAATTTTGGTTAATGCTATGGGTTTCTCAATAACAACATGTTTTTTAGCATCCAATGCTTTAATCGCATATTCGGCATGATAACCATTCGGAGTGCAAATATTTATTACATCAATTTCCAAATTAGCAGCAAGCAATTCGTCGTACGAAGTAAAGTATGCTTCGTCGACAGCATCATGTTTTACTTCCTCTTTTGATAACACATCGCACACTGCAACCAATTTTGAATCAGGATTAAGACGAATCATTTCAGCATGGCGTTTTCCGATATGTCCCTGCCCTATTACTGCAAATTTTATCATAATATTTTAATTTTCAATTATTTAATTCTAATTACATTATTATCAGTAAACTTATATTCCTGATTGGTTTCTTGACAAAATGCTTTGCCATTTTCATCAAACTGCAGTCGATGACCATATTCACTTACCCATCCAATTTGTTTAGCAGGATTACCAACAACCAAAGCAAAAGCTTTAACCGGCTTTGTAATAACAGCCCCAGCTCCTACCAACGCATATTCTCCAATTTCGTTACCACAAATTACAGTGGCATTAGCTCCGATACTTGCTCCTTTGCATACTCGTGTTTCAGCATATTCGTTTCGGCGATTTACATGGCTGCGAGGGTTTATGACATTGGTAAAAACCATCGAAGGACCTAGAAAAACATCATCTTCGCAAACAACGCCTGTATACACCGAAACATTATTCTGTATCTTCACATTTCGTCCCAATCGTACGGCAGGCGAAATTACAACATTTTGTCCAATATTACATCTTTCACCAATCACGCAGCCCGACATAATATGCGAAAAGTGCCATATTTTTGTTCCGTTACCTATTTCGCAACCTTCGTCGATTACAGCAGTTTCATGTGCAAAGTATTCTTTCATATCTCTATTT
>DYSC01000030.1:0-13491 GCA_020726365.1 Porphyromonas sp.
CGGTATTTTCTAAAACAAAAAAAAGCTGCTCAAAATTTTGAGCAGCTTTTTTTTTGTTTAGTGACCCCCCATATAGTCATCGTAGCTAACAATTCTGTGACCTTTTAGCTGATAAATCGTACCTGCATCATCACCAAATTCAACATCCATTGTAATGCTATCATTTCCGATTACCTTACCATTACTAAGTTTAATAGCGATACCATAATTTACAATTGCATTAGTAGATCCTGTTGATTCAAATGTTTTGGCAGTCATATTTGCTTTCGCCTTAAACTTCATTGACCAAAAGTGACCATTTGAAGAAGTTGTAGCATAATCATCAATCCAAATTGAATCTTGTCCAAAAGATGAGTTGTAAATCTTAATTTCAAACGCATCTCCAATTTCAGCTCCGTCAACATAAGGAATTAATTTCCAGTCTCCAGCAAGTGGATAAGCCCAGCTATATTCCTTTTCATAAGTTGGCTCGCATGATATGAAAGTAATTGCAGCCAATATAATAAATAATAATTTTGTTAATCTCATATATGTTCCTCCTTTAATTATAATGGTTGTGGATTATTCATCGTTACTCTAAATTTCATTGGTACTGCAGGGAGATCGACATTCAACAATAATGTTTTAGTTGTATTGTTATAAGTCGATGGACTAGTAGTATTTGGTTCTGCAACATAACCCCAAGGTAATGCCTCTACACCACTTAAAGTAGACATAGTATTTGGATTTGCCGAAGTATCAAATTTAGCTACACCAGCTGTCGCATAATCAATACCATATTTTGATCCAATATAATACCAACCTCCAATCAAGTCTTCTATCCATAATTCGTCTGTTCCATTGCCTAATACCAAAATACTCTGCGGCCAAGGTCCTCTAGTAGTATATGCACCACCTTTGTAACTACGTACTGATGTACTTGTGTAATATCCATTTCGAGGATCAGTGGATTTATAAACATACACTGTTCTACTTGCAGAAGCAGGAAATCCATCCTGATTTAATACATCGTAAGTCATGTGATACCTACCTACTTTATTTGAATTAACATCAGATTCTACAGTTATTTTTGTAGAAATATCTGTACTACCTTCAATTGCCACACATCCAGGGTCTACAAATGCAGTACCAATTTCCCAAAACAAAGGGTCTGCTCCAGTAACTGTCATGTTGGCATAATTCGTAACTTTTGATACCCCCTTGGAGGCTTCCTCTTCACATGAGCTAAAAATCAAACCCAATGCGAAAGTTAATAATATTATTTTTTTCATATTAAATAATTTTTATTGTTTGATACTATTGTATAGCCCACCAAACAGGTGTATATAATGCAACTTTTGCAGGTGTATTCGGATTTGTTTTTCTTTCATTATCAGGGAAAAACAATCTTTTTGGACGCTGACTAAGATTAAATGTAGAAGTTAATGATTCTGACATAGAAGGATAACCTGTTCTGTTATAATCAAAGAATGCTTCGATATTGTTTTTGTTTGTAGCGGCTATCCATTTTTGAACCATGATTGATTTTAATCCGTTGTAAGCATAAACAATTGCATCGGCAGGTAAACCAGCGCTCACTAAACTTGTACTAACAGCCGATTTAAAAGTTGCCTCAGCGTCAGTAGCACTTCCATAGCGTGCTTGAGCCTCTGCTACTAAAAATAACACTTCTTCTTTGGTAAAGAAATAAACAGGAGCTGTGTTTCCTACAGTTGGTGTTGCAAAGTCCTTAATAGTTTTACCTGAAAGGTTTTTACTATTACCTGTTGCAACGGCATTAAAGTTTGCACCAGTTACAGAAGCTGTAAAAATGGTAGTCTTTCTTGGGTCATTATTTTCAACAAGAGAATCCATTAAGTTCTTGTTTGCATTTATATTACCTGTCAAGCGATCTACAAAAGTATTGTAAAAAGGATTGTAACCTGTTTGTTCAGCCTTGAAAGATGTAATTTTTGCATCTTCAGTTAAAAAATCATTTGCAGCTAATAAAGCTTGAATTTTTGTCTTATATTTATTTGCATCTTTATTTACATAGCGCATATAAATTTTCAACTTCAAGGTATTTGCAAAACTTAACCACTTGTCAATGTCACCTCCAAAAACTAAATCCTCTGCACCCGGATTCTTGACAGAACTTAACGTAAAGTCTTTTGAAATAGCATCATCAATCCTTGCAAGTAGACTTGTATAAACATCTTCTCCATTATCATACTTTGGCTGTAAGTTTTCTGTTCCTTTAAGAGCCTCAGTGTAAGGTATTTTGTCATATAAATCAGCTAAAATCTGGTAAGTATATGCCTGCATTAAAGTAGCAATTGAATAATACTTCCAATCGGCTGTTGCAGCAGTATTCTTACGAACATACTCGTAATCATTCAAAGCTCCAGCATACAATGAAGTAAACTGACGATTAAAGTCATCTTCAGTCAAATTATAACTTTCCCATTCCGACCATTGTGATGCGGCAGGTGCCTGAGCATATTGTTGAGCCCAAAAGCCTCCCAAGGCTGAATAATAACCACCTAATACATAAGCTGTACCTGATATGCCACTTGGCAAAGACAATGCAGGTGTTACATCAGCCGGATTATTTGGATCAACATTAATGTCGAAAAAACTTTCGCTACAACTTGGAAGAAGTAGCACACTGGCAAGCAGCGTAGCAATATAATATTTTATTCGTTTCATATTTTAATTTATTAAATGATTAAAAACCTAGTCTAACGTTGAAACCAATAGATTTTGTTGAAGGTGTTGCTCCATAATCACCAAAATCAGCAGCCATATCATTTCCGAAAGTTGTCACTTCTGGATCAACATATAGATTTGAGTTAGGAGTCCACAAGAAAAGATTATTACCAACAAGCGAAATGTCAACTTTAGAAATAAATGTTGATGCTAACACTTTCTTAGGCACGGAATAAGACAAACTTATTTCTCGGATTTTGAAAAATGTTTTATCGATAAGTGCATAAGCACCTCCCTTACCTGCATTGTAAGTTTGATTATAATACTGATTCATTGTATGACTAAAACCAGCAACAGCAATAGTATTCTCAACAAATGTACCATCACTTAGTTTTTGTACTGAATTTGGGATTATAAATGGTTGACGATCATTATATGTTGTAGATTGTGCATTACCAGTAAAATAAAGTATTTCCGCAGTACGAGAATACATTTGACCACCGTTACGATAATCAAAGGAGGCTCTAAAACTAAAATCTTTGTATTTCAAAGAAGTTCCACCGCCAATCCTAAATTTATTTTGCGATGAACCAATTATTTCTTTAGTGTCTTTAAAGGTTGGCAAACCTGCAGCATCTACAATCATTCTACCATTAGGGTCTGTTGCAGGAACAATCCCTTCAAATAGACCTAACTCCATACCTGGTTTTCCAACAAAACCTATTGAACTTGTACCTCCTAAAGAAATTTGGTCTAAACCCTCTTTCAATTCAACCAATAAATTGTTGTTTTTACTAAAGTTCGCAAATACTTCCCATTCAAAATCTCTTGTTCTTACAGGTACTACATTAACCAATAATTCAATACCTTTATTTGTTATTTTACCTAAGTTTTGAGTTTGAGAAGTGAATCCTGTTGAAGATGGAATAGTTGCTGTCCAAATTAAATCTGTAATAGTTTTGTTATACAAAGCAACATCTAAACCCAATCTATTTTTGAAGAATTTCAAATCTAATCCAATTTCAATATCAGTAGAAATCTCTGGTTGCAATTGATCATTTCCAATAACATTTGACATTGTAAAACCATTGACTGTTTCTGTACCATTTGCTAAAGGGTAATCAAGTGTACGATATCCATCAGTGTGAGAGGTTTGAACCATTACAGGATAAATCTGATAAGGATCAGCGTCTTTACCTGTTTGTGCAATACCAAATCTAATTTTTCCTAAGTCAAGAAAATCTTTAGCATCTAACAATTCGCTAAATACAAAACTGGTACTAACACTTGGATAGAAAAACGAACGACTATTTGCTGGAAGCGTTGAAGACCAATCGTTACGAGCTGATAAATTTAAGAACAACATATCTTTGTAACCTAAATCAACACTACCATAAACACCTATTAATCTTCGTTGTGAAATTGCAGCAGAAACAGATGGTGTTGCAGAACTATTTGACAAGTTATAAAATTTTGGAATTCCTAATCCAATAACCTCTGTACCTTGTGAACGAGAGTCTCTTTGGTTAAAGTTATGTCCGACAATAGCATTAAAGGTTAATTCATCTGCTAATTTTGTGTTCGCAGTTAAAAAGAAATCAGTATTTAATTCTGAACTAAAATACGAATTTTCACGAACTCTACCTACTTCATCATTGTAATCGTATCTTGCACTATTAAAAATTGATCTCCATCTTTTTAGTGAACTACTCGATACATCGGAGCCTGCTTTGAATGTTGCATTTAACCATGGTAAAATCTGTGCATCTAAACTTACGTTTCCAAATATACGATTTTCTTGAAAATCATTTCCATGTTCATTTAATACAAAATATGGATTTTGAGAATAAGCAGTAAAATAATTATCTTCATTATTAAACTTATTCATATAGTCCATTTGATCCACAAAACTTATGTCCCTGGCTGATTGCCACAAACCATCCAAAACAGATTGGTCCTGACCTGTTTCAACAAATTTAGAATCTTTGCGTACATAATTCATCGATGCAGAAGCAGTAAATATCTTCATGAATTTAGTAGAACCTCTCATCGAGATGTTATTTCTTTTGTAAGAGTCAGCATTTGTAGGCATTATACCATCTGCAGATACATTACTAAATGAAATAAAATAATTCTTATCTGCATCTCCATTTGATATTGAAACAGAATTGTTGTAAGTTTTTCCTGTATCAAAGAAATCCTTAACATTTGTAGGTAGTGCAGAGTAAGGTTTAATCATTTGTTGATTATCAACAACAAACCCCCATTTGCGAATTTGTCCATCAAACTTTGGACCCCAGCTTCCATTTTCAGCTAAATCACCCGTTCCTTCAACTGTTCTATTATACCAACCTTGTCCAAATTCATTTTGAAAATATGGTAATCTCAAAGGATTTTCATAAGTAGTTGTTGAAGACACTTCTACTTTTGCTTTATTATTTGATTTAGAACCGTTTTTGGTGGTAATTACAATTACACCCGATGCAGCGCGTGAGCCATAAAGTGCTGTTGCCGATCCACCTTTCAAAATAGTCATTGTTTCAATATCCTCCGGATTTATATCATTTGCTCGGTTACCAAAATCCACACCACCATTGATATTTGTAGAACCAATCTGACCATTACTAACAGGCACACCATCTACGACGTAAAGAGGTTGGTTTGAACCTCCCAATGATGAGAAACCACGCATAATAACCCTGGTAGATGATCCTGGAGATCCTGAAGCTGAAGATATTTCAACACCAGCTACTTTACCTTGTAGTGCATTCAATGCACTTCTATTTCCTGTAGCTGTAATATCGCTTGCATTTACAGTAGTTGCAGCGTATCCCAAAGCTTTCTGTGAGCGTTTAATACCGATTGCAGTTACCACAACTTCGTCGATAGCCAAAGCATCCGATTCCATTTTAACTATCACACCACTTTTTGCTGTTACTTCAATCGTTTTCATACCTACGTACGAAATAATTAAAGTCTGTGTACTACTCGGTAATGTGATTGAAAAATCACCATCAACTCCGGTAATTGTACCTGTAGTGGTTCCTTTTACCATAACCGATGCTCCGATAACAGGTTGCCCATCTTCGGCCGATAGCACTTTACCGCTAACGGATTTCGACTGAGCATTAACCAAACCCACTCCTATCAAAAATAGACAGGCCCATAAGAACGTTAGTTTTCTCATAAATTTAACATTTTTGTTTATAAATCATTTAATTGCGCTTTTTAACCGAATTTTATAAAACGTGGGTGCAAATATAGAGTATTCCTTTTTAAAAAACAAGCGTTTTTGTTGATAAAAAGTAAAAATATTCATTTTATTGACATTGAATTGACACATTTAAATGAATAAATATGCCTAAAAGTTACACGGAATAAGAATTTCTTTGTTGTATAAAGCTCCCAAAAGAAAAGGAGAAAATACTATTTATCAGCATTATAACACATTTTTAAACCCCTAATTTTGCGTATAATAAACATTTTTAGTAGCTATCAAAGTGTAAGTGGATTTTTTAGTTCTTTTTTTTTAGTTTAACCGTAATTTTTTTAGTTTTTTTGTCGGTTAAGTACTATAAATTTGGTTAATCATAGTGTTTGTAATCATTTCGAAATGGTTTTTGTTCATTTCAAAACCATCTTTTTGCAAAAAAAATAGCTATCACAAATAAATAATTAGGTCATAATCAATCAGATTGTATTATTTTTGCATCTTAAATCTATCAGAATGGCAAAAAAACCACTTTCTTCCACCCCAAAACGTATGTCGAATCGCACACACCATCATGTTTTTGCGCTCAACGACGACGAAAATAAAGCACTATGCCGCTATTTAAAAAAATATAAGATTACGAATAAAGCCAAATTTATTCGCGAAACGTTGATGATTGCCATTATTCGTAAAATGGAAGAAGACCATCCGCGCTTGTTCGATTAAAGTGCCCCCCCAACCCCCAAGTGGGGAGTTAAGAATGGCATGAAATTTGGTAGTTTTGTGCTCTATTTATGTGAATAAAAAGTATGAGAAAGATTTTGATATTGTTTTTGTGTTTAATTTCGTTAGGAGTTTTTGCAAATTCCGACACTTCAACAACCGATTCGATTCCAACCGAATTAATGGATTCGCTACCAAAGCAATTAATCGATATTGATGCTGCGCTCGAAGGATTAATTTCGAAACCCGCTTCGGTTCAGTCGGTTATGGCATCGCTTCAGGACACTACCCTTGCAGCCTTTCAAGATACCATTATCAATACTGAACCTCCTATTCGTGTTGTTGATGCTAAAACCTTGCGCGAAGAAATTGACAGGATAATCCGTAATGTACCCCTTGTAAAAATTGACACATTGCTATCTGAAAATAATTTTTTGTTTCTACCTTTAGTTTTGCGCAAACATCCGTTTCCGTTCGACTATCGCAAAAACCTACTCAACTATACATTATATATAGGTAAAAATCCGACTACACTGTATCGTTACAAAATTCTGGTGCCTGAAATTGAGAAAGATATGGATTATATCCAAAATATGCGTCGACAGGCACTTCAACATATTGCTGTAACCCGTCCCGAACTTATTTTGTACCGCGAAGATGAGCTGCCAAACACAGCTGAAGTTCGCAGCCAACTTATTGATGTTGATTATAGAAAAAAAATAAAGTTTATGGATGATGCCAACATGGTAACTAAAACGCGTCGGAATTTGGTGGTAGAGAAAGCTACATTAAGTCCATGGACAAAAAAAGCCAATGCTTATTTACAATTCTCGCAAAATTATGTTTCGAATAACTGGCATCAGGGTGGAAATGATAATATTGCCATTTTAGGTACAATAAATGGAAAACTAAATTACAATGATAAAAAAAGCATTCAGTGGGAAAACTCAGCCGAATGGCGTGCAGGGTTTAACTCCATCGAAGGCGATACAATACGGGTATTGAACACAAATGATGATATTTTCAGGATAAACAGTAAACTCGGTATAAAAGCAGGTGGTTCATTTTTCTATTCAGGACTGTTCGATTTCTCAATACCACTTTTTCTGACTTACAAAGGCATTAATTCTACGGTGCTTAAAGCTGCATTTATGACTCCGGTACGTTTAAATATAAGTGCCGGTCTCGATTACAAATACAAAAAACTATTTTCGGTAATGATTTCGCCACTGTCGTACAAATATATTTATCTGAACAACCCCAAAGTTGACCCAAAACTATTTGGTATAAAAACCGGCGAAAACGCACTAAGCGAAATTGGTAGTTTGATTCGCATTCAGGCTAATTATTCACCTTCGCGCGAAATGACTTTCGACTCCAAATTTTCATTTTATACCAATTACACAAAGGTGGAAATTGATTGGGAAATTATCGGTAACTTTCAGCTAAACCGGTTTTTGTCAACCCGAATCATTTTAAATCCACGTTACGACAATACGGTAATTATGACAGAAGGCGAAAAAGTGAAGTTGCAATTTAAAGAACTTTTGACTTTCGGACTTTCATACCGATTAATCGATTAATCGAATTTACTACGCCACGTATCAAATGTGGCTACCTGATAATCGCCAAAGCGGGCAAGTTCTTTCCGAATTTGCTCTACAGTGTGTGGTTCGGTCAGTTTAGTTTTCGAGAAATATTTATCGGCATAGCAAATAACCTGTTCCTCGAGCGTTTGCGGTAAAAAATCGGTAGGTGGTAACGGGAGATTGTTTTTGATAATCATTTCCTTTGTTAAACCTGTTCCGGTATGCCGTTCGCAAACTAAAGCATGGCGCGACAGACCTTCTGCACGTAGCAGTTCGGCACCGAGAAAACCGTGCTCTATGTATTGATGCGTACCTTTGCAATGTATTCGTGGCGCATTGCACATAAATATTCCAATATCGTGTAACAACGAAGCCTCACTCAAAAATTGTTTATCGAGCTTTAATTCTGGGTGTTTCTCAGCGATTTCCAGTGCCTTGTCGCGAACTTGTTCGCTGTGTATTTTCAAAATAAAATAAATATCCGTATCTTTCGGATAATATTTTTCAATAATTTTATAGGAGTCGAGCATTTTTTGAAATTATAATTGAAAGACAACGGACAACAGGCGACAGACAACGGACGATGGATGATGGATGAAGTACGACTGTTCGATATTGAAACATTTTTAAATTTATATTGTTTAAACGCAAAAAAACGAAACAACCACAGCTGAATACCCATAATGTTATCAGCGATTACGAAACAAATTTTATTTAATACAAAAATACTAAAAAATAATGGAAAAATCGAATTCTAATAACTGCACATGGCCTGGTAACGATGCTTTAATGCTGGCATATCACGAAAATGAGTGGGGCGTACCGGTTCACGACGACCAAAAACTATTTGAATTTTTTGTGCTTGATGCTTTTCAAGCCGGTTTGAGTTGGAAAACAATTTTGCATAAGCGCGAAAACTTCCGAAGGGCGTTCGACAATTTCGACGTTTCAAAAATTGCATTATACAACGAGGAAAAAATTCAGGAATTGATTGTTGATGCATCCATTATTCGCAACAATGGTAAAATCCGCTCCACAGTGCGAAATGCACAATTGTTTTTAGATGTTCAACAGGAATTTGGAAGCTTCGATGCGTATATCTGGCAGTTTACAAATTTCAGAACCATTGAAAATAATTTCGAAAAAAATAGCGATATACCGGCAAAAACACCTGAATCGGATGCCATGAGCAAAGATTTAATAAAACGGGGATTTAAATTTGTAGGATCCACTATTTGCTATGCCTTTATGCAGGCTGCCGGCATGGTAAACGATCATTTAGCAGGTTGTGAAGTTAGAAGGCAAAAATTAGAAGTTGGAAAATAGAAATTGTTAAAAGAAATATGGAGATTTAAATATGGAAGAAAAGATAAAAAACCTTTGTAAAAACACCCTAATGGAACACTTAGGAATGCAATTTACAGAAGTTACAGCAGGAAGAGTTGTTGCTACTATGCCGGTCGACCATCGCACTTTACAGCCATTGGGTCGATTACATGGTGGCGCCACTATGGCTTTAGCTGAGTCAATTGGCAGCATCGGGTCTTCTTTTTTGGTGGATACCGAAAAATTCCACGTGCTTGGGGTCGAAATTAGTGGCAGCCATATTGGAACCACTGCCGAAAACGAAGTGATAGCCATTGGCACTATAATACATCAAGGAAAATCGTCGCACGTGTGGGAAATTAAAGTGAAGGATAAAAACGAAAAGTTGATTTCACTTTGTCGACTGACTTGCCGCATTATTCCTGTGAAAAATTAAACACCTCACCCTAAGCCTCTCCTTGAGGAGATGGAACGAGCGCATTCAACATTTACAGCTAAATGCAGAATTAATCACAATTGATATGTATGAAAAACAACTCTGACTTTTTTCCATCGCTGGCTGCACTGCATTATATTTGTCAACATCAAAATATTCCTTTTGTGTCGTACCGTTTACCATGGCATTCGGATATTACGACCTTAATACAATACAAAACCTCCCCAAAAATAATAACTGATTTACAAGAACTTAACGATGCTGATGGATATGTAATTTCACCATTCACAAACCAACGGGACACTAATACGTATTTACTCGAACCTGATATCGAATTTAAGAACAATAACATTTCAACCGAAATAATTGCAGGGTTAAGACGAAATGAAACATTTAAGTCCGAGAAATCCAACGACAATATTTCAACCACTTCGAAAGAGGAGTTTGAACACAATGTAAATAAGGCAATTGCAACTATAAAAACAGGAAAACTGCGCAAAGTGGTCATGTCCAAAACGCATGTAATGGATATACCTGATGATTTTTCTGCACCCCATTTTTACCAAAAATTATGTGTTATTTATCCAAATGCATACATATATTTTTTTAACATGCCATGCGTAGGAAGTTGGATAGGCGCTACACCTGAACCATTATTAACCACCGAAAACGAATTAATGTATACTGTTTCGTTGGCTGGGACACAAACACATACAGGTTTAGCTTTGGAGCAATATATATGGTCGGAAAAAGAATTGGAAGAACAAAACATTGTTACCAACTTTATTGCTCAAACTTTGATAGAAAACGGCATTCGGGATTTCAGCAAATCGAAAGTAGAAAATTACAGAGCCGGCAATCTAATTCACCTAAAATCGGGATTCGAATTTAGAAAAGATGTACTAAAAAACAATGTTTCCAAACTTATAACCGCCTTACACCCAACACCATCAACCGGAGGATTACCAAAAAAGATTGCACGCGATTTTATCCTCGAAACCGAAACACACGACCGTGGCTATTATACAGGTTTTTTAGGGACAGTACACCCTGAGAATGGATGCCAACTCTTTGTAAATCTGCGCTGCATGCAACTTCAAAATAAAAAAATTATCCTCTACAGCGGAGCAGGCATCACAGCCTCATCGGTTGCCGAAAAAGAATGGATAGAAACAGAAAATAAATTAGAGACCCTGAAAAGACACCTCACCCTAAGTCCCTCTCCTTGAGGAGAGGGATTTAGCCTACTGCAACGTTTAATTAAATTCGAAATAAATTTTTTAAACTATTCGTTTTATTGACTTTTGTGTTCTTTTGTGGTTTGAATTTTTTTATTGTAAACTTTTCTAATACCCTAATATTTTCAACATCGACTTATAACTTTGCTCTTTGGCAAAAAGTTTCGTAAAATATTCACCATCTTCGTCCTTATCGATAATAACTAACTTTGGCGCAGGTATTAAGCAATGCTGTATGCCCCCAAAGCCACTCAACGATTCCTGATATGCTCCTGTATGAAAAAAGCCCACATATTGGTCACGGTCTTCCTGCATTTTGGGTAGAAAAATGGCATTCGAATGCACTTCGGCATTGTAAAAGTCCTCGCTATCGCAGGTTAAACCACCAAGGTTAACGCGTTCGTATTCCGATCCCCAATTATTAATTGCTAAAAACACAAAACGCTGATTAATAGCCCACGTATCAGGCAAAGTTGTCATAAACGAGCTATCAATCATATTCCACAACTCGCGGTCGTTTTGCTTTTTCTGGTTTACAATAGAATATAACATAGCTCCGCTTTCGCCAACCGTATACGAACCAAACTCAGTAAAAATATGTGGCTCGGCTACAGCGTGTTGCTGACAAATATTTTTAATTTGAGCAACAATTTCTTCTGCCATGTACTCGTAATCGTAAGCCATATCCAAGTGTGTTTGAATCGGGAAACCTCCACCTATATTCAGGCTATCCAATTCGGGGCATTTCTTTTTCAACTCGCAATACAAGTTAACTGCTTTATTCAATTCGTTCCAATAGTAAGCAGTATCTTTTACACCTGTATTTATAAAAAAGTGGAGCATTTTAAGCTCTACATGCGGGTTGTTGGCAATATTATTCAAGTAATAGGGAATAATATCGTTGTAGCGAATGCCCAAACGTGAGGTGTAGAAATCGAATTTAGGTTCTTCTTCGGATGCTATGCGAATACCAACTTTGAATTTCATATCGAAATCTTTGAGTAATAAATTTAACTCAAACTTATTATCTAAAATCGGAACAACATTACTAAAACCGCCTCGCATAAGGTTTTGTATATTCTCAACATATTGTGGACGTTTAAAACCATTACAAATAACATAAGTATCCTGTTTAAGAAAACCCTGCTCGTGCAATGACTCCATAATATTAATATCAAAAGCTGATGAGGTTTCGAGATGCACACCATTTTTCAACACCTCTTCCATAACAAACGAGAAATGAGAACTTTTGGTACAATAACAATAATTGTAGTCGCCTTCGTAATCCACTTTAGCCATTGCCACATTAAACATACGTCGAGCCTTTTGGATATTCTGACCTATTTTGGGTAAGTAGGCTATGCGTAATGGAGTACCATATTGCTTAATTATATCCATTAACGGAACGTCATACCACTCCAATTCATTTTCAATTACATCGAACTCTTCGTTTGGAAATTCAAATGTCTGTTCAATCAGGTCTTTGTACTTATTTTTCATTTTAGCGAGTCTAAATACCGCCACAACAATTACTTATGGACAGCGATATGTTTTAAAATTATATTTTAAATTAGGTTTAAAAACTCTGCTATATAAAATATCTATAAATCTAACTGATTTAGATTATATATTTTAACAGCATCTAATTCGATTAAATAGTTTACTTTCTTTGAATCGGGCTACAAAAGTAACAATAAATTTAATGAAATAAACACAATTGAGTATATAAACTGTAAAAAATTCTTTTGTAAAAGATTATTATGTTGAAATAATTTGCCTGTGTATTTCAACATTTATCTATATGGTATGTTATTTGTATGTTAAGTCAACCAACAACGATCATAATTATTCAAGTCAAAACAACATAAAACAAAAAAAACAGTATGAACAAAAAGCTAGTTTTATTTCTTTTTGCTGTAGCAAGTTCAGCAATTTTAGTGGCACAAACCGAAAAAGCCATTGGCGTTCGCTTTGGTGTAGGTGGTGAAGTTTCGTATCAACATCCGTTGGGAGAGAGTAATCGGGTTGAGCTCGACCTTGGTTTATCACCACAATCTTTCGGGTTAAATGGCATTTACCATTGGGTAAATGATTTGTCCGACTGGACAGAAGGCATGTCGTGGTATTACGGACCGGGAGCAACAATTGGATTTTCGAACTCGGCACAGGGCTATACAAGTGCATTTGCAATGGGCTTCGTTGGACAAATAGGATTGGAATATAAATTTGATTTTCCGCTACAACTTTCAATCGACTATCGTCCTACATTTTACTTAGTAA
>DYSC01000030.1:13591-20558 GCA_020726365.1 Porphyromonas sp.
TTTGATTTTCCGCTACAACTTTCAATCGACTATCGTCCTACATTTTACTTAGTAAAAAATTCAGGTGCTGGAGGAAACTACAACGATGTTTGCTTATCAGCTCGTTATCGTTTTTAAATCAAAAACACACAAAAATGGCTGTCGAAAAAAAATCGACAGCCATTTTTTCATCTATAAACTTCTATTTTTTATCTAAATCCACACAAGCTTTGTATATATTTTCGACTAATTGTGGAAGCACCGCTTTAGGAACTGCCGAAAATGCCAAACGAACTACGCTGCCCAACGCGATAACACCTGTGCTGTATTTTTCCAATAATTGTTTGCGAATATCTTCGGCAACCAATCCTTTTTTAGGCTGGACACACATAAAATATCCCGAATTAAAAGGAAGCGGCTCGAAGTATTCGGCATATTCAGGCTTTGCGAGCTCTACTTTCAATACATCATAACGACTTTTCAAAATGTCATATTTAGCTTTTTTCGAAGCTTCGTATGTTGGAGCAGAATACACATTAAAAAGTAACGATTGCGACAACTGGCTAATATTTGATATATTACCACGCACAGCACCTGCCGTTTTATTCTCCATTGCTTCGTAAAGTTCAGTTGTTCCACCTTTGATGGCGTAGGTTATAAAACCAACACGAAAACCCCACACATAATCTTCTTTGGTAGGCCCATCTAGTTTTATTGCCAATACATTTTCGGATAAATTGACCAATTTTGTGAAGATGGATTCCATGAAAACACCCTCTTCGTAAACTAAGCCGAAATAAGCATCGTCGATAATAACTACTACTTTTTTACCTTTATCTGCTACATTTTTAATTGCAGCCACAATAGCGTCAATTTCGCCAACAAGTGGGGTATAGCCAGCGGGGTTGTTTGGGAAATTTAGCAGTGTAATGACTTTATCACCCTGAACATCGTTCATTTTTTTTGAAAAATCAGTTACATTAAACCCTCCATTTTCAAAAAGTTCGAAAGTGTCCACTTTTGCACCGTAACTATTGTCGATTATAAGATTATAATTTTCCCAATAATGATTCGAAAGTAATACGGTATCACCCTCGTTAGCAAACAAATAACCCGCCATGCTAATGCCATGTGTTAAGCCATTGGTGGCAACTGGATTGCTGATTACAGTATCACCCAACGAAGGATTTTTGCGATAAATAGAGGATTTCCACAAACTACGAAATTCGGGTTTGCCAAAACTCGGAGCATACGGAAAAATATTGGCAGTTGGCATATTCAGCAATGCATCAAATTCGGGTAAGTGCATCGACGTACCATTATCTTCAACCGCTTCGCCAATGGTGGCGTTAATTTGTTTACCTTTAGCTTGTGCCGATTGAGCTAAAATACCTAACTTTGGAAAGAAAATATTTTTTCCACGTTCCGAAAGCATTTCAAACACATTCGCATTTACCTGCTGAATGGTGTTGTTGAGTGCAATTGCTTGAGCATCCATATTATAATGTGTGTTTTTAATTTCGGTCGCAAAATTACTATTTAATTTATTAAATTGTACTTAATTTGATATTTTTTTTCAGGTATGACGCGTAGCGGCTTTCATGAAAAATAAATATCAAATTAAACATGAAAGCCGCTTCGCGTCTACCCTCTATCTAAAAAAACATGAAAGCCGCTTCGCGTCTACCCTCTATCTAAAAAAACATGAAAGCCGCTTCGCGTCATACCTGTTTTTTTACCCCAAATCATTTCAACTGCTTTTGGGAAATGCTCATATTCGAGTTTGTGTACTTTTTGAGCTATAGTTTCGGGGGTATCGTCGGAGAATAATTCACATTTAGCCTGTAAAATAATATTACCATCATCGTAGTTTTCGTTTACATAATGAATCGTAATGCCTGATTCGCTATCGTCGGCCGCTTTCACTGCTTTGTGCACATTATCGCCATACATGCCTTTACCACCGTATTTGGGAAGTAAAGCAGGGTGAATATTTATAATTTTATTTGGAAACGCTTTTATGATTTGTTCAGGAACTTTCAGTAAAAAGCCGGCTAAAATTATGTAATCGATATTGTATTTTTGTAAAAACACCAAAACCTCATCACCCTCCAAAAATTGTTGACGCGAAAAAGTAAAGGAGGGAATTCCAAGTTTTTTTGCCCGTTCGTGAACAAAAGCATCCGATTTATTAGATAAAATTAACGGAAACTCAAATTTTAAACTCTTTTGAAAGTAACGTATTATGTTCTCGGCATTTGAACCCGAACCGGAAGCTAAAATAGCTATTTTTGAAGCCATTGTGTTGTATAATTTACTGCTCACTTATGTTGCATTTGTGCAAAAAATACTATTTTTTTACATGCTATGAGGTAGATTGAAGAATTTTTTGTTTCTTTGCACCGCAAAATTAAAAAAAGAATTTCTAATTACAAACTTAAAAAACAAAAATTATGTCAGAAGTTGCAGCTAAAGTAAAAGCTATTATCGTAGACAAATTAGGCGTAGAAGAAGCAGATGTTGTAGAAACAGCAAGCTTTACAAACGACCTTGGTGCTGATTCGTTGGACACAGTAGAATTGATTATGGAATTTGAAAAAGAATTCGGTATTTCTATTCCAGACGAACAAGCAGAAAAAATTGCTACCGTAGGCGACGCTATCGCTCATATCGAAGCTATCCAAAAATAATTTTTTCCACAATAAGCATTTATTATGGAGTTAAAAAGAGTTGTAGTAACCGGCATTGGCGCAATTACTCCTTTAGGTAATAGTGTTCCCGAATTGTGGGACAACTTAGTTAAAGGAGTAAGTGGCGCCGCGTCGATTACTCGTTTTGATACCACCTTATTTAAAACGCAATTTGCCTGCGAAGTTAAAGACTTCGATGCCACTAAGTATTTTGATCGTAAAGAGTTACGAAGAGTAGACCTTTACGCCCAGTATGCTATTGCATCGGCAAAAGAAGCGATTGATAATAGTGGTATTGATTTGGATGCTATAGACAAGGACGAAGTAGGAGTAATCTTTTCAGCCGGAATAGGTGGAATAACTACTTTTGAGCAAGAAATTGCCTACTACTACCAACATCAGGAGATTGGTCCAAAGTTTAATCCGTTTTTCATTCCTAAAATGATTTCGGATATTGCTGCAGGACAAATTGCCATAATATATGGTTTTCGTGGTCCGAATTATTGTACAGCTTCGGCTTGTGCTTCGTCTACAAATGCATTGATTGATGCATTTAATTACATTCGTCTTGGAAAGGCAAATATTATTTTAGCCGGTGGTGCTGAAGCAGCTATCACACCAGGAGGTATCGGTGGATTTAATGCATTAACTGCAATTTCGACTCGCAATGACAGTCCAGAGACTGCATCACGTCCGTTCAGTAAAAGCCGCGATGGCTTTGTGATGGGCGAAGGGGCTGGTTGCTTAGTGTTAGAAGACCTCGACCATGCGTTAGCACGCGGAGCAAATATTCTTTGCGAAATTGTTGGTGGCGGCATGTCGGCTGATGCTTATCACCTTACTGCTACTCATCCTGATGGTTTGGGTGCTAAGTTGGTAATGGCACGTGCATTGAAAGATGCTGGAATGAAGCCCGAAGACATTGATTACATTAATGTACACGGGACAGCGACACCAGTAGGCGATATTTCGGAACCAAAAGCAATTATTGATGTGTTTGGCGAACATGCGTATAAACTAAATATTAGTTCAACAAAATCTCAAACCGGGCACTTACTTGGAGCTGCCGGAGCTGTGGAGGCTATTGCAACAATTTTAGCTCTTGTAAACGACATAGTGCCTCCAACCATCAACTTTACAGAAGGTGACGAAGACGAAAACATTGATTACAATTTGAATTTTACATTCAACAAAGCACAAAAACGCGTTATCAATGCAGCTTTGTCGAACACTTTTGGCTTCGGCGGACACAATGCAAGCGTTATTGTAAAAAAATTCGCTCGTTAAGCTGTGATTAAAACATGCATATTAAAATTCAGGCTCTTTCCGAAATCTCGGAGAGAGCCTTATTTATTATTTCAAAAAGTACTTGGTTTTTACCCCTACAAAATTGAGTACTATCAATTGGCTATGCTTCATCGCTCAGCCTCTATCCCTACCGATAATGGCATAATGCTCAGCAACGAACGGTTGGAGTTTTTGGGTGATGCAGTTCTAAACTCTGTTGTTACCGACATTTTGTATCGTCGTTTCGAAAATCAACGAGAAGGGTTTTTGACCAACACGCGTTCCAAAATCGTTAAACGTGAATCGCTCAACCGCTTAGCACTTGAGATTGGACTTGATAAGCTTATGCATGCCGGCAAAAATGTAAACCGAACCACCAGTAGCAACATGGTAGGAAATGCACTTGAGGCATTACTGGGTGCTATTTATTTAGACTACGGATACAAAAAATGCAAAAAATTTGTGGAAAACCGCTTGCTGAAAAAGTTTATTGATATGGACCAATTGGTGCTCGACGAAGTAAACTTTAAATCGAAACTGATTGAATGGTGTCAGAAAAACCGATTTAGCATTGAATTTGAACTACTTGGCGAGGAGCTCAACGTTGCCAACAACCACCTATTCCACACTCAAATAACGATTAACAATCAGGTTATTTGCGATGCCACAGACCGTAGCAAAAAAGAATCGCATCAGTTAGCGGCTCAAAAAGCGCTGGAGATTATTGAAAAGACGCCTGAGATAATTCAAACTCTCAGTTAGAATTACAAATCACTTAATTATTTTTTTCGAATAGATATATAATTACCTATAATTGTATATTTATACACAAACACCTACCTTTTTAACAGAAAAGTGGGTGTTTTTTTATCTGTTACAAAAACGCATATTAACAGTTTCGTTACATAAATCAGCGGTTTCGTTACATAAATTAGGCATTTGGATGCACAAGCAGATAAGAGACTCAAATAATGCAAATACTATTAACTAAATTTGCATACTTTAATTTATTAAAATTTGTTTATATTTTTTGAACCTACGAAGTCAATGAAATTACCACATTTTGTTATATTTCTACTTTTGATAATCGGCTGTAAAACTGATAACAGGAATTTTAATCCTATTGTAAACAAGGTTTTAGATTTGTTTTTTATAGAAAATCAGTACGATGAGTTATTGAAAGAATCTACCTCCCTTTTATCTCAACCCTTAAAAACCGAAGAAAAGAACCTACTGCAATTGATGCGTATTGGAGCATTTTGCGAATTAGGACTGAAAGACAGCGCTTCACTAGCTTTTGAAACGCTTGATACACTGAACATTCAGAAAAATAAACGTTTAAACTTTTGGTACAATAGCATTAACGGACTTCGCCTTTTTCGCTCCAACAACTATCCCGAAGCATATATTTCATTATCGAAAGTTATAAAAGAAAAATATGATGATCGCGCTATCGCATTATCATTGCGCCTGCTTGCGCGCATACACTACACTTCTGGCGACACGAACAAAGCAACTGAGTGGTTAGCGCAATCAACCGATTTGTTTACAAAAGCCGGATTACATAAAAGTGTGGCTATTAACCACAAAATTCTTGGTCGTTATTATGCTTCGAAAAAAGAATTTGTGAAAGCCACAGAAAGATTTGAAATGGCAAAAACCGGACTCGAAACAGCCAACGACAGCATTGAACTTTTTTACATACACATAAACCTAATCGCCATGAAAAATTTTCAAGGCAAGTACGGCGAGGCAAAAGAATTAGCAAAAGCAAATTCCGTATATATCACTGATAAGACAGACAGACAGGCACTTGCATTGCTCTACAACAATCAGGGCGAAATTGAATTTCTGCTTCAAAACTACGACAGTTGCCGCTTTTATTACCTCAAAACATTAGAATTACCTTTGGGTTTTATTACCGACAATATAAGACGCGGAAATGCATGTATCGGTATTTCGAAAGCTTATATGGCAGAAAAAAAACAACATCAGAGTTTACAGTTTGCCTATCAGGCACTACAACTTTCAAAAATGTCGAATTTGCCTGAATTGCAATACAATGCAAATCGCAATTTAGCCGAACTATATCAAACGTTAGGACAGTTCGAAAAAGCAAATTTCTTTTTGAGTCAAACAACTCCATACCTAGAAGATCTTAATAAGAAAAGTGTCGAAAATTCCGAAACGGTTTATCAATCGACCATAAACCAAATTGAATTAGAAAACGACGCAAACAAAATAAAAGCCGAAAAGCAGGTTTATAAAATATTTATTGTGGTGGGTATTGCTTTTACTGTACTTCTGCTTATTTTTGGTATTAGCACCTATCGGCTGTTACATTCGCGAAATGAGGTTCTGAAAGCTTTAGTAAAGAAGAATTTACAACTAATTGACGACGAACGAAAGTTAAATAAAGCACTTCACATTCAACTCAGCACAAAAAAACTAACTCGAAAATCCACCGACGAAGATAAAGACCAGCTTCTGTACAACGAACTAACCGGTTGGCTACAGCAAGGAAAACAATTCCTCAGAAAAGACCTAACTGCCGAAATTGTAGCCCGCGAACTGGGCACAAACCGAGAATATTTATCGCGCGCTGTAAGCAGTCAGCAACTCCACTTCAACGAACTGATAAACAAATACCGCATTGAAGAAGCCGTAAAAATCCTGAGCAACAAGTGCGACAAGCGCAACAAATACAATCTGAATATCATTGCATCCGACGTCGGTTTCAAATCCATGTCGGTTTTTATCGAAGCATTTCGCAAGCAAACCGGCTTAAACCCAGCCCAATTCCGTTGCACAGCCTGCTCCAATGAAAAAGTTGAAAACAGCTAATACGCTGATAATGTACATTTAGCGATTTCGGATTGTGCAATTCAAAAATGTTAAATTTTTTTATGAAGAAAATTGTGTATATTTTTGTAAAAACCTATTTATGGTTTTATAGTATTTAATTTTATCAACAAGTTTCTGACAATAAATTATAATACTCCCCAATATTA
>DYSC01000135.1 GCA_020726365.1 Porphyromonas sp.
ATTATTATTATGAATATATTCTCTTAGCCACATAAGTATTTTCAAACACGTCAAATAATTGGTTAATAATGATTTACGAAACAATTAACCTACTATAACAGTAACTTCCGATATATGCTTACTTATTTATCAAAAAGCATCAATAATTGCCTTAAAGTCAGCTACTTTAAGCGAAGCACCACCAATCAAGCCACCATCAATATCAGGCTGAGCGAACAATTCAGGAGCGTTTTTAGCGTTACAGCTACCACCGTAAAGGATAGAAGTGTTTTCAGCAATTTCCTGACCGAATTTTTCGGCAATAATCGAGCGGATAAATGCTAACATATCCTGCGCTTGTTCGGTTGAAGCTGTTACGCCTGTACCGATTGCCCAGATAGGTTCGTAAGCAATAACGATTTTGTTAAATTCGTCAGCTGTTAAGTTGAAAACTGTTTCTTCCAACTGATTCTGAACATAGACATTTTGCGTATTTGCATTGCGAATGTCCAAAGCTTCGCCGCAGCAATAAATTGGAATTAAGCCATTTGCTAAAGTCATGGCTACTTTATCATTCAGAATAGCACTTGTTTCGCCATAATACTCACGACGCTCCGAGTGACCTAAAATTACATAACCTGCACCGGTCGATTTAACCATAGCAGCACTCACTTCGCCTGTGTATGCACCCGATTCTTTAGCAGCGCAGTTTTGAGCTGCAACACCAATTTTAGCCGCATCAACAGCAGCTACAGCACCTGCAAGGTGAATAAACGGAGTTCCGATTACCACATCGCATTCTAATGTTTGACCAGCTAAGGCTTCGTTCAATTCAGTAGCCAACGCCAACCCTTCTTGTAGGGTTTTGTTCATTTTCCAGTTTCCTGCAACAATGTTTTTTCTCATTTTCTTTATTTTTTTATTTAGTTTGAATAATTTTTTTGCTTTGCGTTATTGGGCTTCGCCGTTATTAATTGTTATTAAGTAGTTATTTATACTCTTTGCTTTCAGTCGTCTGTCGTCTTAAAAAATCTCCAGCACTTGCTTAAAAAGTCCAAGCCATAGTATGTAACGTGCAAATTTACCTACAAACATCGAAATTGCAACCACCCACCAACGACACCGGAAGTAACCCGAAGCAACTGCAATTATATCGCCAACACCGGGCAGAAAGGAGAAAAAAGCAAACCAATCGCCGTATTTGTGCAATTTGGACATAAACTTGTCTAAACTTTCCTTTTTTACACGTAAAAATTTTTCTATCCATTCCATTTTACCTAAGCGCCCCAGGTAATAACAAGTCATTCCGCCCAACCAATTTCCGGCAGTTGCCACCCATATACAAGTCCAATCGTCGAAACCGGCAGCAATAAGCGCCGAAAATATGACTTCGGAACTAAACGGAACAACCGTAGCCGCTAAAAATGAAGCTATAAAAAGCCCCAGATACCCCAATTCTACCCATTCTGTCATCGGGGATTAAGAATAAGGTTGGAAACAACAAATACGATATTTACAAAAATAAAGATTAGGAATATATAAGTAAAAAAAATCGATTTTTTAAGCGTGAGTGGATGTGCCAATAAAATGGCCAACCCCACACCCACAAACGGCAAAAACACAAAAAACTGCTTTACAAAAATCATAGAATATATAAATGATAAAGCTAAAAACCATGAATTGAAATTTATTAATCCGCACGTCTGCATGGAGTCCTGATTCAAATTCGACGAAAGACCAACAAAACCGATAATTGACAAAACGAACAGAATGCCCATGTAAATCAGTTCGTTTAGCGGTCGTCCGAGCACCGAAACACCCAGTTCGAATGATTCAGGTAATGACAGTAACCACAACAAATCGGGTTGAAGATAAAATCGGACAGACAGATACAAAATCCATGGAGTAAGCAAACCTACAATTGTTGCCAACAAATTTCGGAACGATAAACTATAAAACAGTGCCAACCCAATCCAAATTAAGGGAATATAAAGCACCAAAGGCTCAATAAAAATACTGGCAACAGCAATAAGAAAGCTACTTAAAAAAGCCTGTTCGGAAGCATTTCGATTGCGGTACACGCCGAATATTGCAAAAAGCGACAATAGCACCAGCGACAGAGCAAGATGCGAAACTACAATAGTATGCGTTTCGTGCCAGGTAGCCATCAGCAGCACAAAAAACAATATAGGCAGAAAACTGCGGGTACGAATTATCGTGTATTTGTTGTTTAATTGTCCGATAAAAAAAGCATTAAGAGCAGTAATGAGCAAGCTGACGATATTGGAAAGAACTAAATTGACAGCAAAAAATCTGTTTATTTCCGAAAGGAATGTTTTATCATTTAAGTCGGGGCGAATAGAATTTTGAATAAATAAATCGGAAAACCAAACCAATGCTACTGCAAGCATAAGCATTACCGCCATGGGTATAGTGGGCACTATATATCTTCTTAGTTCTAATTTCACTTTTTTGTCTAATGTCGAAAGTCTGAGGTCTAACGTCAAATGTATGAGGTCTTTTGTCTTTCGACTTTCGACTTCAAATTTGAGTACAAAAGTACAAAATTCGTAACAAACCATCAAGTATTGTTCGGTAAAAGTTTTGGACTAAAGTTTTTTTTCATTAAAAATGCGTATTTTTGCGGTCGAACAAGAAAAATACCGATACAATGATTTTAAACTACATCTGGATAGGATTTATACTTATCGCCTTTATCATTGCCCTTGGGCAGTTTTTCTTTACGGGTAACACTCAAATTTTCACCGATATTATACAGTCAGCTTTCGGTTCAGCCAAAAATGGTTTCGAGATTTCGCTCGGACTCACCGGTGTACTTTCGTTGTGGTTGGGTATAATGAAAATTGGGGAAAAAGGGGGCGTAATTGCTATTTTTTCGCGCATTGTAGCACCATTTTTTACGAAAATTTTACCTGATATACCTAAAGATCACCCTGCACTTGGAAGCATTTTTATGAATGTTTCGGCTAATATGCTTGGACTCGACAATGCCGCCACGCCTATGGGTCTGAAAGCTATGAAAGAATTGCAGGAAATAAATCCTGACAAAGACACGGCTTCGAACCCGATGATTATGTTTTTAGTGCTGAACACAGCCGGACTGTGTCTTATTCCGATCAGCATTATGGTGTATCGGGCTCAGTTAGGAGCTGTTAATCCGGCCGATGTATTTTTACCCATCGTAATTGCCACTTTTATTGCTGCCGTTACCGGACTTATCACGGTGGCTATTTATCAGAAAATCAATTTATTCCAACGCGCAATTATGGGGACATTGCTTGGTTTGAGTGGATTTATTGCCGGTTTAATTTATATATTGAGTCAGTTGGATAAAGACCAAATTGCACAATACTCTTCGTTTGCAGCTAACTTTTTGCTGTTGAGCATCATAGTTTCGTTTGTAACCATGGCACTTTTCAAAAAAATTAACGTGTACGATACTTTTATCGAGGGTGCGAAAGAAGGTTTTCAGGTAGCCATTGGCATTATTCCCTACCTTATTGCCATTTTGGTGGCTATTGGCATGTTTCGCGCTTCGGGTGCTATGACTTTGTTAACCGATGGCATTTCGTACGCCATTGCACTTACCGGACTTAATACCGACTTTGTGGAAGCACTCCCCACCGCTTTTATGAAACCACTGAGTGGAAGTGGTGCACGCGGGATGATGGTGGATGCGATGACAATACACGGAGCCGATTCGTTTGTTGGTCGGCTTTCGTGTATTATTCAGGGTTCTACCGACACTACTTTTTATATTTTAGCCGTCTATTTTGGTTCGGTAAATATTAAAAATACCCGTTACGCTTTAGCAGCAGGATTAATTGCTGATTTTGTGGGAATTACAGCGGCTATTTTGTTAGGATATTTGTTTTTTCATTAAACCTTATCTTCATCTTTCGCATGTTTTTAAAAATTTGAAATTCGTTATTTTAAATAGGATATAATTTTGCAGTCGGCAAAGTCACTCTACTCAAGGAGAGGGAATAGTTTACCTCAACTGACAATTGTACTTGGTATTTATAACAACATAAATATCAATTTAATATATATGCGAAAATTGAATTACACATTAAACATTTAATAGAAAATTATTTTTATCATCTACAAAAAAAACATGATTCAATTTATAACAGAAGAGGTAAAAATGCCGGCTATTGACAAATCGAAAGTCAAGAACTGGATAAAAGCTGTAGCCGAAAGTTACGGACGAAAAACAGGCGATGTGTCGTATATATTTTGCAACGACGAGCGCATTTTGCAAGTCAATAATCAGTACCTCCAACACGATTATTATACCGATATAATCACATTCGATTATTCAACAGCAACAACCATTTCGGGCGATATTTTTATTAGTCTCGATACGGTAAAATCGAACTCCGAAACCTTTGGAACAGATTATTACACCGAATTGCATCGTATTATTATTCACGGCATTCTGCACCTATGCGGCAACGACGACAAAACGCCTGAACTTCGCAAACTTATGACTGAAAAAGAGAATGCTGCGCTAAAAATA
>DYSC01000136.1 GCA_020726365.1 Porphyromonas sp.
GAACCGAGAAATATTTGGGATAAAATTAATATAAGAAGTAGCCTAAACAGCTACTTCTCCTTTTATATGGGGGTGCGGATCATAATTTATCAACTCAAAATCTGAAAATCGAAAATCGAAAATACTTTTTACATCGGGATTAATTTTCATTAGCGGTAATGGTCTGAACTCGCGTGTAAGCTGTAATTTAACCTGCTCAAAATGATTTACATAAATATGTGCATCGCCCAATGTATGTACAAAATCGCCTGCTTTAAGTCCTGTAACCTGCGCCATCATTTGCAATAGCAACGCATACGAAGCAATATTAAATGGTACTCCCAGAAAAATATCAGCACTGCGTTGATACAACTGCAAACTCAACTTTCCGTTGGCCACATAAAACTGAAAAAACGCATGGCAAGGCGGCAAATTCATATTGGGTATATCCGCTACATTCCAAGCACTTACAATAATACGGCGCGAATCGGGATTGTTTTTTATCGTATTTACCACTTCCGTAATTTGGTCAATATGTCCGCCGTTGTAATCAGGCCACGAGCGCCATTGATAGCCATAAATATGACCTAAATCGCCTGTTTCTCTGTCTGCCCATTCGTTCCAAATACGCACGCCATTTTCCTGCAAATATTTTACGTTAGTGTCGCCATTCAAAAACCACAACAGTTCGTGAATGATAGATTTTAAATGTAACTTTTTGGTTGTAAGACATGGAAAACCATCTTCCATGTTAAAACGCATTTGATGCCCGAATACACTTACAGTGCCTGTTCCGGTACGGTCGTTCTTGCGAGCACCTTCGTTCATAACGCGTTGTAGTAAATCGTGATATTGTTTCATTTTTAATTAAATCGTTTTTTAAAAATAAGAAAATAGGTTTTATAAATTGTAAAAAACTTCCAACAACTCTTGCTTCATCTCCTCAAGGAGAGGGTTGGGGTGAGGTACTTATTTATAATTTGTTTTAATTACCCTAAACTCTGTGCGGCGATTTATCTGATTTGCTTGATCCTGCTGCGCCGGAGTTAGTTTCAGAATAAACTCTTCGGACAACACATCGTTTTCTTTCAGAAAATCGTATTTCCCTGCAATTGCAGCATCCACCACAAACGGTGTTTCTTCGCCCGAACCAACTGATGTTAAACGATTTTGCACAATTCCCGATTGTATCAAATAATCCACCACCGATTGTGCACGTTTGGCCGAAAGCTCACGGTTCGATTCATTATTTCCAACAAAGTCGGTATGTGCGCTAATCTCTATGGTTATATTCGGATTGTCTGTCAGAATTTTTACTAACGCCTGCAAACCATTTTCCGAAGCCGGCGTTAAATCCCATTTCCCAAACTCATAAAATATATTTTCAATCTGTATGGGTTTATAAATGGTAGTGAGCATAAAATTCTGCGTAAACACTTTACTCTGTTTAGCCCCTACAGTCGAAATCCGCCCGCTCTTATTCAAATAGCCGCGCGACGAAGTCATCAGCACACATTCCATATCTTTATCAATTCGAATTCGATACGTACCGTCCTTTTTGGTTTGTACTTTTGTATTTATTCCCGTATTACTTACCAAACGAACAATGGCATCAGCTACCGGTGTTTGCTTTTCGTCGGTTACTTTTCCTTCGAGCACATATTCAAATACAGGCATTTCAAAACTGTAAATCATGTCGTAACCACGCGCTTCTTTGCGGTTCGAAGTAAAAAATCCTTTCTCGGCTTTTCCTTCGAATGTGATTCCAAAATCGTCGAAATTCGAATTGATGGGCATTCCCATATTCTCCACTTTCCAACCACCGCCTTTTTGTTCTATAGCTTTAAAAATATCCAAACCACCCAAACCAAGCAAACCATTCGAAGCAAAATACAAACTTCCATCATATCGAAACGAAGGAAACATTTCATCACCTTCGGTATTAAATTCCTTACCAAGATTACGGATTTCTTTCCATTCGCCTCCCACCGATTTTGCTTCCCACAAGTCCTTCCCTCCCACTCCGTTTTTGGCATCACTCACAAAAATAAGCGTTAAACCATCAGGCGAAATAGCCGGATGAGCTACCGAAACAGTACTATCTTTAAATATCGACACTTTTTTAGCCTCACTCCACGTACCTCCGGCACGATTCGAAACAAAAATTTCAGTTCCCGAATCTGAATTGGCTTGTTGTCGCGAACGCGTAAAATACATGGTGTTGCCATCGCTCGTAAACGAAGTTACGCCATCTTCGGTGATAACAGTTTTATTTTCAATAGGTAATGGTGCAGGCTTTTCCCATTTTCCTGCTGCGTTTTTGCGGGTTGTATAAATGGAACTCACAGGTAAGCCGGTAATGCCGGTATTTTTTTGCTTTGTCTTTTTGTTTGCAGCGCGATCGGTAGTGAAAAAAAACACATCGCCGTCCATATTCTGAAAAAAAGGGCTAAACGAATGACTTCTACGAAAATTGAACGCCTCGTACAACTTTACAATATAAGCAGTTGGTTGCTTTTTGAATGTTTCGGCAATTTTAGATGACATTAATCCATTATTAGCCAATGCATTTTTACTATCTTTATTTAGATAAAGCGCATAGTTTTTTTCCGCTTCTTTGTACTTCCCGTTCCGATGAAGCACCTGCGCATATCGCAAAAAAACGATAGAATCGGGATAACCGTAACGCATCGCATTTATATAGTTTTGCTCAGCAGTCGAGAAATTCAATATGCGGTAGCATTCGGCCATATTAAACGATACGCGCGCGCGCAACTCCTTATTTTTTGACGGAATAACCGAGAATAATCGTTTATAAAGGTCGGCAGCAGCATAATATTCGCCTATTTCATATTTTTTATCCGCTTTTTTTAAACGTGCAGCCGGTCCGCATCCTTGAAAGAGAAACGAAACAGCTAAAACAAGAAATAGAAATTTTGAATATTTCATTGTAATTTAATACAAAAATTAAAAAACTTTGACCTCGCCCCAACCCTCTACATGTGGAGAGGGAGTAGCAGGCTGCGACTTATATTGATTACACCAACTCGTGAATTACAAGACCGGAGCGCAATTTTGGTTCGAACCATGTCGTTTTTGGAGGCATAATATTACCCGAGTCGGCAATATCAATTAACTGTTTCATCGAAACCGGATACAACGCCAATGCTACACGCATTTCGCCACTATCCACCCGTTTTTGCAACTCGCCCAAACCGCGAATTCCGCCTACAAAGTCGATGCGTTTATCGCTTCGTAAGTCTTTAATTCCCAACAGTTCATCCAAAATTAAATACGACGAAATAGTTACATCCAATACACCAATCGGGTCATTATCGTTGTACGTACCTGATTTGGCAGTCAGCGAATACCAAACGCCCGAAAGATATAACGCAAAATTGTGCAATTTATTTGGTTTATAAATGTCGGTTCCCATTTTTTCAACATCAAAATTGATTGAAAGTTTCTGTAGGAATTCCTCATCGGTCAAATTATTCAAATCTTTCACCACACGGTTGTAATCAATGATATTCAACTGATTATCGGGGAAACAAACGGCCATAAAATAGTTGTATTCCTCATTGCCCGTATGGTTCGGGTTCTGACGACGTTTTTCGTCTCCCACCAAGGCAGCGGCTGCACTACGGTGATGCCCATCGGCAATATAAAGCGAAGGTATCTCTGCAAAAAGTTCGGTAATGCGTGCATTGGTTTCGGCATTATCAATTATCCAAAAATGATGACCGAAGCCATCGCCCGGAGCCACAAAATTATAAACAGGCTCACCTTTAATTACTTCTGCTACAATAGCATCCAACTTATCCTGATGCGGATAAGCAAAAAACACAGGTTCGATATTCGCATTGTTTACACGCACATGTTTCATGCGATCTTCTTCTTTATCACGGCGAGTAAGTTCGTGTTTTTTGATGTTTTCGTTCATGTAATCGTCCACATGCGCACACACAACCAAACCATACTGCGTTTTACCGTTCATGGTTTGCGCATACACGTAGTATTTTTCCGTTTCATCCTGCACCAGCCAACCTTCTGACTTGAATTTTGTAAAGTTTTCGAGCGCTTTGTTGTACACTTTTTCGTCGTGTTCGTCGGTTCCGTGTTCGAAATCAATCTCTGGTTTGATAATGTGATACAATGACATTGCATTCCCTTTAGCCTCAGTGCGGGCTTCGTCGGAATTCAATACATCGTAGGGACGCGAAGCCACTTTTTCAACTAATTCTTTGGGGGGACGAATACCTTTAAACGGTTTAATAACAGCCATATAATTTTGAGTTTTATAATTTTTTCGAATGAAAATTGCTGCCCAAAAACAGCTTTTTTTGAAAGGCACAAAGATACAAAAAAATAACACACCCACGAGCTTTACACATGGCTAATCTAATTTAACCCCTTGCAGAATTTTGCTCATATTATTATTCCATTTTTCTAATCTCTGTTTATGTTTATATTAATTGAGGCAATTCGTACTTAAATATCGGCTTTTAGACCGATAATTTAACTATTT
>DYSC01000137.1 GCA_020726365.1 Porphyromonas sp.
TTATATGTAAAAATTACTATTTCATTTTCGACAAGGGCACAGGCATGTGCATGGTTCCTAAAAGCGAAGGGCCGTGAGAAACTTCGATGCGTTCGGCAAAATAGGGTTTACCGTACGAACCACCAGCATAATCTTCCTTAACCAAAACGCCTTTTTGTAATCGGGTTCCGTATTCACCAGTATAAACCACGTCGGCTTTGCATGTACGATATAATATAACGCCCAAAGAACTGGTCACCACTTTCCATTCGGTTTTGGTGGCTACATCGACAACTTGAGCATTAATGCTGCTTTGTTTTAAATGATTATCTACAGCTACCCAATCTCCTGTGGCATGCGACAGCTTTTTAGCTGAACTTGCTGTAGCCATATTGTTAATGGTATTGGCATTGATGGTTAAATCTATCGACGTTTCGGCTATTGCAGGCCATTTGGCAAAGTACGCAGCTTCGAATTCATAGGCTGTATTTAATGGAATGCTTTGACGAGAATATGCTTTAATTACCAATTTATGCGTGCCTTGCGATAATTTTCCGCCATACAACATGTCCCAAAGTGCATAAGCAATCGGGTTGGTATTATCGTAAAGTTTACTTGAATTAAACGGAGCTTCTACCACATCGTAACTGGCGTCGGTTTTAGGCAAAATGCTCATATTAAATTGCTTGGTAACTTGATAGTCGTCGCCTTCCAACGATTTGCTCCATGCCGCTAAAGGTTTTCCATCAATTGATACATAAAACTCTATATAGCCATGGTCGTAATCGCACGACGAGGCTTGGCACCACTTCATGTTATAATATTTGGGTGGTTTAGGCAAATTTAAAACAGCAGAAATATCAGAAGTTCCAGGTTCGAACGAAGCAGAGGCAAATTGGAATTGTCCTTTTTCGTTGTCGTTCAACGGACGCAAATGTTTGGGGCCGAATTTAGCTAAAGCATTGGATCCGCCTTCGGCCGATTTTACGGCCACTTCGCCAGTGCAAATCACTGCCATGGGCTCATTGGAATCGCTTTGTCCAAGGCCAAATTCAATTTTCACCTTGTGATTTCCACTAGCCAATTTACTCATAGCAGCTGCACCGTATTGTTTGGGTATGCTGTTCTCTTGGAACAACTGCTGAAACATCCAGATATCTTGCTGGGTTTCGAGCATCGATTGATCCGATTCAATTTGTTTTAAAAAGTCGGGGCTGACATTCAATGGTATATCGATATAGGCCCATTGTTTTGAAATATTGCTTGCAAAACTGATGGGTTTGGTCATAAATACCTTTTCGCCGTCGATGAATACACTTATAAAACCATATGCCGTGTAATCGGCTTGTATACCTTTTTCTTGCGACCATTCTATCATGGTTTTACCCAATTGCATGCGAACATAAAGCTCTTCGGATGCAGTAACTTCCGACTTGTATCCATTAGCTTTAAAAGTGGTAAAAAAGTACCCTTGTCCGGCTTTCATATCTTCGGCAGCAATAGCAACAGCGGGTTTTGTTTCGGGTTTTGACGAGCTTTCCGACGATTCGTTTTTTTCGGTGGTATTATCGGTAGCTTTCTCAGTGGCCGATTTGGCCTTGCTTTTTAGGGCGTTAACCGCTCCAATTTGAGCTTCGAGCGAGGTCGAGAACATTAGGCTTGCTGTAATAGCAACAGACCAAACAGATAAATTATTCTTCATTTTTTGTAATTTAAAATTGATATTATTGAATTCCTGTTGTATAAAAACGCATGATTAATTTCCAGTATACTCCCAAATGTTTAATTCTGGATTGAATTTATAAAAATTCTGAAGTCCAATAAATGCGTTCAAAACTGCAGTTTGTTGCTTTTCTGGCGTCACTTCGGTATTAAGCAAGGCAGATGGGTCGAACATGCCTGCTGTGGCTTGTGCTCCAGCAGAATTGATAGCACCTGATACCATACTACCCGCTGCACCACCTAACATTGCTCCGAGTGCATTCGAAGCTGAACCCACTGCCATGTTTGCAGCCCCTTGCATAGCCGCATTTTTTAGTGCCATTTTCATAATTTCGTCTTGGTCGGGCATCACAATCCCGATGGTTTCAATAGCGTGATCCTGATTGTGGGCTTTAAATTTTATCGTAACCTGCTGACCCTCCAATATTTCTGATTGAATCAAAGATTTGATGTTGTCGTAAGTAACTTCCATAAGTTCTAAATTTTAGTTTGTTTCGTTAATTTGATTTATAAGAGCGGCAATTTGTTCATAAGAAAGATTTCGAATATTTGAGTCTGCTTTATTCATTGGAATCTGACAGGGTTTGACTTTGCACATTCTCTTTTCCGAGTTCTGGTCGCACTCAAAATATATGATGTGATCGTTTTCCGAATTCAATACAGCAAATTTTGGTTCAAACCAAATGCACGTTTCTTTTTCGGTTTTATCCTGTTTTTTTATCCAAATTGTTCTTTCATGAGGTTTTGATGCTCTTTTTTGAACTTTTATGGTCGTTTCTGTTTGATGCGAGCATGAGAATAAAAACACAATCCAAATAGACAAAGTGCTGATTATAAAAATATTAAATCTCATTAAAAGTAATTCGTAATTTATTAAATACCAGATATTTAGATGCAATTCAGTATCGTTCAAACGCTTCAAATACAATGGGTGGTTTAGCATTTCAAAAGTATCAAAACAAGTGAAATGGTTCATTTTTAAATGGTAAGGGGTCTTGAATAAATGGCGAGTTGACTTCAGATTCGGGTAAACGACATGGTGTTATCGAATTGTCGTATGCCGATTAAAGAAATAGTGAAATATTAATTCAAACACCGTTAAAAAGCGGAAACTTATTAAATCAGGTTAAGCTTTTCGAGGAATTCCTTTTTGTAAGTACGACTGATATTAAGGTGCTTTTTTCCGATAAATAAGGTGTTTTCTTCGATAGCCGTAATTTTGTCGATTGAAACAGCATATGATCGATGAATCCGCACAAATCGGTTAGGTTCTAACTTTTCGAGCACATCTTTCAAGAATAAATTGACAATCCACTTGCTTTCCGACACATAAATAAACGTGTAATTGTCCATAGCTTCGAGCCATAATATGTCGTCGACATGTATTTTGGTAATGTTATTTTTGTCTTTTACAAACAAAATATCCGATTTCTTTTCGTTGCTTAGGGCAGCATTGGGCACACTTACGGCCTTGCGGTAACGTTCTGTAGCTATAATTATGGTACGTTTAATGTCGTTGTCGTTAAAAGGCTTGATGATATACCCCATCGGTTTGGCTTCCTCGGCTTTGGCAAAGGTTTTTTCGTCGGAATAGGCTGTCAAAAAAACGATGGGAATTTTAAACCGCTCGGTAATCAATTTGCCCAAATCGATACCACTTTTCCCCGAACCGAGATTAATATCCAAAAGCACAATATCGGGATTGGTTTCCAGCAAAACAGGTAAGGCTTCGTTATAGGAACGAGCAATTCCAAGCGACTCGAATCCCAATTTTATTAATCGTTGTTCTATATCGAGTGCTATGGTAAACTCGTCTTCGACCACTAAAAATTTAATCATGTTTTGATGCTGAATTGAATTGAAAATTTAACGCCTATATCCGACTTCTTACGCACAAAAGTGCCGTTTAACTGTTTTGCGAGACCCATTATCAGTGTAAAACCTAGTGACTCAAGTTTTTTGATATCGAATGTTGCCGGCAAACCTTTCCCGTTGTCACAAAAACTAATCATATAACTTTCGTTGATAAGATTGCCTTCGATTTTAATTCGCCCTTCGGTGGAAAATGCATGGTTAATACTATTCGAAATCAATTCGTTAAGGATTAATCCCAATGGGATTATTTGTTCGATTCCTATTACAACATCTTCTATCTGAGTTTCGACAACGATGTTTTGCTTTTCGATGCTAAACGATTTTTTCAGGTTATCTATCAGTCTTTGCAAATATTCGTTCAAGCTAACCGACTGTAAGTTATACGATTTGTACAGTTGCTCGTGCACCATCGAAATGGCGCTGATTCGGTCTTGGCTCACTTTCAACATATTGTTCAGCTCCAAATTCGAAGAGTTATTTTTCTGTAAATTGAGCAAACTCGAAATCATCTGCAAATTGTTTTTTACCCGATGATGTAATTCTTTGAGCAGTATTTCACGTTCTTTAATACCATTAGAAAGTCGATTGTTGACGCTTTCCAATTCGAGATTATTCTCCTTGAGTTGCTCGCTGTAATTGTAATACTGCCGTGTGTATTGATACATCAAATTGAGTACCCCTATAAAAACTAAGATAAAACAAGAAATGACATCGAGATATTTATCGGCATCGGTTTTATAATAAAATACCCATTCCGGATGCCATTGTTCTATTGTTATCATGGTAATGGTTACGGCAAACAATAAACCCAAATAGATATACAGTCGGATGCCTTGAACTACCGAAAGCGTAAATGCACCAAAAAGAAAAATAAAATAAGAAAATCCACCACCAAGTCCTCCGTTGTACAGCCACATAATGGGTG
>DYSC01000138.1 GCA_020726365.1 Porphyromonas sp.
AAAATTATTTTAAACGAAGATTTCTTGTTTGAGATAAAGCAGTGAGTTAAGGTCTTCGACCTATTTATTAATTTTTTAAATAACTAAATATCAAACTTGTAGCTTAATAAAATTCGACAGTATATTATACTTAACCAGATTATTGACAAATAATAACCTTGCTTATTTGTTTAAAATTACGATTTCTACGCGGCGATTTGTCGAACGGTCTTCGTCGGTAAGCTCGGGAACAACAATTCGTTGGCTAGAACCCATTCCCTTAAATCTTAAACGTTTAGCGTCGATGCCGTGATCTATCAGAAAAAGGTAAATGTATTGCGCTCTTGTTTCGGATAAATTTCGAGTTTGGGTATTGATATCGTATCCGTCACCAACATCTTGACAACAAATATGTCCACGTATTTCGATTTCGAGTTGTTCATTATCTTTTAATATTCGCAACAATTCGTACAAGGTAGGTCTCGAACTTTCTAACAGGTAATGTCGACCACCCTCAAAACTCAGGTTTTTAATCTGAAGGCTACTTCCGATTTTGGTATCTTGGAAAGCTGTATTCAAGTTGTTATCATCGCTTTCAGTTGAATCTATGGCTTTTACTTCTTGCGAAGGCGAAAAATTACAAACGATATCGACACGCCTGCTTTCACGACAGCCCTTTTGTGTTTCGATGCACTGGCTTAACTCGCCAAAGCCTTTTGCCGTAATCAATGGTTCAATGCTTTGGTGTTGCGATATTAAACACATTTTAACAGCATCTGCCCTGCGATTCGATAATAACAGATTAGAATCTGAAGAGCCCACGTAATCGGCATATGCAGAGATTATAACCGTATCAATCAACTCTGGCTTGATACGGTCGACACAAGCCTTAATTGCCGAGGTTTGTGCACTGTTTAGTTGGTATTCGCCCGAATCGAAATACACCGAAAGGGTATCTGTTTGCCCCCAAGCAAGGTTTGAAATATGCAAAACGGTAAGTAAGGTAATGAGTGTTTTTTTCATAAAGTGCATAACGTAATTTACGTGAGTTTATTGTTTTTTTCTGAAGCTTGTACTCTAAGTACTTTTAATAATATAATGTTGTGTTTTATTTACCTAAACGCCTGCTAAAATGACAGTTACAAAGCATATAAATAGGTCGAAGACCTTACACGATAAATCCATCATTATAAAAAGCAAGTAAGCGTTTTAGGGGCAATTAATGTTTGAAATTCCCTGGTACTTTAAAGTGATTCATCAATTTGTTTTGCGGTGCATATGCAATTATAAGTTTTGTTTCTTTGATTCTCTGATGTCGTAATTTTCGTAGTTGATATTTGCGTTGGACTTTTTAACTTCGCCTTTCGACAGGTTAATTGTCAAGTTAAAATATACCATATTTTGCATAAAAGACATATCGGTGTAGTTGTGTTTAATGTAAAAAGGGGTTTCTTCGTAACTTTCGACCTGTTGCTTCGGCAGAATAGGCAAAGTGTATCCCAACATTAATTGCAATTTACCTTTAAATTGAAGTGTGACCCATTGCAGCATCAGATAATTTTCGCCTGATTTATCGTATCCTAAAGAAGAAATACTTTTAGAATATTCTTTTTGATACATCAAGCTAAATTGATTCGACCCATTAATGCTGTACGACAATTGCGAAGATCCGTTCCAATCGATAGCTTCGGGAGTATTTAGGTTTCGATTCCAATCTTTGTACACATTGAGTTCTACATCCAAATTGAGTTTTTTGTTAAAACTGACTGAAAAACTGGTTATTAGGCCAAATATTTCGTGCTTGACAAAATTTTCTTTTCCATACATCACCAAACTATCTTGTATTTCTGGTTTTAACCCCATTTCGTTATCGGAATATTTATAGTAGGGTTTTGCCGATAAATAATCGATTTTTCCTTTGCCCGATTTGGTATAGGTCATACTTACATCGTGATACAAAATGGGTAACAGCTCAGGATTCCCCACGCTGGCTATGTATGGGCTTATGTATGTAATCTGAGGGTTTAAATCGGATAGATATGGGTAATCGGTATTCAAAGCATATGCTATGTTTAATTTATGATCCTTTTTGAATGTTTGACTATAATTAATCGATGGTTGAATCGAGTTAAATGTGGCAGAAAGGGTATCGGCTATTGTACGATAATTTTCGATCGAACTTCCAAATATAAGTAATGAATTCTTCGAAAATTGGATTTTAAAAAATGTATATGCTGTAAGCTTTGAAAAAGAATTAGAAAATTGATTTTGCATTTGATTTAATTCTTTACTGCTAAAGGTGTTACTTAAATATCGTCCCCCTATGTTTAGCGTATATTTACGGAGAAAGGTTTTGTCAAAATCTAATTTGTAGCTGATGTTTCTGCTGTTTTTATTAAACGCATTGGTCGGGCTCTCGTTTAGGGTCTGTTTTTCTGATGTTTGTCGATTGACCAGGTAGAGATATGTGATTAAATTTGTGCTTTGATTTAGTTTGTAATTATAATAAATACTGGCTTGTAATTCGGTGGATTTTGATTGATTATCTAAGGAATTTACAGTTTGAATAGTATCGTTGCTCATAAACAAGGTGTCATAGCTAATCGTATTTGAATTTCGGTAATTCGGGAAACCATTTATTCTCAACTCAGTACCGATACTGTGTTTTTTGTTGATGTTAAACTGAGTACCTAACTTTACGCCAGTTCGATCCGATTTTTCTATATTGTTAGGAATTTGATTATATCCGTTTATGAACAATTCCTGCGAAGGTGCTAACACAGTTATGCCCCTCGTTAATAGTTCTGTATTGCTATAATTATCATATATTTTAACATTATAAGTCCATTTATCGTGCATTAAATCGAGTCCTATGCTCGCGTTGTTTTGAACAAAGCTAGAGCTTTTAGCAGAATGAAAATTCCCGATAAATAAATTGTTTGCACGGAGATCAAATCCTCTGTAGTTTTCGTACGTAATGATGTTTAAAATAGAAGTGTAACCTTCAATAGCATATAATCCTGTAATATTTTTGATAATTTCGATTTTCTTGACTCGCTTGGGGTTAATGTTTAAAATATGTTCGTTGCTTTGTTCGACGCCGTCAACCAATAGCTTTACTTTATTACTACCATCAATATTTACAGCTTCTGATATTTTATTAAACCGTACCCCATCAATCTTTTCGAGTAAGTCTTTGGCTGCAATGGTATTGGAACGCATTTCTGGTGTGATGATAACACTTTGTTTTTCGGTATCTAAGACCTTGGTTTCGCCTTCGACGGTAACGGTTTGAATAAAGTGTACATCTGGTACCATTTCAATATCGTATTTTTCTATACTCAAGTCATTTTTATAATTCTGCATAGATTCTAAATCGCTCGCATCTACATACAAATCGAAAGTATCGGAAATGGTTTTATAACCCAACTGCGATATGCTTATGGCGTATTGGTAACCTATCTCAATTTGGAATCGGAATTCTCCATTTTCGTTGGTTATTGCACCTGTTAAACGATTTACAGAATCTTCGAGATTTGTAATAACAATGTTGCTGTAAGCTAAGGGTTCTCTCGACAAAGAATCGGAAATGCTTCCCGAAAGATAAATCGGGATTCTAATCTTGGGTTTTATCCTTTTTTCTTTTGCAATTTCGAGATTTTTTAATTGTTCAATATTGTCGTAAAAGGTTTTTACATCGTAGTATTTTTCTGGATGTTTAATTTGGTCAACAGCGTTTTGTTCCAGCGAGTCTGTTCTGATGTAATTGGGCTCGTTATTCCAACGGTCGTACGACACGTTGCTAGTGCCATAAAATGTTGCCATATTGTATTTTTGGCTTATAGAGTTCTCATATTTAAAGGTATCGGGTGTAAAATATTCTACAGAGTCTAAATTGGGTTCGTATATAGATTGTTCGTATAAAGAACTAAAGTTAAAATAATCTGATAATTCCTTTTGCTCGAACAAAGTTTTACGGAACGAAACGGTGTGTTTTAGCATGGATTTTCCTGCTTCGTTAGAGTACGTTGAGACGTTATAAACTAAAGAAAAATAGTTGTTCATCATTATTATATCAAAAGTATTATCAACAAAAAATGTGATTGTTTTAACAATGTTGAAATTTTGAGTCGCATCTATATAAAACCGTCTAAATATAAAGTCTTTGTGTTGGTTTGTTTCAAAAATATTATCGGCATTTTTTTTAGAAACATTATCGAACAATACCGTATAAGGTGCCGGATTTTGCTCAATAAAGCCATACAATTGAGGCAGAATTTTTGGGTTTAACGATTTGTTAAAAAAATCGATTACATAAATTTTGTGCTTGTCCTGAAAAATAACAGTGTCAATTTTCACTACACAATCCGACAGGTAATCAGTAAAATCTTTACCAAACGCTCTATAGTATGCCAAATCTTGAAAAAACAAACCAAATTCATCTATTTTTTTATGGTCAATAATTTTAAAAATATTTTTGGGCAGAGTCTGGTATTGATCGGCTAAAATTTCGCCGG
>DYSC01000139.1 GCA_020726365.1 Porphyromonas sp.
GCGTGCTTAGGACGGAAGACATATTTTATAGTTTATAAAGTTCGTAAAGTTATAAGGTTTGTAAAGTTATAAAGTTCGTAAAGTTATAAGGTTCGTAAAGTTATAAAGTTCGTAAAGTTCGTAAAGTTATAAAGTTATAAAGTTCGTAAAGTTTAAATCATTACATCGTCTCATCAACCTATTTTTTCTTCATTATTATCCACAAAATTATCGGTGCACCAAAGAGTGAGCTGATCGTATTAATGGGTAATGTGTAGGATGGCATTTGTGAAATTAAATCGCAAACAAGCAAAAGCGAAGCTCCACAAAGCATGGTTGCCGGAATCAGAATTTTATGCGTTGATGTTCGGAAAATGCCGCGCGCAATATGCGGAATGGCAACGCCAACAAATGCAATTGGACCTGTAAAAGCCGTAATGCCACCTGCTAACAATCCTGTTGCTAATATTATTAAAAAGCGTGTTTGAATAACCGAAACTCCTAAACCATGTGCGTAATTTTCGCCCAACAGCAATACATCCAAGCGTCTATGTAGCATAATAGCCATAGTTAAACCAAGCAAAATAATGGGTAACAAAGCTTGCATATAAGTCCATGTTACGGCACTTAAACTGCCAAAAGTCCACATAATAAACAACTTGATAGCGTCGGGGTTACTGAAATTTTGCATAACACTCACTACCGAGCCGGCAATAGTGCCAAACATTATGCCCACAATGAGTAGCGAAACCGCATTCTGAATTCGAAACGAAACGCTAAGCACCATTAAGAGTACCAGAGCACCGCCAATTACAGCTGCCAAAATCATTGCCCAACCGCTATTCATTAATATTGCAGGTAAAAAGCCCGACGCCATTGTTACCAACGCTACACCCAAACTTGCTCCTGAACTTACACCCAAAATATAAGGTTCGGCCAATGGATTGCGAAAAAGCGTTTGCATCATCAATCCGGCAACCGACAAAGCAGCACCTGTAAGGATAGCTGTAATAGCTTTTGGTAATCTGAAATTAAGTAATATCTCGGTATTTATGCTTTCGCCTTTTCCAAAAAATACATCCAATATTTCGCGAAAGGGGATGGTAATGCTACCCCATGCCAAATCGGACAGGAAAAGTAGCATTGACAGCACCGACAAAATTGCAAAATACAGGAAATTTCGGCTTTTCATTCGCAGTTTACTCTAATTTTTTAGCATAGGTAAATTCATATCCTTGTAAAAGTCCCGGATGTAAAATGGCTATTACATCACTCAATAATAAATCGGGACGAGCAACGGCGCTTTCCCAAAAATCATTTGCCGACGAAGGCAAGAGGCGATTATTGAAATTATAGACCTGCTTTTGCTTGAAGGCTTTAAAAAGTGTATGCTTTGTGTCGGAATTTTGTAATTCGCTCAAAGAGTTGAAGTTACAATTCAACCAAACTTCGCAGTCTGAGAAATTTTTTAAAACAGTTTCTACATTTAGTGGCAAACTTCCAGCTGTAGTATCATTTTTATAAAAATATTCGGCACCCGCATCTGTGTACAGTTTTGCCATATAGTTACGTCCCGAAGGCATGTACCAGGTTCCACGAAAACTATTTCCGGACATAATTCGTGGCTTGTTATTCACAGTAGCAGCTTTTGCTTTTATAGTTTCGTAATTTTCACTAACCAAACTAAAAATACTGTCGGCCATTTGTTCTTTGTTGTAAAATGCCGCCATAAACTTTATCCATTCAGCGCGCGCTAAGAGTGAGGTTTCCATCCATTCCACATTGATAATAACCGGAATTCCGGCCTTCGATACTCGTTCGGAATAGGGGTCGTTTTGATTGTAACCACTCATCATTACTGCATTCGGCTTTAGTTGCATGGTTTTTTCAACTATGATATTAAAGGCATCTCCCAAATCGGTGAGTTTACCATCGTCTAATTTTTTCAAAACTGCTTTGTTGTAAATCAAATGTGGCGAACAAACGCCCGAAAGCGAGTTAATTTCGCCTAATAAACTCAGAAATTCAAAATGAGTAACCGACGTGGCAGCCAATGATTGTATTGGTACGAGTATTTTTAATCCATTCGTGGGAGTTTTGGTGTTTTTATCTTTTACCAAAAAATAACGGACGTAGATTTCTCCCTTTCCCCATGGACTGTACACAATAACTTCTTTGTAGTTGCTGTGATATAAAACATTGAAGCCTTCGGCATAGTGCAATTGGAGTGAGTCGGTTGCTACATTTGTAGATTTTTCGGTGTTTTTAGGAGAGCAGGAAAAGAGAATAATGAAAATAAAAATAATGCCCCAAGCCCCTACCTGAACGGTAGGAAATCGTAAAGGGGATGTGAAATAGCCCTGTATATTATTAGTTTTTGTTTTTGACATCATTTTTACAATAAAATTGGAGCACAAAGATAGTTTAAAATGCAAAAAAGAGAAAATTGCCGAAGCCATTTTCTCTTTTTTACTTTGTAGTGATTTAAAAGCTTACACGCGTCTTTCTTTGATGCGTGCTTTTTTGCCGGTAAGTGCACGTAGATAGTACAATTTTGCACGACGTACTTTACCGCGTTTGTTTACTGTAATACTTTCGATAAAAGGCGAATCGAGTGGAAAAATACGCTCTACACCTACGTTACCCGACATTTTACGTACAGTAAAACGTTTTTTGTTTTCGTGACCAACGATTTTGATAACATCGCCACGATATTCCTGAATACGCTCTTTGTTACCCTCAATAATACGGTAAGCTACTGTTACAGTGTCACCAGCTTTAAATTCGGGGTGCGTTTTCTCAACAAGAAATGCTTGTTCAGCAATTTTAATTAAGTCCATTTTGCTCTTTTTTAAGTAATTAATGCGCAATATTCACAGACTTATCGCTATTCTGCCAGAGATTACGCTAAAATTGGACTGCAAAAGTACTCATTTTTTACATAATAACAATATAATGCAGTAAAAAAATCTGAATTTATTTCACATCGTTTATCCCAAAGCATTCTTAAATACTTCTAATACACGATTTCGGGCAAAAGCATGTTCAACAATCGGGGTAGGGTAAAAACACGAAAGTAAGGTGCTGCATCGCAACCGCAACCTGTTGCCCATTGCCAGTTACCGTTGTTGGCTGAGAGGTCGTAGTCGAGTAATTTTTGAGCAAAATAAGCTTCGCCCCAACACCAATTGATTAATAAGTGTTTCACCAAAAACGAAGCAACAACCATGTGTACTCAGTTGTGCATCAGACCGGTAGCATTCAGCTCTCGCATTCCCACATCTACAAGTGGATAACCTGTTTTCCCTTCGCACCATTTATTTATATGTTTGCTAACGCCCGAGGCTATGGGCATTTGGCGGTTTGCGGGCTATATAACTGTCGCACTACGATGAAGCTAATGCGGGTGATGAAACTCCAAAATCGCACGACTTCGGCTATTGTCGCATAGACGTGTGTTACCAAATCGTGCATTGGTTGTGAAGAATTTGTCGTAGTTTTTTCTATGTAATTTTTAGTCGTGCATATTTAATTACAGAAAAAATGCACGTTTGGCAGCCACTTTTTACGTAGCTATTGTTGCCAAATCGTGCATTTGTACTTATTCAAACATATCAGGAGTTATTGATAAAACATAATAATTTGTTCTATCTTTCATATCAACAGTTATATATTCATTCCAATAATTAAATTTATTATATTTGATCGGATTAACATATATAGTATCATTATTTGCAACTCGAAATATTTTGAGTCTTTTTATTTGATTTAACAAGACCGTACTGTCCATTATTACTTTTTTATTATAATCATAAGAAAAAAGATTAAATCCATAATAAAAACCCTTTTTAGCCATTAATAATGAGTCGTGCTTACCAGAATCATAAATAAACGAAACTTTAACTTCATAATCTGTTTCATTCATGAAGCTAACGCCTTCAATTGTCACTATATTATCATCACAACTTATTAATAGGAATAGTGAACAGGAAAAAATTAAAAAAAAATATTTTTTCATAAACATACTTGTTTTTACGAATGCAACATAGAATTGATGATAGTTTTTATTTTCTTGTTGCATTCAGATTTGATGATTCTTAAGTTATTACAACCGTTAAGGTTGTCGTTAGAAACTTTACGTTTCCACAGATTTAAGTTTGTCATTGTCAAACAAACTATAGGTTCAATGAGTATAGGGTTAAAGTCGTACTCCAAACAGTTTTTTCGTCTTGAAAACACTTTAAATGTTACTTTCTCGTGTTTCCGTATTCAAGTCTCTGCTATGCTTCGAGACTGAAATAATGTGCTAACTTGTGTTTATGTCGGTCGTGTCAAGTTTCACAAGGTTGTTGTTTTTTTTCTTGCTTACTTTGATGCAAATATAAAACTTTATGTTTAAACTGCAATGGATTTTCCTTAAAAAATTCAGGCTCAATTTCAAACCATTTTTCAATA
>DYSC01000031.1 GCA_020726365.1 Porphyromonas sp.
AACCGGTTTGGATCGCAAGGAAGTGGATAAGGCAATGAAGCAGTTAAAAGCCGAGGGGCAATTGTTTCGCCTAAAGTGTGTTTCTGGCAGTCGAAGTAATAAATTTAAGTTTTAAGTATGTTGAACCGTCGGGCAATTTTTTGTTTGGCGGTTTCTTTTTGCCCTTTGGTAACGGCTCTTGAGTTGTATTTGAGCCGTTTTAAAATCTTTGAAAAATATTTTAATTTAGTTGATTGTTACTCGAAAAATTATTTGTATCTTTGCAGCCCGTTTTGGATAAATCCGAATAGGACAGAAAATTAAGTAGTTAAAGTAATAAAAACAAAAGAAAGATGCCTACAATTCAACAATTAGTTAGAAAAGGAAGAGCAGAACTCATCGACAAAAGCAAATCGCCAGCATTGGATTCATGTCCACAGCGTCGCGGTGTGTGTGTTCGTGTGTACACTACCACTCCTAAAAAACCGAACTCGGCTATGCGTAAAGTTGCCCGTGTACGTTTAACTAACCAAAAAGAAGTGAATGCTTACATTCCGGGCGAAGGACACAACTTACAAGAACACTCTATCGTAATGGTGCGTGGTGGTCGTGTTAAAGACCTTCCGGGTGTTCGTTATCACGTGGTTCGTGGAACATTAGATACAGCTGGTGTAAACGGCCGTACTCAACGTCGTTCGAAATACGGAACAAAACGTCCGAAACCAGGACAACCAGCAGCTAAAGGCGCAAAAGGCGCACCAGTTAAAGGTAAAAAGAAATAAGACTTAAGTTTATAAAGTTATAAGGTTTATAAAGTTATAAAGTAAGCTCTGATTTCACTTTTCTAAAAAAAACAAACAAATTCAGGTTTAACAACTTGTTGGAGTTTTAAAGGTAGCAGATGAAGGTTGAGTAAATGGCTTGGAGGAGTCGTTGAAGCAAAACTAAAGCAACCAAAAAACAAAAACGAAATTATTATTAAAGATGAGAAAATCGAAACCAAAAAAACGGGTTATCCTTCCGGATCCTGTTTTCAACGATTCGGTGGTTACAAAATTTGTAAACCACTTAATGTATGATGGCAAAAAATCTACCGCCTTCGACATTTTCTATTCTGCACTCGAAGTAGTTAAAAACAAACTACCGAATGAAGAAAAATCCTCACTCGATATCTGGAAAAAAGCCATCGAAAACATTACACCCCTTGTTGAGGTGAAATCGCGCCGCGTTGGTGGTGCTACATTCCAGGTTCCAACTGAAATCCGTGCTGATCGCAAGGAATCAATCTCAATGAAAAATCTTATTTTATACGCCCGTAAACGTGGTGGACGCTCGATGGCTGATAAATTGGCTGCCGAAATTGTTGACGCGTTCAATAATCAGGGTGGTGCTTACAAACGTAAGGAAGACATTCACCGTATGGCTGAAGCTAACCGCGCATTTGCACATTTCCGGTTTTAATTGATAACAAATAAAAAAATCAATAGTTACAAATGGCTAAAGGAGATTTAAGTTATAACAGAAATATCGGTATCATGGCGCACATCGATGCCGGTAAAACAACTACGTCGGAACGTATTTTGTTTTATACCGGATTGACTCACAAAATTGGTGAGGTACACGATGGTGCGGCTACAATGGACTGGATGGAGCAGGAGCAGGAGCGTGGTATTACCATTACTTCGGCTGCTACAACTACTTCGTGGACATATCAGGGCGATAAATATAAAATTAACCTGATTGACACTCCGGGACACGTTGACTTTACCGTTGAAGTAGAACGCTCGTTGCGTATTTTGGATGGTGCTGTTGCTACCTTCTGTGCAGTGGGTGGTGTTGAGCCGCAATCTGAAACTGTGTGGCGTCAGGCCGACAAATATAATGTGCCACGTATTGGTTTCGTAAACAAAATGGACCGTTCGGGTGCTGATTTCTACGAAGTAATTCGTCAGATTAAAGATGTACTTGGAGCAAAACCTTGTCCTATTCAAATTCCAATCGGTGCTGAAGAAAAATTCAAAGGAGTTATCGACCTTGTTAAAATGAAAGCCATTTTTTGGCACGATGAAACAATGGGTGCTGAATACTCTGTTGAAGATATTCCTGCTGACTTATTGGCCGAAGCTGAAGAGTGGAGAGACAAAATGTTGGAAGTAGTTGCTGAATACGACGATATTTTGATGGAAAAATACTTTGATGATCCTTCTACAATTACCGAAGACGAAATTAAAGTAGCTATCCGCAAAGCAACATTATCAATGGAAATTAATCCAATGATTTGTGGTTCAGCTTTTAAAAACAAAGGTGTACAAACTATGCTCGATGCTGTTTGTGCTTACCTCCCAAGTCCGCTTGATACACCTGAAACTATTGGTTACGACCCTCGTGATCCTGAAAAACAAGTTGTACGCCACCCGGATGCAAAAGAGCCTTTGTGTGCGTTGGCATTTAAAATTGCTACCGACCCTTATGTTGGTCGTTTGTGCTTTTTCAGAGTTTATTCGGGTCAACTCCCTGCGGGTTCTTACGTATATAATACTCGTTCTGAAAAGAAAGAACGTATTTCGCGTATTTTTCAGATGCACTCAAACAAACAAAATCCTGTTGAATTAATTTCGGCTGGTGATATTGGTGCCGGAGTTGGTTTTAAAGATATTCGTACCGGAGATACATTGTGCGACGAAGCACATCCTATTACATTGGAATCAATGGATTTCCCTGCTCCTGTTATTGGTATTTCTATTGAGCCTAAAACTCAGAAAGACCTTGACAAATTGGGTATGGGATTGGCTAAATTGGCCGAAGAAGATCCAACATTTACTGTTCATACTCAAGAACAATCGGGACAGACCATTATTAGTGGTATGGGTGAGCTTCATCTCGAAATCATTATCGACCGTCTGAAACGTGAGTTTAAAGTAGAATGTAATCAAGGTCGTCCTCAAGTTTCTTATAAAGAAGCCATTTCGAAAGCTGTTGAAATTCGTGAGGTTTACAAAAAACAATCGGGTGGTCGTGGTAAGTTTGCCGATATGATTGTTCGCATTGAACCAGCAGACAAAGAGTTTGAAGGCTCACTACAATTTATTGATATGGTAAAAGGTGGTAACATTCCGAAAGAATATATTCCTGCAATCCAAAAGGGTTTCAATGCTGCCATGAAAAATGGTGTGTTGGCTGGATTCCCACTCGATAAATTGAAAGTTACTGTGATTGATGGTTCGTATCACGCAGTTGACTCGGATCAATTATCATTCGAAATTTGTGCTCAGATGGCTTACAAAGAAGCTTGTGCCAAAGCAAAACCAATTTTGTTGGAACCAATCATGAAAATGGAAGTGGTAACACCAGAAGAAAGTATGGGTGATGTGATTGGTGACTTGAACAAACGTCGTGGACAAGTGGAAGGTATGGATACAAGTCGCTCAGGAGCTCGTATTGTAAAAGCAAAAGTACCATTGGCTGAAACCTTTGGCTATGTAACAGCTTTACGTACAATCACTTCGGGTCGTGCAACTTCTTCGATGGAATTCGATCATTATGCTGAGGTTTCAGCTTCGATTGCAAAAGAAGTAGTAGCAGAAGCTAAAGGTAAAGTAGAATTACTGTAAAAGCCCCCTAAATCCCCCGTTGGGGGACTTAGGGAGTTTAAAAATAAATTTTTCTGATTAGTGAATGACTCTTAATCAGGAATAAAACAGGAAAAAATATAATAACAATTTAAAAATTGCTTGCTGATAGTCCCCCTTTGGGGGATTTAGGGGGCTTAAACATTATGAGTCAAAAAATTCGTATTAAACTGAAATCGTACGATCACATTTTGGTTGATAAATCGGCCGAAAAAATCGTAAAAACAGTAAAAGCTACGGGAGCTGTGGTAAGTGGTCCTATTCCATTGCCAACTCACAAACGTATCTTTACAGTTAACCGTTCTACTTTCGTGAATAAAAAATCGCGTGAGCAGTTCGAACTTTCATCGTATAAACGTCTTATCGACATTTACAACTCTTCAGCTAAAACTGTTGATGCCTTGATGAAACTTGAATTGCCAAGTGGAGTAGAAGTTGAAATAAAAGTGTAATTATAGTTACGAGTTACAAGTTACGAGTTACAAGGTTTTAAAGCTAAGTAAATTGTAATCCTTTAAGAGAGTAGCTCAGTATCTATCATTTAAACTAAAATTAAATAAAATGTTACGTGAAAACGGTTCTTGTAACTTGTAACTCGTAACTAGTAACTAAAAATAACAATTGAAATGCCAGGATTATTAGGAAAAAAAATCGGAATGACATCCGTTTTCAGTGCCGATGGTAAAAATGTACCATGCACTGTTATCGAAGCTGGTCCTTGTGTTGTTACTCAAATCAAAACTGTGGATAGTGACGGTTACGAAGCTGTACAGGTTGGTTTTCAGGCTAAAACTGAAAAACATACCAACAAAGCAGAAGCCGGTCATTTTAAAGCAGCAGGAGTAACTGCCCAGAGACACTTGGTTGAGTTCAAAGGATTTGAAACTGAATTCAAATTGGGTGATGCAATCACCGTAGAAATGTTCGAAGAAAACACATTTGTCGATGTGGTTGGGACTTCGAAAGGTAAAGGATTCCAAGGCGTTGTAAAACGTCACGGTTTTGGTGGGGTAGGACAAGCTACACACGGTCAGCACAATCGTTTACGTGCTCCGGGTTCGTTAGGCGCTTCTTCATATCCTTCGCGTGTATTTAAAGGTATGCGCATGGGTGGACGCACAGGCGGCGACCAAATCACTATGCAAAACCTTCAGGTATTAAAAGTTATTCCGGAACACAACTTGATTCTTATCAAAGGTTCGGTACCGGGAGCTAAAGGTTCAATCGTAATCATTAATAAATAATCATGGAACTGAAAGTAGTAAATATTAAAGGAGAAGACACTGGTAGAGTAGTATCGCTTAGCGATTCAGTCTTCGGTATTGAGCCAAACGACCATGCTATTTATTTAGATGTGAAACAGTATTTGGCAAACCAACGTCAGGGAACTCACTCATCAAAAGGTCGCAGCCAATTATCAGGTAGTACCCGTAAATTGGGAAAACAAAAAGGTGGTGGTGGAGCTCGTCCCGGTGATATTAAATCGGGTGTTCGTGTAGGTGGAGGTCGTATGTTCGGTCCTCATCCACGCGATTATCACTTCAAATTAAATAAGAAAGTAAAACAACTGGCTCGTAAATCAGCTTTGTCGTACAAAGCGGCTAACGGCTTAATTACAGTAGTTGATACACTTGATTTTGCGACACCGAAAACTAAAGAATTCGTAACAATTGCAAAAAACTTACAGGTAGCTGATAAAAAAACGTTAATAGTTTTACCAATTGCAAATAAAAACGTATATTTGTCGGCTCGTAATTTAACGGGCATTAACGTTTTAACTGTCTCTGAATTAAATACTTACGTGGTGCTTAATGCGAAGACTTTGGTGTTAACTGAAGAATCGGTATCTGTAATTGAACAAATTTTTAAAGCATAAGGAGGTATAGAAATGGCAATAATAGTAAAACCAATCGTTACAGAAAAGATGACTCAGCTGGGCGAGAAACTAAACCGCTATGGCTTTAAGGTTCAGAAAGGTGCTAACAAGATAGAGATCAAACAGGCTGTAGAAGCCATGTATAATGTTACTGTTACAGAGGTGAATACCTTAATTGTAGCTCCAAAGAAAAAGAGTCGTTTCACAAAAAGCGGCGCTATCAGCGGAAAATCATCAGCTTATAAAAAAGCGATTGTAACAGTAAAAGACGGAGAACAAATTGACTTTTATAGCAATATATAAAAACAGTAAGCAGTAAGTAGTAAATAGTAAGTAGTATGGAATTGCATTAAAATGCAATATAACTACTATAAACTGTAAACTATAACTACAAACTATAAAAAAAGAAAATGGCTGTACGTAAATTAAACCCCACAACACCGGGGCAAAGACACAAGATTATTGGCACATTCGACTCAATTACTGCGAGTGTACCAGAGAAATCTCTTGTTGTAGGAGGCACAAAATCTGGTGGTCGTAACCATGATGGTAAAATGACCATGCGCAACTTAGGTGGCGGACACAAGAAGAAATATAGAGTAATTGACTTTAAACGCAACAAAGATGGTGTTCCTGCCACAGTACAAAGTATTGAATATGATCCGAATCGTTCGGCACGTATCGCATTACTTTTTTATGCAGATGGCGAAAAAACATACATTCTTGCACCAAACGGATTGCAGGTAGGTCAGGTAGTTCTTTCGGGAGAAAATGCTGCTCCTGAAGTTGGCAACACATTGCCTTTGCAAAACATTCCACTGGGTACTATAATTCATAACATTGAATTACGTCCCGGACAAGGAGCCGCTATGGTTCGCTCGGCCGGTACATTTGCTCAGTTGACTTCGCGCGAAGACAAATATGCAATTATTAAATTGCCATCAGGTGAAGTTCGTAAGATTCTTGCTACATGTAAAGCAACAATCGGAACGGTAGGAAACTCAGATCATGCTCTTGAGAGATCAGGTAAAGCAGGTCGCTCACGCTGGCTTGGACGTCGTCCACGTGTACGTGGTGTAGCTATGAACCCCGTTGATCACCCCATGGGTGGTGGTGAGGGTCGTTCATCAGGTGGTCACCCTCGTTCTCGCAAAGGCTTGTTAGCTAAAGGGTACAAAACTCGCGCTAAGAAAAAACAGTCGAGCCAGTATATTATTGAAAGAAAGAAAAAATAATCAGAAAAAGTAAGTAAATAATATGAGCCGTTCATTAAAAAAAGGACCTTTTATCAATCTGAAGCTCGAGAAGAAAGTCTTAGCCATGAATGAAGCCGGTAAAAAAACCGTCGTTAAAACATGGTCTCGTGCTACAATGATTTCACCTGATTTTGTAGGTCACACTATTGCAGTTCACAATGGAAATAAATTTATACCTGTTTACGTAACCGAAAATATGGTAGGACACAAGTTAGGTGAGTTTTCACCAACTCGTAACTTCCGCGGTCACGGTGGTAAGAAAAAATAATCCATTGAAATTTTAAACAAGAAAAAATAAACATTTCAAAGAAAATGGGTGCAAGAAAAAAAATATCAGCCGATGCCAGAAAAGAAGCAAACAAATCGCTTTATTTTGCTAAGCTAAACGCCGTACCAACATCACCACGCAAAATGCGCCTTATGGCCGATTTGATTCGTGGCATGGAAGTAAACAAAGCGTTGAGCGTACTGAAATTCTCGTCGAAAGAAGCTTCTGGCAGATTAGAAAAATTACTGAAATCAGCTATTACCAATTGGGAAGCCAAAACGGAGCAAAAAGCTGACAACGTAGAACTATATGTAAGTAAAGTGTTTGTGGATTCAGCAACAATGTTGAAACGTTTACGCACAGCTCCACAAGGACGTGGATACCGCGTTCGTAAGCGTTCGAACCACGTAACCATATTTGTAGATACTAAAATTACTAACGATAACGAAAATTAATTGCTCGATGGGACAAAAAATTAATCCGATAAGTAACCGCTTAGGAATTATCCGTGGATGGGATTCAAACTGGTACGGTGGAAACAATTATGGTGATACCATATTGGAAGACCACAAAATCAGAACATACCTGAATGCCCGTTTGGCTAAAGCAAGTATTTCGCGTATCATTATCGAACGTACATTGAAATTTGTAACCATCACTATTATGACAGCTCGTCCCGGTATTATTATCGGTAAGGGTGGTCAGGAGGTTGACAAATTGAAAGAAGAATTGAAAAAGGTAACTGATAAAGATATCCAAATCAATATTTTCGAAATCAAACGTCCGGAATTAGATGCTGTTATCGTTGCTAACAATGTAGCTCGCCAGGTAGAAGGTAAAATTGCTTACCGTCGTGCAACAAAAATGGCTATTGCCTCTACAATGCGTTTGGGAGCCGAAGGTATCAAAATACAATGTTCAGGTCGTTTGAATGGTGCCGAGATGGCCCGTTCGGAAATGTACAAAGAAGGACGTACTCCTCTTCATACTTTCAGAGCTGATATTGACTATGCTCATGCTGAAGCGTTGACCAAAGTAGGTATCATTGGTATCAAAGTATGGATTTGTCGTGGTGAAGTTTATGGTAAAAAAGATTTATCGCCAAACTTTGCAGCTACTAAAGAAACTTCAAGTCGTGGAGGTGACCGATTTAACAACAACGAACGTGGTGGTGAACGCAGAGAGCGTAACGACCGCAATGATCGTGGTGGAAAAGGTGGTTTTAAAAAGAGAAAAAACTAACTGTTATTAATGAATTTGATAGAAGTAAATTATGTTACAACCTAAAAAAACAAAGTTCAGGAGACAGCAAAAAGGGCGCATGAAAGGAAATGCCCAAAGAGGTAATCAATTAGCGTTCGGTTCTTTCGGAATTAAATCTTTAGAATCTAAATGGCTTACAGGTCGCCAAATTGAAGCTGCTCGTATTGCTGTTACCCGTTATATGCAACGTCAGGGTCAAATCTGGATTCGCGTGTTCCCCGATAAACCAATAACCAAGAAGCCTGCAGAGGTACGTATGGGTAAAGGTAAAGGTGCACCCGAAGGATTTGTGGCTCCTGTTACGCCTGGACGTATGCTGTTCGAAGTGGAAGGCGTTTCGTTCGAAATTGCTAAAGAAGCTTTACGATTAGCTGCTCAAAAACTTCCGGTAACTACTAAGTTCGTGGTAAGACGCGATTATGATTTCACCGCTATAAATGTGTAATGAATATGAAAACAAGAGAAATTAAAGAATTAAACACAAAGGAGATTCAGGAACGTTTAGATGCTGAAAAAGAGCACTTGGTTCGTTTGAAACTGAATCATGCCATTTCTCCGCTTGACAATCCATCGCAGATTAAAGTGGTACGTCGTACATTAGCTCGCCTTGCGACTGAATTACGTCAGCGGGAAATAAATCAATAAAATCAGACTCTGATGGAAACAAGAAATTTAAGAAAAGAAAGAACGGGTGTCGTTTTCAGTAACAAAATGGAAAAAACCATTACAATTGCTGTGAAGTGGAAAGAAAAACACCCTATTTACGGTAAATTCGTAAATAAGACAAAAAAATACCATGCTCATGACGAGAAAAACGAATGTAACATTGGTGATACAGTTCGTATAATGGAAACTCGCCCGCTGAGTAAACTAAAAAGATGGAGATTAACAGAAATTATCGAAAGAGTTAAGTAATTATGATACAACAAGAATCAAGACTCATAGTTGCGGATAATAGTGGTGCTAAAGAAGCCCTTTGTATCCGTGTATTAGGAGGAACCAGCAAACGTTACGCCACTTTGGGCGATATCATTGTGGTAACAGTGAAAAGTGTAATCCCTTCAGCTGATATCAAAAAAGGTATTGTTTCGAAAGCAGTAGTTGTTCGTACGAAAAAAGAAGTTCGTCGTGCCGACGGTTCTTATATTCGTTTCGACGATAATGCATGTGTGCTATTGAACAATTCTGGTGAAATCCGTGGTAGCCGTATTTTCGGCCCTGTAGCCCGCGAATTGCGTGCAACGAACATGAAAATCATATCACTTGCACCTGAAGTGCTTTAATCTTCGAAAAAAAATAATTTAAGATGAGTAAATTACATATTAAAAAAGGAGATACCGTTTACGTAAACGCCGGAGCCAGCAAAGGCAAAACCGGACGCGTGTTGGAAGTACTTGTTGAGAAACAACGTGCTATCGTAGAAGGTGTGAATTTGGTGTCGAAGAGCACCAAACCAAATGCAAAAAGTCCTCAGGGTGGTATTGTAAAACAGGAAGCTGCTATTCATATTTCAAACCTTAATCCGGTTGAAAAAGGGAAACCAGTTCGTGTTGGACGTAAATTAAATGCTGAAGGCAAATTAGTACGTATTTCTAAAAAAACCGGAGAGGAAATTTAAGATGAATACAGCAAGTTTAAAACAAGATTACAAGGAGCGTATCGTTCCTGTGTTAATGAAAGAATTTGGCTATAGCTCAGTAATGCAAGCTCCAAAATTAGAGAAAATCGTATTGAATCAAGGCTTGGGTATTGCAGTAGCTGATAAAAAAATTATCGAAGTGGCTATCAACGAAATGACAACTATTTCGGGTCAAAAAGCAGTATCGACAATGTCGAAGAAAGATATTTCGAACTTTAAATTGCGTAAAAAAATGCCTATCGGCGTTCGAGTAACTTTACGTGGCGATAAAATGTATGAGTTCCTCGAAAGACTTGTTCGTGTAGCTTTACCACGTGTACGTGACTTTAGAGGTATCGAAAATAAATTAGACGGACGTGGAAATTATACTCTTGGTATTACCGAGCAAATTATTTTCCCTGAAATCAATATCGATAACATCAGTCGTTTGTTGGGTATGAACATTACATTTGTAACTACTGCTCAAACCGACGAAGAAGGTTTTGCTTTATTGAAAGAATTCGGATTACCATTTAAGAAAAACTAATTAGAAGATACAATGGCAAAAGAATCAATGAAAGCCCGCGAGGTGAAAAGAGCCAAGCTGATAGCTAAATATGCTGCAAAACGCGAACAAATTCTGAAAGATGGCAACTACGATGCTCTTCAGGAACTTCCACGCAACTCGTCGCCAATCCGTTTACACAACCGTTGCAGTATCACCGGTCGTCCAAAAGGATATATGCGTCAGTTCGGAATCTCACGTATTCAGTTCCGCGAAATGGCTTCGAAAGGCTTAATACCAGGGATTAAAAAAGCAAGCTGGTAAAAATCTCCCTAACCCCCAAAGGGGGAATAGTGAGTTTGCTCCAACTAAAATCAAGAATTAACCGCTTCTTAAATTCCCCCTTTGGGGGATTGAGGGGGCTCATTAAATATTGTCCCGACAGCCGGGATCAATTTAAAAACAATTTTTATGACAGATCCAATCGCAGATTATTTAACCCGATTGCGGAATGCTATTAAAGCAAACCACCGTGTGGTGGAAATTCCCGCATCGAACTTAAAAAAGGAAGTTACCCGTATTCTTCATGAAAAAGGGTATGTCCTGAACTACAAATTTGTAGAAGACGGACCTCAAGGCACTATTAAAATAGCCTTGAAATATGATCCGGTAAACAAAGTAAACTCTATCAAGAAACTCATTCGTGTTTCAACTCCGGGTTTACGTCAATATGTTGGTCACAAAGAGATGCCACGTGTTTTGAATGGTTTGGGTATTGCTATCCTTTCGACTTCGAAAGGTGTAATGACCAACAAGGAAGCTGCCGACCTCAAAGTCGGTGGTGAAGTTATATGTTACGTTTATTAATAAAGGGAGGAAAGAAAAATGTCAAGAATTGGAAAATTGCCCATTAGTATTCCTGCCGGAGTAACAGTAACGGTACAAGATAGTGTTGTAACCGTAAAAGGACCAAAAGGCACATTAATACAAGAAATTAATCCTAACATCAACATCGAAATCGAAGGTAGCACGTTGACAGTCGTTCGTCCGGACGACGAAAAACAAAATCGTGCCAATCATGGTTTGTATCGTTCGTTAATCAATAACATGATTATTGGTGTATCCGAAGGTTACAAAAAAGTGTTAGAACTGATAGGTGTAGGTTATCGTGTATCCAATCAGGGTCAGGTTTTAGAACTTGCACTTGGTTATACTCACAATATATTTTTAGGTTTACCTGCCGAAATTAAAGTTGAAACTAAAACCGAACGTAATCAGAATCCTTTGATTATCATGGAAAGTGCCGACAAACAATTAATTGGTCAGGTATGTGCTAAAATCCGCTCGTTCCGTCAACCTGAACCTTACAAAGGTAAAGGTGTACGCTTCCAGGGCGAAGTTGTACGTCGTAAAGCCGGAAAATCGGCCGGTAAAAAATAATTAACGTAAATGTTGAAATTATGTCAGGAAAATCAGATAGAAGAATAAGAATAAAAGCGCATATCCGTCACAAAATTTCGGGTACAGCTCAAAAACCGCGTTTGACCGTATTCCGCAGTAATGCTCAGATTTACGCTCAGGTTATCGACGATGTACAGGGTGTTACAGTAGCATCGGCTTCGTCGTTGGGATTAAAAGAAAAAGTATCGAAAGTTGAGCAAGCTGCCAAAGTGGGTGCATTAGTAGCCAAAGTCGCTCAGGAAGCCGGTATTTCAGAAGTGGTATTCGACCGTAACGGTTATTTATATCACGGTAGAGTTAAACAATTGGCCGCCGCAGCTCGCGAAGCAGGTCTCAAATTTTAATCAGGTAAGGCACAAATAATATGAATAAAGTAAAATCAACCAACGATCTGGAATTAAAAGACAGATTAGTAGCTGTAAACCGTGTTACAAAAGTAACCAAAGGGGGACGTACGTTCAGCTTTTCGGCTATTGTAGTGGTAGGTAACGAAGATGGTATTGTAGGCTGGGGCCTTGGTAAAGCCGGTGAAGTAACCGCTGCTATTGCAAAGGGTACCGAAGCTGCCAAAAAGAACCTGATCAGAGTTCCTGTTTTGAAAGGTACTATTCCTCACGAGCAACTTTCGAAATTCGGTGGTGCACAGGTGTATATTCAACCTGCTTCTCACGGTACTGGAGTTAAAGCGGGTGGTGCGATGCGTGCAGTATTGGAAAGTGTTGGAGTAACCGACGTTTTGGCTAAATCAAAGGGTTCGTCGAATCCGCATAACCTTGTAAAGGCTACTATCGTGGCTTTGGGTGAATTGCGCGATGCACAAACTGTGGCTCAAAACCGTGGTATTTCGCTCAATAAAGTGTTTAACGGTTAATTTATTAAGTAACATGGCAACAATTAAAATAAAACAAGTTCGCAGTAAAATCAAATCGCCTAAAGTTCAAAAACTGACTTTGGAAGCATTGGGTTTGAAAAAAATGAACGCCGTAGTTGAGCACGAAGCCACTCCTTCAATTTTAGGAATGGTAGCTAAAGTGAAACACTTGGTAGAAGTGATTAAATAATATAATTCTAAGAATCTTTATAAAAAATAAGATATGAACTTAAGTAATTTAACCCCCGCAGTTGGTTCTGTTAAAACGCGCAAACGTATCGGTCGTGGTACCGGTTCTGGTTTAGGTGGAACTTCTACACAAGGGCACAAAGGTCAGAAATCACGTTCGGGATATTCCAAGAAAATTGGTTTCGAAGGTGGTCAGATGCCTATTCAACGCCGTTTGCCAAAATTTGGCTTTAAAAACGTAAATCGTGTTGAATACAAAGCTATTAACATCGAAATATTGGAAGCACTTGCTATTGCCGAAAAATTGACAAAAATTGGTTTGAGCGAATTGCGCACTGCCGGTTTTATTTCAAAAACAGCATTGGTAAAAGTTCTTGGAAAAGGGACACTTACCCAAAAAATCGAAGTTGAAGCAAATGCTTTTTCTAAATCGGCCGAAGAAGCTATCGTAGCCGCAGGTGGAACCGTAGTAAAATTATAAGCACATGAAATTCATCGAGACACTAAAAAATATCTGGAAAATTGAAGACCTTCGTAGTCGCCTGATTACAACTTTGTTGTTTGTTGCGGTTTATCGTTTTGGTTCGTTTATCGTACTTCCGGGTATTGACCCAACCGCGTTATCGGCGTTGAAAGCTCAAACCAGTGGTGGTTTATTAGCATTGTTGGATATGTTCTCAGGTGGTGCCTTTGCAAACGCTTCGGTATTTGCTTTAGGTATTATGCCCTATATCTCGGCATCGATTGTAATTCAGCTTTTGTCTATTGCTGTACCTTATTTTCAAAAGTTACAGCGCGAAGGCGAAAGCGGACGTCGCAAAATGAACCAATACACACGTTACCTTACAGTGGCTATTTTGTTACTTCAGGGTCCGTCGTATCTGATTAATCTTAGCGTGCAAATGGCTCAGGCTGGTTCACCTATGGCTAACAGTGTTTGGTTTACCATTTCGTCGACACTTATACTTGCCGGTGGTAGTATGTTTGTAATGTGGCTTGGTGAACGTATCACCGACAAAGGTATTGGTAATGGTATTTCTTTTATCATTCTTGTTGGTATTATTTCGCGCTTACCGGGTGCTGTTATTAAAGAATTTGCTTCGCGATTAACAGATACAGGTGGTGGCTTGGTAATGTTCATGCTCGAGATTATTTTCTTGTTGTTGGTAATTGCTGCATCAATCATGCTGGTACAAGGTACCCGTAAAATTCCGGTACAATATGCTAAACGTGTAGTAGGCAACAAACAATATGGTGGTGTACGTCAGTACATTCCGCTTAAAGTAAATGCAGCCGGTGTAATGCCAATCATTTTTGCGCAAGCAATTATGTTTATACCTGTTACCTTAGCTGGTTTTGCTCATTCCGAAACTATTAGCAGCTTTATTGGTGCATTTATGAATAATACAGGATTTTGGTACAATTTTGTATTTGGTTTAATGATTATTGCATTTACGTATTTTTATACGGCAATTACAATTAATCCAACTCAAATGGCCGAAGAGATGAAACGCAATAATGGTTTTATTCCGGGAATTAAACCAGGTAAACGTACGGCTGAATATCTTGATGATATAATGTCGCGTATTACATTGCCAGGATCTATTTTCCTTGCACTTGTAGCTATTATGCCTGCTTTTGCTTCGTTGCTTGGTATTAATCAGGAATTTGCTCAGTTCTTCGGAGGAACATCTTTGCTTATTTTGGTAGGTGTTATTTTGGATACCTTGCAGCAAATCGAAAGTCATTTGTTGATGCGTCATTACGATGGATTAATGAAGTCGGGTCGAATCAAAGGACGTACTGGCGGAGTTTCTGCTTACTAAAAATTAAATAAAATGATATATTTGAAATCTGACGAAGAAATCGAATTGCTTCGTATCAGTAATCAGATAGTAGCTAAAACGTTAGCTGAAGTTGCAAAAATTATTGCACCAGGTGTAACTACCGAAGATTTGAACAAACTTGCTGATACCTTTATCCGTGATAATGGCGGTGTGCCAGGGTTTTTGGGTTATAGTGGTTATCCTAAGTCTATTTGTACTTCGGTAAATGATGAGGTTGTACATGGAATTCCTTCTGACAAAGTAGTATTGAAAGATGGAGATGTAGTTTCGGTGGATTGCGGAGTTTATAAAAATGGTTTTCATGGCGATTCGGCTTACACTTTTTGTGTAGGTGAAGTTAAGCCCGAAATTATCGATTTGCTGCGTACCACCAAAGAGTCTCTTTACAAAGGAATCGAACAAGCACAAGAAGGTCATCGATTGGGAGATGTGGGATTTGCTATTCAAAATCTCTGCGAACAACGGGGTTACTCGGTAGTTCGTGAAATGATTGGACATGGCGTTGGGCGGAATTTACACGAAGCTCCTGAAGTTCCAAATTACGGTCGGCGAGGTAATGGAGTGATGTTGAAATCTGGGATGACAATTGCTATTGAACCTATGATTAATATGGGGAAAAGGCAACTGTCGTTTGATAAGGATGGATGGACAACTCGAACTATCGATAGTAAACCTTCAGCGCACTTCGAACATTCGATTGCAATAAGGCGTGGAAAAGCCGATATATTATCAAGTTTCGAATATATAGAACAAGTATTAGGCAACAAAGCATTGTAATTTATGGCCAAACAAGCAGCAATTGAACAGGACGGAACAATTATAGAAGCATTATCGAATGCTATGTTTCGTGTCGAACTGGAAAACGGTCACGTTATAATAGCTCATATTTCGGGTAAAATGCGTATGCACTATATCAAAATTTTACCCGGCGACAGAGTGAAAGTTGAAATGTCGCCCTACGATTTATCGAAAGGCAGGATATCGTTCCGATACAAGTAAAAGCCTGCCCCCTAACCCCCTAAAGGGGGAATATGTGCAGGAAGTTGATAGTAGCATTTTTGAATATCAAATAAAATTAATAAATAACTCTTCCAAACTCCCCCTTTAGGGGGTTGGGGGGCAGATAATTCATCCATTATGAAAGTAAGAGCATCAGTAAAAAAGCGCACCGACGATTGTAAAATCGTTCGCCGTAAAGGCCGCTTATACGTTATTAACAAAAAGAATCCCAAGTACAAACAACGTCAGGGATAATAAAAATTTTATAAGCAAAATAAATTAAGTTTATGGCTATAAGAATTGTAGGAGTAGATTTACCCCAAAACAAACGTGGGGAAGTTGGATTGACTTATATCTACGGAATAGGTCGCAGTAATGCAAAAAAGATTTTAGAAGAAGCTGGTGTTGATATCAACATCAAAGTAAAAGATTGGACTGACGACCAGGCAGCTAAAATCCGCGAAATCATTGGTGCCGGATACAAAGTAGAGGGTGATCTTCGTTCGGAAGTACAACTAAACATCAAACGCTTGATGGATATTGGTTGTTACCGTGGAGTTCGTCATCGTATCGGCCTCCCATTGAGAGGACAAAGTACGAAAAACAACGCTCGTACTCGTAAAGGTAAAAAGAAAACAGTTGCTAACAAGAAAAAAGCAACTAAATAAGGTTTAACTGTTAGCGAATTTTAGAAAAGCTAAAAAAATTATTTAACTAATATGGCAAAGAAAACAGTTGCAGCCAAGAAAAGAATTGTAAAAGTAGATGGTGCAGGTCAATTACACGTACACTCTTCGTTTAACAATATTATTGTAACCCTTACTAATGGCACCGGGCAGGTAATTTCATGGTCGTCGGCAGGTAAAATGGGTTTCCGTGGCTCAAAGAAAAACACTCCGTATGCAGCCCAAATGGCAGCTCAGGATTGCTCGAAAGTGGCATTTGATTTAGGATTGCGCAAAGTGAAAGCGTATGTAAAGGGTCCGGGTAATGGTCGCGAGTCGGCTATTCGTACTGTACACGGTGCAGGTATCGAAGTAGTTGAAATTATCGACGTTACACCACTTCCACACAATGGATGTCGTCCACCAAAACGCAGACGCGTTTAATTTGAAGAATAATCAATTCAAGAATTTGAAGATTCGAAGATTTGAAGATTTGAAAATTAATGAGGTTTGTATGTACTAAGTATTTGTCACGGTTTATGATTGCAGTAATTAACCTCTCAGCAGTAGCGGCAAAACTCGAAAAGTGCGAAGTAAAACAACAAACCATTTTATAATAAATAAAAAAAAAGAAAAGAAAAATGGCAAGATATATTGGACCAAAATCAAGAATTGCCCGTAAGTTAGGTGAGGCAATTTTCGGACCTGACAAGGTGCTAGCGAAAAAGAACTATCCTCCCGGACAACACGGACAAAACCGTCGTAAAAAAACGTCGGAATATGGTATTCAGTTGCGCGAAAAACAAAAAGCTAAATATACTTATGGTGTATTGGAAAAACAATTCCGCAACCTATACGAAAAAGCGCAACGTACCAAAGGTGTTACCGGTGAAGTACTTTTGCAATTATTGGAATCACGCTTGGATAATATTGTGTATCGCTTAGGTTTTGCACCTACCCGTTCGGGAGCTCGTCAGTTGGTGAGCCACAAACACATCACTGTCGATGGTAAAGTAGTAAATATTGCATCGTATCACGTTCGTCCTGGTCAGGTTGTTGCAGTTCGCGAAAAAAATAAATCGATGGAAGTTATTGCTGCTTCGTTAAACGGATTCAATCATTCTAAATATCCTTGGATTGAATTTAATGCATCTTCTTTATCGGGTGTGTATTTACATATACCTGAACGCGAAGATATTCCTGAAAACATCAAAGAACAATTAATCGTTGAGTTGTACTCTAAATAATAAGTAAAACCATGGCTATATTAGCATTTCAAAAACCTGAAAAGGTTATCATGTTGGAAGCTGACGCGTTTCAAGGTAAATTTGAATTTCGTCCTCTTGAACCAGGTTACGGTATTACTATCGGTAATGCTTTACGCCGTATTCTTTTGTCTTCATTAGAAGGTTTTGCCATTACATCGATAAAGATAGCCGGTGTTGATCATGAGTATTCCACTATTCCAGGTGTTATCGATGATGTAACGAATATTATTCTGAACCTGAAACAGGTTCGTTTCAAACAAATTGTTGAGGATATCGACAGTGAAAAAGTAACGATTAATGTATCGGGTGTTACCGAATTCAAAGCTGGCGATATAGGTAAGTATTTTACAGGATTTGAGGTTTTGAACCCAAATTTAGTAATTTGCGAACTCGACTCTACTGCTAATTTCCAGATAGATATTGCTGTTAGCAAAGGTCGTGGTTATTCACCTGCCGAAGACAACAAGGTTTCGAATGGCGAAGTTGGAATTATTCCAATCGATGCTATTTTTACACCTATTCGTAATGTTAAATATGCTATCGAAAACTTCCGTGTAGAACAAATTACCGATTACGAAAAATTGGTTATCGACATCAGTACCGACGGATCAATTCATCCAAAAGATGCTTTGAAAGAAGCTGCCAAAATTTTGATTCACCACTTTATGCTTTTCTCTGACGAAAAAATCTCGTTAGAAGTAGTTGAAGGTGAGGAAACAGATGAATTTGATGAAGAAATACTACACATGCGTCAGTTGCTGAAAACAAAATTGACTGATTTGGAACTTTCGGTTCGTGCATTGAATTGCCTGAAAGCTGCCGATGTTGAAACATTGGGTGAGTTAGCAGGTTTCCACAAACACGATTTGCTGAAATTCCGTAACTTCGGTAAAAAATCGCTTATAGAGTTGGATGAGAAATTAGAAAGCCTTAATTTGTCTTTCGGAATGGATCTTTCAAAGTATAAATTAGATAAAGAGTAAAAAAATGAGACATAATAAAAAATTCAACCATTTAGGCCGTAAAACGGCTCACAGAAAGGCAATGTTGTCGAATATGGCAATCTCTCTGATTCAACACAAGCGGATTGCAACTACCCTTGCCAAAGCCAAAGCGCTACAAGTGTATGTGGAGCCTTTGCTTACCAAAGGTAAAGACGATACCACACACTCGCGTCGTACCGTATTTGCGTATTTGCAAAACAAAGAAGCAGTTACTGAATTGTTCCAGAATATTTCGGTGAAAATTGCTGATCGTCCGGGAGGTTATACCCGTATTTTACGTACCGGTTTCCGTTTGGGTGATAATGCCGAAATGTGTATTATCGAGTTGGTAGACTACAACGAAAACATGTTGAAAGAAAAAGCAACTAAGAAAGCAGCCCGCACCCGTCGTTCGAGCGCAGCTAAAAAAGCTGAAACAGTAGCCGCCGAACCGGTAGCTGCACCTGTAGCCGATGCACCTGCTGCCCCTGCTGCCGAAGAAGCCAAAGCTGCTGAATAATTCAATAGTAAGTTTCTTACTGAAAAAAAGCGAAATTCCATATATTTGGGATTTCGCTTTTTTTATTTATATTTCCTCTATAAATCTTTTCAGGGGTCATCTTAATCGAATAGCAATCCATGTCCTTTTTAAAGTATTGATTGGCAATTGCAAACAAAAATTCCAAACGTGCAAACACAATTTGTTGGATGTGTATAATGCGTATAAAAAGGATTTGAATGCGCCCCATCCGGTTGAAGAAATGCCGATTATCAGGGGGATGTACGGTGAAAATTTGCACATCGTCGATATGCATTTCTAATGGTTGGAATTTGTAGTTGCCGGAATTTTGTTGGGGAAGGTAAAAAAACCGCATTGCCTATGTTGAGAAAACTCCTATTAAATAGGATTTGAGGGGTACATTTTCTTTGTAATCTGCCGTTCGTCAACTGACGAATACCCGAAGGCGCAGCCCGCCATTAAAAACATACTTTGCTCGTTAATTTTGTAGTGTTGAGTTTTCCAATCTCTTAACAATGCGGTTAGTTTTTTCTGATGCAAATATAAAGCATCTTTTCGATAGTTGTTCTCTTTTTTCGAAAAAAAAGAGTTAAATTTTGAAAATTACAATGGCTTCCAAAACTGAACAAAATGTACGTTTTTGTCGAAACTGATAAAAATAATGGGATAAAACGAATAACTAAATAAATATAACGACAACAATGAATTGTTTTTGGAAAGAAAAGTGATTTTTTTGCTTTACAAGGTTGTAAAAAAGGTCAAATCATTTCCGCACAACAAAAAATTTATATACTTTTGTGCCACTAAAAAAATGAGCGGGATGTAGCTCAGCCCGGTTTAGAGTACTCGTCTGGGGGGCGAGTGGTCGCAAGTTCGAATCTTGTCATCCCGACTGCTGAAAATGAAAGACTTACACGAAAGTGTAGGTCTTTTTTGTT